>JASGFT010000005.1:0-55204 GCA_047605425.1 Burkholderiaceae bacterium | reverse complement strand
GCCTGAGCCGCCGCGCCCGCCGTCAGCGCGGGCGCCCCGGCGCCGCGCCGCGGGCCGGGACGGGATTCAACGACAGCGATTTTGGGGATGCCGGACGGCCGCGCGCCGTCCGGCAGGTATCGGATTTTTACGAACGGAACAGGAAAGGGCACAACGATGGCGACCATTCCCTTGACATTGCGCGGCGCCGGACTGCTGAAGGAAGAACTGCACCGGCTCAAGACGGTCGAGCGTCCGGCGGTGATCAACGCGATCGCCGAGGCGCGCGCGCAGGGGGACTTGTCCGAGAACGCCGAATACGACGCGGCGCGCGAGCGGCAGGGATTCATCGAAGGACGGATCGCCGAACTCGAATCGAAGCTGTCCAACGCGCAGATCATCGATCCGAAGCAGGTCGAGGCGGACGGACGGGTCGTGTTCGGCGCCACCGTCGAGCTCGAGGATCTGGACTCCGGCGACAAGGTCACGTACCAGATCGTCGGCGACGACGAGGCCGATCTGAAGCAGGGCAAGATCTCGGTGTCCAGCCCGATCGCCCGCGCGCTGATCAGCAAGGTCGCCGGCGACGTCGCCACCGTGCTGGCGCCCGGCGGCGAACGCGAATACGAGGTGCTGGACGTCCGCTACGAGTGAGCCGGCGCGCGCGTCATTTCTTCGAGTCGCCGGGCTTGGCGGGCGTCAGTCGCACCAGGGTCCTGAGTCCCGGGCCGGTCGCGGCGCGGGGCTTGGCGCGCGGTCCGCTGCCGGCCGCCGATCCGGCGTCGCGGCGCGGGCCGGCCGCTGCGGTCGCGGCGGCGGTCGCCGGCTTGCCCGGTGCCGGCGTTCCGGTCTTCGGCGCCGGCCCGATTCGCGGCGGGCCGGGCGACGGACGCGCGGCCCGCGCCGGCCGGCCGATCGCCGGTCGAGCGGCGCGGCGGCGCTTCGTCGAACCAGGCGGCGGCCCGCTCGGCCGCCGAGCGAGTGGGTGTGCTGGTCGTGGAATCGGAGCGGACAGGACGGGTCCGGGCGGCCGGGCCGTCGGGACGGTCCCGCCGGGTCGGGGCGGCCGTGGCGTCGGGACGGGCCGGACGGGTCCGGGCGGCCGTCGTGTCGGAACGGGCCGGGCGGGTCGGAACGGACAGGACGGACGGGCCCGGCCCGGCCGCCGCGATCGGCCGACGCCGGCGATCCGCGATCCGGCCGATCGGTGCTTGCCGCCTGCGCGCTGCGCGGCCGGACGGCCTTCAGGCCGCCGGCGGACCGTGCCGGCGAGCGCTTGGCTGCCGGGCGGGCGCGTTGCCGCCGACCCGGCGGGCCGCCGGACGGTCTGCGCCGCCGCCGTGCCGATCCGGCCGTACCGCCGGCAAGCGCCTTGCCGCGCGGCGCCGTCGTACCGCGTGCCGCCGTACCGCGTGCCGTGGTCGTGGCACGTGCCGTCGTAGCGCCGCGTGCCGTGGTCGTGGCACGTGCCGTCGCAGTGCCGCCCGCCGTTGCCGCGCGACGCCGCGGTCGACCGGGTCACCGGTCGCGCCGGGCTCGGCGACCGGGGCTTGGCGGCGACGGAGGCGGCGGTGCCGCCGCTGCGCTTGCGCTCGACGCGGGCTTCGGCCTTTTTCTTGTTCAACGGCTTGCGCGGTTTGCGCCGCGGCGAGCCGGTGGAGCCGGCCTGCGCATCGTCCGGGCGCGCCCGCCAGACGACCAGCAGCTTGCCGATCGACTGGACCGGCGAGCAGCCCAACTGCCGGCACAGCGCGTCCATCATCGACTCGCGCGCGTCGCGATCGTCGCCGAGCACGCGCAGCTTGATCAACTCGTGGGCCGTGAGCGCACGGTCCGCCTCGGCCAGCACCGCCTCGGTCAGGCCGGCCTCGCCGATCATCACGACCGGCTTCAGGTGGTGCGCCTGGGCCCGCAGCGCGCTGCGGGTGGCCGAATCGAGCGCCGCGGGAGCATCCTCGGCGGCGTCGCCATCGGACGGGGCGGGGTTGGGGGGCACGGACATATTGGGCCTTGTATCAGACGGAGCAGGGAATTCGGGGCCGGCGAGCCGGCGTCGGGCGATCGACCCGCCCGTATAGTGCAGGGCGGTACGGACAATGGCAAAAAACAAATTCAACAAGCGCTGGCTGGACCAGCATCTGAACGATCCGTACGTGAAGCTCGCGCAAAAGCACGGCTATCGCGCGCGGGCGGCGTTCAAGCTGATCGAGATCGACGCGCAGGACAAGCTGATCCGCCCCGGGATGACGGTCGTCGACCTGGGGTCGACGCCGGGCGCCTGGTCGCAGGTGCTGCGCGAGCGCCTGGCCAAGCCGGGGGGCGGCATCAACGGGCGGATTCTCGCGCTCGACATCCTGCCGATGGAGCCGGTGGCCGACGTCGAGTTCCTGCTGGGCGATTTCCGCGAGGACGAGATTCTCGCCGAATTGGGCCGCCGTGTCGCGGGGCAGCCGCTGGACCTTGTAGTTTCGGACATGGCCCCCAATCTGAGCGGTGTCGAGGTCGCCGATGCCGCGCGAATGGCGCATCTGGCGGAATTGGCGGTGAGTTTCGCGCTTGATCACCTCAAGCCTGACGGCGCGCTGCTGGTCAAATGCTTCCACGGCAGCGGTTACAGCCAACTGGTCGAGTTGTTCAAGCGCCACTTCAAGCGGGTGGTGGCGCGCAAGCCGAAGTCTTCCCGGGAAAAGTCCGCGGAAACCTATCTTTTGGGGCGGGGTGTCAAGTCGTTGCCGATGCAACGACCAGCCGAGTAGCGCCCGGCCTCCCTGTCTCCGGCAGGGGGCCGCGTCCGTTCTCGCCGACCCGGTCCGCGCGGATTTTCGGGGCGATGGACGACGAGGATCAAGCCGATAGCCACAAGTCGGTCGCGATTTCAAGCCACGCGAGTAGAATGATCGGGTTCTTGCAAGGAGCAGCGTAGTGAACAGCATGTTTTCGAAGGCCGCGATCTGGCTCGTGATCGCTTTCGTCTTGTTCACGGTCTTCAAACAGTTCGATTCACGGCAATCGCGCACCAGCGACATTTCGTATTCCCAGTTCATGGCCGAGGCCAGGGACGGTCGTGTCGATGCGGTCACCGTCGAGGGCCGGACCCTGAAGGTCAAGGGCAAGGATGGCAAGTCGTACGCCGTCTATTCGCCGGGCGATTTGTGGATGGTCGGCGACCTGATGAAGTATGGCGTCACCGTCAATGCCAAGCCCGAAGAAGAGCAGTCGTTGCTGCTCAACATCTTCGTGTCGTGGTTCCCGATGCTGTTGCTGATCGGCGTCTGGGTATTCTTCATGCGGCAGATGCAGGGCGGCGGGCGCGGCGGCGCGTTCTCGTTCGGCAAGTCGCGGGCGCGGATGCTCGATGACTCGAACAACAGCATCACGTTCGCCGACGTGGCCGGTTGCGACGAGGCCAAGGAAGACGTCCAGGAGCTGGTCGAGTTCCTGCGCGATCCGTCGCGCTTCCAGAAGCTCGGCGGCCGGATCCCGCGCGGCGTGCTGATGGTCGGCTCGCCCGGTACCGGCAAGACGCTGCTGGCCAAGGCGATCGCCGGCGAGGCCAAGGTGCCGTTCTTCTCGATCTCGGGTTCCGATTTCGTCGAGATGTTCGTCGGCGTCGGCGCCGCGCGCGTGCGCGACATGTTCGAGAACGCGAAGAAGCACGCGCCGTGCATCCTGTTCATCGACGAGATCGACGCGGTCGGCCGCCAGCGCGGCGCGGGCCTGGGCGGCGGCAACGACGAGCGCGAGCAGACGCTGAACCAGTTGCTGGTCGAGATGGACGGTTTCGAGACCGGCCAGGGCGTCATCGTCATCGCCGCGACCAACCGTCCGGACGTGCTCGATCCGGCGCTGATGCGGCCGGGTCGCTTCGACCGCCAGGTCGTCGTGCCGCTGCCGGACATCCGCGGCCGCGAGCAGATCCTGACCGTGCACATGCGCAAGGTGCCGATCGGCGCCGACGTCAAGCCCGACGTCATCGCCCGCGGCACGCCCGGCTTCTCGGGCGCCGACCTGGCCAACCTGGTCAACGAGGCGGCGCTGTTCGCGGCCCGCCGGTCGGCGCGGCTGGTCGACATGATCGATTTCGAGCGCGCCAAGGACAAGATCATCATGGGCGCCGAGCGTCGGTCGATCGTCATGCCCGAGGAAGAGCGGCGCAACACCGCCTATCACGAGTCGGGTCACGCGATCGTCGCGCGGCTGCTGCCCAAGACCGATCCGGTGCACAAGGTCACGATCATCCCGCGCGGCCGCGCGCTGGGCGTGACGATGCAGCTTCCCGAAGAGGATCGCTACAGCCTGGACCGCACGCGGATGCTGAACACGATCGCCGTGCTGTTCGGCGGCCGCATCGCCGAAGAGATCTTCATGCACCAGATGACGACCGGCGCGTCCAACGACTTCGAGCGCGCGACGCAGATCGCCCGCGACATGGTCACGCGCTACGGCATGAGCGATCTGCTCGGCCCGATGGTCTATGCGGAGAACGAGGGCGAGGTGTTCCTGGGCCGCTCGATCACGAAGACGACCAACATGTCCGAAGAGACGATGCGCAAGGTCGACGGCGAGATCCGGCGCATCATCGACGAGCAGTACGCGGTCGCCCGCAAGCTGCTCGAGGATAACCGGGACAAGGTCGAGGCGATGACCAAGGCGCTGCTCGAATGGGAAACCATCGACTCCGACCAGATCAACGACATCATCGAAGGACGCCCGCCGCGGCCGCCCAAGCAGAACTCCAGCGGCGGCGGCAGCGCCAGCAGCCCCAGTTCGCCTTCGGTCGCGCCGAATGCACCCCCCGCGCCGGCCGCGCAGTAACGGGGACGGGGCCGACTCCGCCGACGACGTAACGCGGCTCGCCAGCCGGCCCTCCGGAGCCGGCGCCCTGCAGATCGGCCGATTCCGCTTGTCGCTGGATCGGCCGATTGTCATGGGCGTCGTCAATGCGACGCCGGACTCGTTTTCGGATGCCGGCCGCTTCGACGGCGTAGCCCAGGTCGTCGCGCATGCGCGGCGGCTGCTCGACGAAGGGGCGGACATCCTCGACATCGGCGGCGAGTCGACGCGCCCCGGCGCGCCCGAGGTCTCCGTTCAGCAGGAACTCGACCGCATCGGTCCCGTGATCGAGGCGCTGCGCCCGGCCGGCGTGCCACTATCGGTCGATACGCGCAAGCCGCCGGTGATGGCGGCGGCGCTGGCGATAGGTGCCGACATGATCAACGACGTCGCCGGCTTCGCGTCGCCCGATGCGATCGAGGCGGTCCGTGCCCATGCGGCGGGCCTGTGCGTGATGCACATGCAGGGCAAGCCGGCGACGATGCAGCAACGGCCGACGTACCGGGACGTCGTCACCGACGTGACGGCATTCCTGGCCGGGCAGCGCCGGCGGCTGATCGACGCCGGCGTCGCCGCCGATCGCATCGTGCTCGATCCGGGCATCGGCTTCGGCAAGACGCAGGAACAGAACGTCGAGCTGCTGCGGCGGCTCGACGTGCTGCGCGAGGTGGGGGCGCCGATGCTGATCGGCGTGTCGCGCAAGTCGCTGATCGGTCATCTGACCGGCGGCCGATCGGTCGACGAGCGCCTGGCCGGCAGCCTGGCCGGCGCGATCGCCGCGGTGGCGGCCGGAGCGGCGATCGTGCGCGTCCACGACGTCGCGCAGACGAGGGATGCACTGGCGGTCTGGATGGCGTTGCGCCCGTCCGCCGAAGATTGAACATCGAATCGGGAGAGGTCAGCGATGGGGCGTCGATATTTCGGGACGGATGGCGTGCGTGGACGGGTCGGCCAGGCGCCGATCACGGCGGAGTTCGTCATGCGGCTGGGCTACGCGGCCGGACGGGTGCTGGCCGGCGAGTCGAGCATGGCCGGCGCGGGCATGCGGCCGACGGTGCTGATCGGCAAGGACACGCGCGTATCCGGCTACATGCTCGAAGCGGCGCTCGAGGCCGGCTTCTCGGCCGCTGGCGTCGACGTGCTGCTGGTCGGCCCGATCCCGACGCCCGCCGTCGCCTACCTGACGCGCGCGTTCCGCCTGTCGGCAGGCGTCGTGATCAGCGCCTCGCACAACCCGTACGACGACAACGGCATCAAGTTCTTCTCCGGTGACGGCAACAAGCTGCCGGACCGGATCGAGGAGCGCATCGAGGCGGCCGTCGAGGAGCCGATGGGGTGCGTCGACTCGCGGCGTCTGGGCAAGGCGCGCCGGATCGAGGATGCCGGCGGCCGCTACATCGAGTTCTGCAAGAGCAGCTTTCCGGCCAGCATCAGCCTGAAGGGCCTGAAGGTCGTGCTCGATTGCGCGCACGGCGCCGCCTACCACTCGGCGCCGCACGTGTTCCACGAGCTGGGGGCCGAAGTGATCACCGTCGCCGCCGCGCCCAACGGCCTGAACATCAACGACGGCGTCGGCGCCACGCACCCGGATTTCCTGAAGGCGGCGGTCGCCGGGCATCGAGCCGACCTGGGGGTCGCGCTGGACGGCGATGCCGACCGCGTGCTGATCGTCGACGGCGCGGGCCGCGTCTACAACGGCGACGAGCTGCTGTACGTGATCGTCAAGGACCGGCTCGGCATCGGCTCGGTGGCCGGCGCCGTCGGCACGCTGATGTCGAACCTGGCGCTCGAGCAGGCGCTGGGCCGGCTCGGCGTCGGCTTCGGCCGCGCCAAGGTCGGCGACCGCTACGTGCTCGAGATGCTGCAGGAAAAGGGCTGGCTGTACGGCGGCGAAAGCTCCGGCCACCTGTTGTGCCTGGACTGCCATACGACCGGCGACGGCACGATCAGCGCGCTGCAGGTGCTGTCGGCGATCGGCCGCAGCGGCAGGACGCTGGCCGAGCTGACGTCCGATCTCGTGCTGTTCCCGCAGAAGCTGATCAACGTGCAAGTGCCCAAGGGGTTCGACTGGGCCGCGCACGAAGGCCTGCGCAAGGCCCGCGAGGCGGTCGAGCAGCGCCTCGGCCAGGATGGGCGGGTGCTGATCCGCCCGTCCGGCACCGAGCCGCTACTGCGCCTGATGGTCGAGGCTCGCGACCTGGCGGCCGCCGAGGACAACGCTCAGCGGCTCGCCGACGCGCTCGGCTGATCGGCTCGCCGACGCGCTGGGCCCTGATCGGCCTGGCAGGGCGGATCGGCCGCGCAGCGCAGTGCGGCCGTCAGCCGTCAGCCGTCAGTCCAGCACCTTGCCCGGATTGAGCAGGCCGCGCGGGTCCAGCGCCTGCTTGATCGCCCGCATCACCGCCAGCTCGGTCGGCGTCCGGCTGATCGGCAGCCAGGGTTTCTTCTCCAGGCCGATGCCATGCTCGGCCGAGACCGAGCCGTCGATGCCTTGCAGCCCGCCGTAGACGATCTCGCAGATCGTCGGCTTCAGCGCCGCGTGGCGTTCGGCCGTCACCTGCACCGATACGTGCAGGTTGCCGTCGCCCAGGTGGCCGAACGTGAACAGCCGATGCTCGCCGATCGCCGCCGGCAGCCGGGTTTCCAGCCCGCGGATGAACGCGTCCATCTCGCCGATCGGCAGCGACACGTCGAAGGTCACCGGCGCGCCGCCGTGCATGATCTGCTCGACGTCGTCGCGCAGCCCCCAGAACGACTGGCTGTCGGCTTCGGACTGGGCGATCGCCGCGTCGGCGACCAGGCCGGCGTCCAGCGCCGATTCCAGCGCCGATTCGAAGCGCTGGCCGTCCAGCTCCGGATCCGCGCCCTGGCTTTCGATCAGCACGTAGAACGGATGGTCCTGCGACAGCGGCGGTTTGCCCTTGGCGGGCGGGGTCGTGACCAGCCGATAGAACGATTGCCACATGACCTCGAACGCCGACAGCCCGCCGCCCAGCCTCCGGTCCATGTGGCGCAGTAGCGCCGCGACCTGATCGAAACCATCGACGGCCACCAGCGCGGTCTGCGAGGCCAGCGGCTTCTCGCGCAGCCGTAGCACCAGCCGCGTGATCACGCCCAGCGTGCCTTCGGAGCCGATGAACAACTGCTTGAGGTCGTAGCCGGTGTTGTTCTTGATCAGGCCGCTCATCGACGACACGATCGTTCCGTCGGCCAGCACCGCCTCCAGCCCCAGCACCATGTCGCGCGTCATGCCGTAGCGGATCACGCGATTGCCGCCGGCATTGGTCGCGGCGTTGCCGCCGACCGTGGCCGTGCCGCGGGCGCCCAGGTCCAGCGGATACATCAGCCCGTGGTCCAGCGCGGCCTCTTGCAGCGCCTGCAGCGTGACGCCGGCCTGGACGGTCGCCGTTCGCTGCGGCGGGTCGATGTGCTCGATCGTGCGCAGCCTTTCGGTCGACAGGATCAGCTCGTCGGGCGCGGCATCCGCGCCTTGCACGAGGCCCGTCAATCCGCCCTGGGGGACGACCTTGACGTCGTGCTGGTGGCACCATCGCAGCACCGCGGCGACTTCCTCGGTGCTGGCTGGGCGCACCAGTGCGCGGGCGCGCAGGCTGCCTGACCGGAAGACGCCGGCCGAGCGCGTGGCCACGTCGGCGGCGTCGAGCACGCCGGCCGGGCCGACCAGGGATTGCAACGAAGCGATCAGGTTCATGCGGCTTGCCTCTGCGAGTTAGATGGTTGCGACGCTTGTCCGGCCAGCTCGGCGTGCAGCGCGGCCCGCTGCTGCGCGACCTGCTCGGCGTGTTGTTCGCGTACGTGGCCGTAGCCGCGTACTTTCTCGGGCAGCGCCGCGATCCGCGCCGACAGCTCGTGGTTGCCCGCGCTCAGGCCCGCGATCAGCCCGTCGATCTCTTGCTCGTAGTCCGCCAGCAGTTTCAGCGCGAACTGCCGCTCGGCGCCGCGGCGGAACGGGTCGAGCGGCGTGCCGCGCAGCCGCTTGCCGTGCTTGAGCACGCCGAAAGCCTTCATCAGCCAGGGACCGACGGCTTTCTTGACCGGGCGCCCGTCCTTGTCGACGCCGCCGAACGGCCAGGCGCCGACGTGGAACTGCAGCGTGTAGTCGCCTTCGAAGGTCGCGTCGAGCTGCTGCCGGAACTCGTCGCTCGAATACAGCCGCGCCACCTCGTACTCGTCCTTGATGGCCAGCAGCTTGAAGTAGTAGCGGGCCACCGCCGTGCTGAACTTGTCGCCGAGGCCCAGCCGCTGCTCGGCCGCGATCGCCTTGTCGACGAGCTTCTGGTAGCGCCGCGCATAACGCTTGCTCTGGTAGGCGGTCAGGTATTCGACCGAGCGCTGCACGACCGCCTTCAGCGACTGGTCGATGCGCTGCGGGATCCGGATCACGCTGTTCGCCGATGCCGCCTGCTCGACCGCGGCCGGATCGACCACTGCGCGGCGGCCCCACGCGAACGCCGACTTGTTGAAATCGATCTGCGTGCCGTTGAGCTCGATCGCGCGCATGATCGCCGCCTCGGTCAGCGGGAGCGCGCCCGACTGCCAAGCCACGCCCAGCATGAACATGTTGGCGGCGATCGTGTCGCCGAGCAGTTGGCTGGCCAGCCGCAGGCCTTCGATCGCCAGCAGCCGGTCGGCGCCGCAGCGCTCGCCGATCCGCTGCACCAGCGCTTCACGGTCCAGCCGCCAATCCGGGTTGCGCGCGAATTCGGTCGTCGGCACCAGATCGGTCGCCACCATCACGCGCGAGCGGCCCAGGCCGATGCGCGCCAGCGCCTCTTCGCTGGCCGTCACCACCAGATCGCAGCCGATCACGGTGTCGGCCTCGGCGGTGGCGATGCGGGTCGCATGCAACTGGTCGGCGTGCGGCGCGATCCGCAGGTGCGACATCACCGCGCCGTACTTCTGCGCCATGCCGGTCACGTCCAGCACCGAGCTGGCCAGGCCGTCCAGGTGCGCGGCCATGCCGAGCACCTGGCCGACCGTCACGACGCCGGTTCCGCCGACGCCGGTGATCAGCACCGAGAACTGCTTGTCGACCTGCGGCACCGCCGGCGCCGGCAGCGCGGGCAGGTCGGCGTCCGCGCCGGCCGCCACGCCCTTCTTGCCTTTACGCAGCTTGCCGCCGCGCACCGTGACGAAGCTCGGGCAGAAGCCTTCGACGCACGAGAAGTCCTTGTTGCACGAGTTCTGGTTGATCTTGCGCTTGCGCCCGAACGGCGTCTCCAGCGGCTCGACCGACATGCAGTTGCTGGCCTTCGAGCAATCGCCGCAGCCTTCGCAGACCGCCGGATTGATGAACGTGCGCAGATCCGGATCGACCCATTTGCCGCGCTTGCGCAGGCGCCGCCGCTCGGTCGCGCACGGCTGGTCGTAGATGATGACCGACACGCCCTCGATGTCGCGGCAGCGGCGCATCGTCGCGTCCATCTCGGCGCGCGGCAGCACCGGCACGCCGTCGGGCAGGCTGCCGCGCGGATGCCGTTCGACGTCGTCGGTCACGACGAAGACCGCCTTGGCGCCTTCGGCCTGCATCTCGGTCGCGATCTGCCTGAC
The DNA here is from genome assembly GCA_047605425.1 of Burkholderiaceae bacterium. Classification (GTDB taxonomy): domain Bacteria; phylum Pseudomonadota; class Gammaproteobacteria; order Burkholderiales; family Burkholderiaceae_E; genus JAKPAM01. The sequence continues at coordinate 44,821 of JASGFT010000005.1, read as the reverse complement.
CGACAGCTCACCGTCGATCGGCTGGCCGCCGGTCATCGACACGAAGCCGTTGACGAGGATCTTGTACGTGATGTTGACCTTGGCGGCGATCGCCGCGCGCACCGCCAGGAAGCCGGAATGAAAGTAGGTGCCGTCGCCCAGGTTCGCGAACACGTGCTTCTCGTCGGTGAACGCGTGCTGGCCGAGCCAGGCCATGCCTTCGCTGCCCATCTGCGTGAATGTCGGCGGCGTCTTGGCCGGATCGTTCATCGCGATCATCCCGTGGCAGCCGATGCCGGGCAGCGCGCGCGAGCCGTCGGGCACCTTGGTCGAGCGGTTGTGCGGACAGCCGGAACAGAAGCCCGGGTTGCGCTGGATCGGGACCAGCCCCGTGGCGTCGGCCGCCGGCTTGCCGCCGACCGGCGGCAGCATCGCGTCGGGCAGCGTCAGCCCCAGCTCCCGGCACTGCGCGGCCAGCACGTGCATCACGTGCGTCGGCGTCACCTCGCCCCAGCCCTGGAACACGACGTCACCGCGCTCGGGCGCGAACGCCTGCGCGCTGTCGTACTTGCCGATGACGCGCGGCGGCGCGCTCAACCGCAGGTCGTACAGGATGCCCTTGAGCTGATCCTCGAGGATGCCGCGCTTCTCCTCGACGACGATGATCGTGTCCAGGCCGTCGGCGAACTCGTGGATGAACGCCGGATCCAGCGGCCAGATCATCCCCGCCTTGCCCAGCCGCAGGCCGATCGCGTGCTGCTGCGCCTCGTCCAGCCCCATCTCGGTCAGCGCCTGCAACACGTCCTGCCAACTCTTGCCGGCTGACAGGATGCCGATGCGCGCGTGCGGCACGTCCAGCGTGATCTGGTTCAGCCGGTTCGCGCGCGCATAGGCGACGGCGGCCGGCAACCGATGGTTGATCAGCCGCTCTTCGGCCAGTAGCGGCTGATCGATCAGCCGGATGTTCAAGCCGTGCGGGCCGAGCTCGGCCGCGGTCGCCTGGTCCGGCGCGACGATCGTCGGCGAATCCGGCGCCACCCGGATCGTGCCGCCGCCCTCGATCACGTCGTTGTGGATCTTGAACCCGACCGCGCAGCCCGAGAAGCGGCTCAGCGCGATGCCGTGCAGGCCCAGGTCGAGCAACTCCTGCGTGTTGCTCGGGTAGAGCACCGGCATGCCGCAAGCGATGAAGATCGGATCCGAAAAGTTGTAGACCGTCGACGATTTGACGCCGTGGTCGTCGCCGGCGATCGCCAGCACGCCGCCGTATCGGGCGGTACCGGCCGCGCCCAGGTGGCGCAGCGCGTCGGTGCTGCGGTCGGTGCCCGGCCCCTTGCCGTACCAGATCGCGAACACGCCGTCGACCCGCGCGCCCGGCAACTGCGCCGTGTACTGCGAGCCGAACACGGCGGTTGCGGCCAGTTCCTCGTTGACGCCGGGGATGAACTTGATGTTGTGCGCCTTGAGCCGCTCGGCCTGCGCCCACAGCTCCATGTCGTAGCGCCCGAGCGGCGAGCCGCGGTAGCCGCTGATGTAGCCGCCGGTGTTAAGTCCGGCCGCCTTGTCGCGCTGCGCCTGCTGCAGCGGCAGCCGGGCCAGCGCTTGCGTGCCGGTCAGGTAGATCCAGCCGTCGGCGCAATCGAATTTGTCTTCCAGGCTGACGTGCTCGCGGGGCAGGGGCGCGTTCAAAGTGTGTCTCCTCGTGTCGATGATCGATCGCCGTCCTGCCGTTCGTGGACGGGGGTGGGGCGATCCAGAGCCGTTGTCACGCCATTATGGGGTGTCGGAAGCGATTCGAACACTGCGGGGGCAGCGGACGGGGCGAGGCTCGTCTCGTTCGCGCCCCGCCATGCCCGCTATCCTTGCCTGATGGACGCCTTGATCGCCGCCGCCGGCCGGGCCCTCGCCGTCGGCGACACGCTCGGCGCGCTGAACCGGGTCGCGCTGCGCAACGACCCGCCGGCGCTCGCGCTGCGCGGCATCGCGATGGGCCGGCTCGGCGAACTGGCGCGTGCCCGCGAGCTGTCGTGCCGGGCCGGCCGCGGTTTCGGATCGCACGAAGCGCTGGCGCGCGCCCGCTGCATCCTCGCCGAAGCCGAGGTCGTGCCTATTGCGGCGGGGGCGCCAGCGGTAAAGTCAGGGCGGTCCGGCGGCGGGGGTGACGGGCGCCTCGCGCGGAACTCGACCAACGAAGAGCTGGAGATACTCCGCCAAAACCAATCTCTTCGCGAAATTCATCACCGAAAGGCAGGACCCTGACACCTTCGACATGTTCCGACTGGCCACATAGCACCAAGACCGCGCCGAACTCGGCACTCATGAGCATTGAAATCAACCGAGCCAATTCGCGTTGCTGCATTGACGTTCCGCACGGTGGTAGATACCATAGGTGACTACCAGTCAATTCAGCGTGGGATTTCCAATGAGCAGCATTGCCAAGCTCTTCATGTCTGGTCGCAGTCAAGCCGTGCGCCTGCCCAAGGAGCTGCGTTTTACCGGGGATACCGTTATCGCACGGCGCTTGGGCAACGGTGTGCTGCTGTTGCCTCCCGACGCCCCGTGGCAGATCATGCGGGATGCGTTGGATGAATTTGCTCCCGATTTCACCATCGAGCGCGATCAACCCGCTGCACAACAGATCCGCGAGAATTGGCCTCGATGAGTGCTCGTCGCATCCAGCCGTCTTCGCCGATGCGCTATTTGCTGGACACGAACATCTGCATCTACCTCATCAACCGGAAGCCGCCGGAAGTGTTTCAGCACTTCGAGGGTCTGGCGGTCGGTGACATCGGCATCTCCAGCATCACCGGCGCAGAATTGGCTTGTGGTGTCGCCAAGAGCGGATCGGCGCGCAATAGCCAAGCGCTGGAAAAATTTCTTGCTCCGTTGGACGTCATCGCGTTCGACGCAACGGCCATGCACCACTATGGCCCGTTGCGTGCGCGGCTGGAAAAGGATGGCATTCCCATCGGTCCTTTGGACATGTTGATCGCCGCACATGCGTTGGCCTTGGGCTATACCCTGGTGACCAGTAATCTGCGCGAATTCGAGCGCGTTCCCGGCTTGGCACTGGAAAACTGGGTGGCGTAGCGCCGCATTGGCGGACGCCGAAAAAGTGATCGCCGACGGCCGCAGTCAGGCTGCGAGCCTGCCGTTTGAGCCCCGGGTCACGGCGTTGCTGACAGCTTTTCGATCATGCGCACGGTCAGGTAGAGTCGCGGTGCGATGCTGTCGAGGTCGGCCCATTCGTCGACGGTGTGGATGCGGTCACCGACGATGCCCATGCCGTCGAGCACTGCGGGCTTGTCCGGCGACTTCGGGTCGTACGCGAAACCCGCGTCCGTGCCGTAGCGCATCGCGGCCGAGGCGATGCGCTTGCCCAGCTCCGTATAGATCGAATCGGCCGTGGCCGCCAGCGCATTGGTCGCGGCATTGCGGCTGAACGGCGGTCGCCGGTCCTCGACCTTGACGATGACGGTCGTATCGGGGATCAGCTTGTTCTGCACGATGCGATCAGCGTCGGCCTGCACGCGGGCGAGCTCCGAGAGGTCCGACATGCGCATGTCGGCCGTGGCGCTCGCTTTCTCCGGAATCGTGTTGACGCCGATACCGGCCTGCACGAAGGTCCAGTTGACGGTCGTGCCTTTCTCGCGATTGCCGAGCCCGTTCAACTGCAGCATCTGGTGCGCCAGTTCCATGGCCGCGTTGCGCCCCGCTTCGGGCGCCGAGCCGGCGTGCGACGCACGGCCCTGCACGTCGAGATGCACGTAGGCGATGCCGTTGGTGCCGACCGTGACCCGGTCGGTTTCCGGCGGCTCGAACACCAGGACGTAGTCGTTGCGGGGCGCGAGTTCGCGGATGATCGCCCGCGAGCCGAGCGAACTCTTCTCCTCGTCCGGATTGAACAATACGGTGAGGACTCCATGGTTCTCGAATCGGCGCTCGCGAAGCAGGTCCAGCGCATGCAGGATCAGCAGCGCACCGCCCTTCGCGTCGGCCACGCCGGGTCCGTACGCCCGGTTATCGACGACCTTGAACGGCCGTTTGGCGACCTCGCCCTTGGGGAAGACGGTGTCGAAGTGGATCATCAGCAGGATGTTCTTCGTGCCGTTGCCGCGAAACGTGCCGATCACCGAGCGGCCTGCGGCCGGTGGCGACGGTCGCACATCGACCTGCGCGCCCAGTTCCCGGAGCCGCTGCGCGAGAATGGCCTCGACCTTGCCCAGCCCCTCGGCATCGTCGGTGCCGGTATCGATGTCGACGAGCCGGGCGAGCTCCTCGACCAGCGGCTCCCTGTGCTTGCGCGCCTGCTCGAGCAGCGAGGCGTCGAATTGCGCATGTACGGAGCCGGCGAGCGCCAGGCCGGCGACCAGCACGATAGAAGCGATATTTTTCATGCGACGGCCTCTTGCTCCTTGGGGTGAAGGCCGGCAGCGGCACGATGGGCATTAGCGTCAGCACGCCCCGAACGGCAGCAACGATTATACGAGTTCTCGAAACATCCGCCGGCCGCCTGGACGATCAGGCTCGTGCGCTTTCGATCGATATGTCCGAGAGAGCGTGACTTAGGATGGCCACCGATCCTTGGATCGAAGCGGCTGTTTATCCAGCCAGCGGGTTGCGCACGCGAAGCGATGGAAAACGATTGAAATCGCGATCGGCGCTCCAGAGTTCGCTGACGCCATGAGCGAGACACAGCGCTGCGATGCGGGCATCGTGAACCATCGGCCCCTGCACCTTCCCTTTGCCGAGAAGCTCGCGCAATTGCGGCCAGTGCTGCTCGTTCTCGCACAGCAGATTCAGGCCGGGAGCCTCGAACCAGATATCGACCTGCCGCAGAGCCAGGTCGATCGGCGTCGGTGTCGCGTAGATGCGTGGATGGGTGACGATGTGGTAGAACTCATGCACGCAGGGCCATGGAATGGCCCAGGCTCCCGTTCGTTCCGCGAGCTCTCTGATGCACCGCGCCGCATCGGCATGGAACGGATTCTCGGCGCGGTGCGCGTAGACCAGCAGATTGGTGTCGAGCGCAATCACGATCCGCTTTCCGGCGGAGCCTCTGACGAGTAGATCGCGTCCCGGATCTGCTCCCAGCCGGCACCGCGGAACGCCGGAGCGAGGCCCCCTTGGCCGTGAAAGCTGCCGTCGCGCAACCTGAACGGCGGTGACTCGGCTTTCTCCGCCATGGCGGTGCGCAAGCCCTCTTCGATCAGGGCCTTCATCGTCGTATTGCGCGCCTTGGCATGGCGCTTGGCCTGGGCGAACAGGGCGTCGGGCAGCTCGACCGTGGTTTTTATGTGGGAGTAAGGGATGTCATGTACGGGCACCCATATTATCCGGCACGACCCGGACCTGGGCAACACGGCGATCTCGCTCCGATCGACTTGTCGTCAAGCGATGAACAGCGCGAAGCCGCAGGTGATGCCCGTCCAGGTGTGGACAGTCTCGTAGATCTTGACGATGTCGGCGCGGATCATGCGGCGGCTCTCACGTGAAGTAGTGGCCCTGGCCGAAGCGCCGCCCGAGACCGACGTGCGTCCCGAAAATGGAATCCGACGTATCGCCCACGCCCGCCCGGGTCAGCGGCTCCACGGCGGCGCGCTTGGTCTCGATGTTGATCAGCCCGCCGTCTGGCTGGTGTAGCTGGTAATGCTGAAAGGCGTGTCCATGAAGTCCTTGCTGCCCAGCATGCCGGCACGCGCGCCTGCCGAAGCAACTGCGTTTTGTCGGGGATTCCGTCATCGCGCGATGGACAACATGCGGCTCCTTTGGGAATCGGAGCGCGGAAACTAGGTCAGTAGCTGTGCGCCAAGTACCTTTGCAGCATTCTTGTCAAAGGTCCAGAGAGGTTGTTCTCCGGCCTGCGACGCCAAAGCGATGTGCATGCAATCGGAAAAGTCGGCAGCACCGTCGGCATAGCGAAGCAGCGCTACCTCAACTGCCCCCGCGTCTTGGAAGGTGAGTTCGACTGACGAGAGGAGAGCGGTGAATGTCTGGAGCGTCTGCTCTTTGGTGAACTCGAAAGTCGAGCGCAGGACCCATTCGAGCTCAACGACAACCGAAGTGGGGACGAACAGCGCTTGTCCAGAGCTCACGCACTCCCGAACGAGCCTCCTTGCAACGGCCGCTTGCGCAACGTCATCTTGGACGAGAAAACGTACCAAGACGTTCGTGTCGAGGGCGGCCATCCTATCGCCAAGCGTTCATCTGCTCGATGGTGACGTGCTTGCCCTTGGGTGGCTTCAGGATGCCTGCGAGGTCCAGAATGGACTTGTTCTTCGCCCTTACGATAACCGTTCCCTCGGGCGTCACCGTCCAAACAAGCTTCGTTCCGGGGGCAGCGTGGATTTGCTCCCGAACCTCGGCGGGCACGGTCGTTTGCCCCTTCGCGGTGATGGTCGATTCAGTCATTTGATTTCCTTACATTTTACCGAATCGTAATGCGCTGTACCGCTATCTGCAAGCCGAGGCGTCATGGCGGTGCGCACCTCTGACGTGTGGTGAAGCGTCACGGAGTCCTGATTTCGGAGGGTACAGCGCCCGGATGGCGGCTGGAATGCGGCGGCGGGCGTAGAGCGATTCGCTCTTGCCGCGCTTGAAAACGCCTGATTCAGCGGGAAATCAGGCGTTTTCAGAAGCAAGGGAGATGGTGGGGTGGCTGATGGGACTCGAACCCACGACAACCGGAATCACAATCCGGGACTCTACCAACTGAGCTACAGCCACCACCGAAACCGCTACGCGCCATGCCGACCGTTGGTGATCGACACCGCCGAAATCTTCGTCGATACCCGCCGGACCTTGCCGTTGAATTGGCCTGCCCGACAGGATTCGAACCTGTGACCCTCAGCTTAGAAGGCTGATGCTCTATCCAACTGAGCTACGGGCAGAGAACCTGACGGCGCACTGCTTGGGCCCCGGGACCGGCAATTCAACGATTCGCCGGCCAGGGAGAACTGGTCGGGGCGAGAGGATTCGAACCTCCGACATCTTGCTCCCAAAGCAAGCGCGCTACCGGGCTGCGCTACGCCCCGAGGGACCGCTGGATCGACGACTTCAAAGCTGCCCGATCGATGCCGGTGCCGGCAAGCCGGTTCGTCATCAATCGAGCCCGCGAGTGTAACGGCATTGCCCGCGGTCGTCAATGCGAGCGAGCTCGGGCGCGCATCGATCGGAGTCCGGGCGAGCGCGCGATCCATCGATCGGAGTCCGGGCGTGCGCGTGACCCGTCGCGCGCCGGCGTGCCGATCCGCGACGGCGTCAGCGCTTTTCGAGCCGCTCGACGGCCTGCTCGGACTGCTCGAGCGATCGCAGGATCGATCGCTTCAGGCCGTCGAGGTCGACGCCGGCCGCGCTCTTCTTGCCCTCCATGTAGCGGGCGTAGACGCCGTGGACGATCGCGGCCGACTTCCAGCGGTTGAAGCCGACGTAGTAGTCGAGCCTCGACAGGTCGCGTCCGGTGCGCGCCGCGTAGCGTTCGGCCATCTCGCGGCGCGACGGAAAGCCCGGCTCGGTCGTCGGCGGGGTCGCGCGCACCGACGGCGGGTCGCTGGGCTCGGCCCATTGGTTCAACGCGTAACCGAGGTCGGCCAGCGGATCGCCGAGCGTCGAGATCTCCCAGTCCACGACGGCGGCAACCTTGCCGTCGGGGCCGATCAGCGTGTTGTGCAGGCCGTAGTCGCCGTGCACGACGCGTACCGGTCCCTGTTCGGGCAGGTTGTCGAGAAAGTACCTCTGCAACGCATGCGCGCGTGGATCGTCGAGCTTGGCGCCCTCGATCGACGCGTTCCACGACCGGTACCAGGTCTTCAACTGCCGGCCGATGTAGTCGTCGCGCTTGCCCAGGTCGCCCAGGCCCACTTCGTCCGGGTCGACCGAATGCAGGTCGGCCAGCACGTCGAAGAACGAATGCGCGAGCATCGTTCGCCGCTCCGGCGGAACGTTGCGCCGGACGTCCCCGGCGTTGTACAACGGGCGTCCGTCGATCCGGCCCATCACGTAGAACTGCGCGCCGGTCACCGATTTGTCCGCGCAAAAGCCCAGCGCCCGCGGCACGGGGACCGCCGTGCCGCCCAGCGCGCTGATCAGCGTCCATTCGCGCGCCATGTCGTGCGCCTTGGGCAGCAGCTCGCCCATCGGCGGGCGGCGGATCACGGCCTCGTTGCCCTGCGTGTCGACGATCAGGTAAGTGAGGTTCGAGTGGCCGCCTTCGAGCCGCGTCCAGGTCAGCGGCGGCTTCAGCGCGGGCACGTTGTCGCGGATCCAGGCCTCGACGGCACCGACGTCGTAGCCGGTGGGAGGGGCGCTGGCCTCGCCGGTCTGCGGGGCGTTGCTCATGATGGAATCGGTCTCCTTCGTACGCGAATGGCAGGGCCGCCGGCGGCGGCCGTCAGCCGCCAAGTGTAATCAGTCCGCCACGATGCCCGCGCGGTCTTGTCCGACGAGCCCGATCGAGGAACTGGTAGCATGGCCGAATCCCTGCTCCGTGCGATCCACACCATGTGTTCTTCGACGCAACGCGTGACGGCCGCCGTCCTGCTGATCGGCAACGAGATCCTGTCGGGTCGAACCCAGGACGCCAACCTGGCGCATCTGGCCAAGACGCTCAACGGCTATGGCATCCAGGTGCGCGAGGCGCGAACGGTGCCCGACATCGAGGACGAGATCATCGCCGCGCTCGATGCGCTGCGCACGCGCTACGACTACGTGTTCACCACCGGCGGCATCGGTCCGACGCACGACGACATCACCGCCGATTGCGTGGCCAAGGCGTTCGGCGTGCCGCTGGTCGAGAACGAGGAGATCGCGCGGATGCTGCGCAAGCGCGAGGCGCCGCCCGACATCATGGCGATGCGCCTGCGCATGGCGCGGATCCCCGAAGGCGGCGACCTGATCCGCAACGAGTTCGGCCCGCCGGGGTTCTACATCGGCAACGTCTACGTGATGGCCGGCATTCCCCGGGTCATGCAATCGATGCTCGCCTCGCTCGACGGCGAGCTGCGCCGCGGCGAGACGCTGGTCTCGCTCGGCATCAACGCCTATGTGCCCGAAAGTCACGTCGCCAGGCCGCTCGGCGAGTTGCAGGCGCGCTATCCGCACGTCGACCTGGGCAGCTATCCGTTCTATCGCGACGACGTCTATGGGACGACCTTGATCATTCGCGGCAGCGACGGTCCCGACCTGCGCGCGATGTACGATGAACTATGGCAGCTCGTCGAACAGTTGGGCGGCCAGCCCAAGGAGGAGCCGGTCTGATACGGGGGCAGGGGCGGGACCTGTGTACTTTGTCACTGCGCCGACGCGGGGGGTGCCTTAGGTTGACGACTTCCGTCAACGCCTATGGCCGTCCAACGTCATGAGTGCCTTGCCCAACGTCGCTGTCCGAGTTCCCGCACCCGCCGCGCCTGATGCCGCCGCATCCGCCCATGCCGCCGCACCGGCTGTCCGCGCCGCGCCGAACACTTCCACCGCACCGTCTCCGGCCGTCGCGCGCGTCGGCGCGCCGGTCGATCCGCGCGACCCATGGCGGCAGCAGCGGGCGCTGGTCTGGACCGACGTCACGACGGCCGAGCAGGCCCGGCTCGTGCTCCATGGCCGCTGCGCCGCTACCGGGCGCCCGTGGGTGTTGCCGACCGAGCCGGCGAGCTTCGCTTCGGCCCAGGGTCACGATGTGATCGACGACCATACGCTGTGGATCTGCCAGCGTCTGCTGGGCCTGGGACGATTCGTCGAGCGGATCCGCTGCTGGCGCGACGGCAGCCGCCCTTACCATGACGAGGCCGCTCCCGAAGCCTGATCGCCGGCTCGCCCGAGCCGAGCCGGGAGACGGATTGGCGCCGCGTCGTGGGCGCCGTCTCCGCGCAGGCCGTCGATCAGCCGTTGGCCAGCCGATTGAATTCAGCGACCGCTTGATCGTGCGACAGGCCGTCGATTCGCGAGCGCACCCATTTGGGCAGCGCGCCGCGTCCCTTCGGCACCCATTCGTCGCTCCCATTGGGGTTGCGATACTTGACCCCGATCGTGTACGGACGCTCTTTGCTGGCCCGGGGCGCTCCGCTGCCGCGCCGCGTCGACGCGCGGCCGCGCGTCGGGAAGAGCCGGGACAGCGCATCGGAGCCTTCCTGCAGCGAGAATCCGTTGGATTCGAGCGCGACGGTGAATTCCTTGACGATGCTATCAAGCTGGTTCGTGCGGTCGGCCTGGATTTCCTCTTGCAATTGCTTGAGCAGAGCGAGCTTTTCGGCGTATGTCCGTGGCGAATTCGCCATGTCTATTCCTTTATCAATACGTTCAATGAGATATCCACAGTCCCGGAGTGGGCGCGGTGCTTCCGGACGCAGTCGCGAACCGGCAAAAAAAGCCGATCATGTCCGCAAAGGGATTCGAATCAGCGAGTGCCCACGGCCGATCCGCGCGTACGGCATTCCGGATCTCTCCGAATGACTGAGGAGCCAGTAAGCATTCGACGCGCGATCTTTGCGAGCAATCGATCGCGGAGAATTGCCTGGCTCACACATTATGGTCGAGTCGAATTGATTGTTCAATCGGTTCTTTGAACGTAACCGCCAATGGCCGCGTCATTGGCGTGGCAATGGCGCGGCGAGGCTTTCTCGACGGGCTGCGCGGCCGCGGGACGATCAGCCAAAGCCATCGGCAAAGGTGATAGGCGATTTTGGGGGGACGATCTGGCGGTCGATTCATCGGCGGATCCAGGAGAACTGATTTCGCCATTCGTTCGACGCGTACCCGCTGATGCAACTCGACGCGTTGGAAGCGCTGGCCGAACGCTTGCAGACGGGGTTCCAGTGCCGGTTCATGAATCCCTCGTCGGATCCGTCCGTACCATTCGGACATTCGCCGCGTCCGGCCGATGGTCGCTCGATTCGTGAAGTGTTCGCGCGGCTGGTTGAACCGGATTCATGGATCGCGTTGTACGACGTGCAGACCGAGCCGCTTTACCGGGATTTCGTCTGACAGGTGATCGGGCGCGCGCGGTCGCGGTTGCCGGCCGGCGAGCGGGTGCTCGACGCGCGCGGGTTCATCTTCCTGTCGGCCTCGCCGTCGGTCACTCCCTTTCACATCGAAGGTGAGAACAATTTCTGGATGAAGATCCGGGGTCGCAAGACAATGCATATCTGGGATCGCAACGATTCGCGCGTCGTCACCGACCAGGATCTGGAGCGCTTCATCCTGTATCGCTCGCTGGAAGGCCTGCGTCTGGACGAATCCAAGCGGGCGCTGGGTCTGGCGTTCGATTGCGGCCCGGGCGACGGTTTGTATTTCCCGAGCACGACGCCGCACATGACCGTGTCGACTCGCGATTGGGTGACCGGGAGCGATCGGGCGAAGCGCGGCAGATGAACGTACGTCAGCCGATCCGGAATTCCATCCGCGCGACGCCGTCGACGCCCCCGCTCAACCGGTCGCCCCGCTGGACCGCCGCGACGCCGGCCGGCGTGCCGGTGAAGATCAGGTCACCGGGCGCCAGCGCCATGGATCGCGATACGTGCTCGATGATCTCGGGCACCGGCCAGATCAGGTCGGCCAGGTCGCCTCGCTGGCGCCGTTGACCGTTGACGTCGAGCCAGATCGCGCCTCGGGACGGATGGCCGATGCGGCTGGCCGGCAGCAGCGGGCTGCACGGCGCCGACGCATCGAAGGCCTTGCCCCATTCCCATGGCCGGCCCAGGTCCTTGGCCTGCCCCTGCAGATCGCGCCGGGTCAGGTCGACGCCGACCCCGTATCCCCATACGTGCTCGAGCGCCCGCTCGGCGCCGATGTCCGCGCCCCCCTGGCCGATCGCCACCACCAGCTCGATCTCGTGGTGCAGGTCCGCCGTCAGCGGCGGATAGCGGACCTCGCCGTCGGCGGGCACGACCGCGTCGGCCGGCTTCATGAAGAAGAACGGCGGCTCGCGATCGGGATCCTTGCCCATCTCGCGGGCATGCGCCGCATAGTTGCGTCCGACGCAGAACACGCGGCGGATCGCGAAGCGGGCGTTCGATCCGTCGACGGCGACGCTGGCCTGCGGCGGAGGGGGAAGGACGTACTCGGTCATCGGTCGGGGTCTCCGGGGTATGGGGCAGGGGGCCGGGGCGGCGGGCCGCTCACTTGGCGAACAGCGAGCCCAGGTCGTGGAAGGACTTCAGTTCGAGCGCGTTGCCCGATGGGTCGAGGAAGAACATCGTGGCCTGCTCGCCGACCTGGCCCTTGAACCGCAGGTGCGGCTCGATCACGAAGGCGATGCCGGCCGCGCGCAGGCGCTCGGCCAGATGTTCCCATTGCGCCATCGGCAGCACGGCGCCGAAATGCGGAACGGGCACGTGATCGCCGTCGACCGGATTGGTCTGGCGATGCGCGGCCATGCCGGCGACCTGTTCCGGCGCCCGGTGCGCGACGATCTGGTGGCCGAAGAAGTTGAAGTCCACCCAGTCGGGGGCGCTGCGGCCTTCCGGGCACTGCAGCAGCTCGCCGTAGAACGCGCGGGCCTCGCCCAGGTCGCGGACCGGGAACGCCAGGTGAAAGGGCGGCAGAGCCGGCGCGGCGGCGGTGCCGTCGTCAGTGTCGGCGCCGGTCGACGCGGCGGCGATGGGCGGGGGCGTGTGCATGGCGGCTCCGTTGTCGTGTCGTCGTGCCGTCGGGACGCGTCATTGGTTATTTGGCCACGGCGGACCGGGCAATCCTTGCGCAACGGCGGTATAGCTGTGCATGATGCCACCGAGCCGGCTTGAGTCGGGCAGGAAGATTTCGGGAGTAGGGCATGCTCGGACGTGCCGGGGGGCGGGGCGCAGGAGTGCGGACGCATCGGCGGCCGCGTGAACGGATCGGTCGGTGTGGCAACCGGGCATCCGCGCGCCATGGAGCGCCGGCATGATGGCCGCGACGGCGCGGGCCGTCGTCCGTCGCTCGCCGCCGGCCAGCCGACGCTCGTGGCGCCGATGGGGGCTTACGCTAGGCGTGGTGCTGCTCGCCGCGTGCTCGCGCAGCGAAACGCCGGTCGGGCAGATTCCCGTGTCCGCGCCGGCGCCGAGGGCCGACAACAGCACGGCCGAATCGACGCTTCGTACGTATTGGCAACTGCTCGATTGGTACGGCGGGCGCTTCGTCGTCGGCCGCGTCAAGCCCGATCCCGAGGGCGCCGCCGCGTTGCGCGCCGCGCTGGCGCCGCTGGTCGACGCTTCGGTCGAACGCAGCTTCAGCGAACGTCCGCCGTCCGGGCGGCGGTTCAAGGGGGCGATCGTATCGGTCGCGCCGGTGCCGGGCAGCGAGCCGCAGGCCGTCGAAGTGCGCGCCGAGCTGAAGTCGCTGGAAAAGGCCGAGGCCACGCTGACGCCGACGCCGGTCGAATTGTTCGCCGGCGAGTCGTTCGGCGGCGCGATGCGCTACCGGCTGGTCCACCACGCCGACGGATGGCGGATCGTCGAGGTCTGGCGCGTCGATCCGAACACGACGCCGCGCCGTCTGCGCTGATTCTTGGTGCCGATGCCCGGTTCGATTCCGTCATCGTTCTCCGTTCGATCCGGCGCGGCGGCCGCGCCGCCCGCGCCGGGCAGCGCCGATCCGGACGCCGCGCTGCTCGGCCGCGCCTTCGTCGCATGCCCGGTGCCGCTGGCGATCCTCGACGAGTGCCTGACGATCGCCGCGGTCAATCCGGCGTTCTGCGCGCTCAGCGGCTTCGCGGCCGCCGACCTCGTCGGCCGGTGGCCGGCGTGCATCGGCGGCGATTCGCGCCAGCAGGCAGGCCTGCTGCGGGCGCGGTTCGAGGCGATGCTCGACGAGCCGGCCGCGCGCGACGATCTGCGCACGATCGTGATCACCCGCAGCGGCCGGGTGGTGCCGGTCAGCCTGCAGAGCGCGCGGCTGCCCGGCGACGACGCGCGCCGGGCGTTCGTGCTGGCGCTGCACGAGCAGCCGCTGCGTGCGGGTGACGAAGGCTCGGTGGCTCCCGGTGGTGCGCCGCGGAGCCGATCGGCGGCGATGCCGGCGCCCGCCGGGCCCACTGTGCCGGTTGCGGCGGCGGCGCCGATCGGCGAGCCGCTGCGCGCGGCGCTCGGCCAGGCCGGCGACATGCTGGTGCTGCTCGGTCCGGCCGACGGCGCGGGCGCCGATTCCGGACGCCTTCGCGTGATCGACTGCAACGCGGCGGTCGAGACCTTGATGGGCGTCGAGCGGCAGGCGGTGATGGCGGCCTCCGGCGCGCTGCTGTCGCATATGACGGCCGCGGCCCGCCAGCGCTTCCTGACCGCGCTGCGGCGGGCGCGCGGCGCGATGACCCGCTCCGACGAGGCTCCGGCGGGTGCGCACGGTCCGGGCGAGGTCGAGCTGACGGTCATCCACCCGCGCCGCGGCGAGCGGCTGATCCGCTTGCGGCTGATGCCCGGCGCGGTCGGCAGCGGCCAGACGCTGCTGGTCGGCGAGGACATCAGCGAGCGGCGCGAGCGTGCCCGGCAGGCCGAAGCCGCCGCGCATTCGCAGCGCGACGTGCTGGTGCGCGAAGTGCATCACCGGATCAAGAACAACCTGCAAGGCGTCGCCGGATTGCTGCGACAGGTTGCCGACCGCTATCCGCAGCTCGCCTCGTCGCTGGACGACATCGCGGGCCAGGTCCAGGCCATCGCCCAGGTGCACGGCCTGCATGTGCACGACGATGGCCCGCCCTCGTTCGAGCAGATGATCGAGTCCGTTTTCATGAACCTGGCGCGCAATTTCGGCGAACCGATCGCGATCGACGCGCCGTCGTCGCCGGTCGGCGCGGCCTGGCGGCTGCCCGAATCCGAGGCCGTGCCGATCGCGCTGGTCATCAACGAGCTCGGCACCAACGCGATCAAGCACAACCGCCCCGATGGCCGCGTGGCCGTTCGCTGGCGAGCCGACGACGAATGCGTGCAGGTCGAGGTCGGCAACGAGGGCGCGCTGCCGGCGGGCTTCGACTTCGCGCGCCAGGCCGGCGGCGGCAGCGGCCTGGGGCTGGTCAAGGCGATGCTGCCGCGCCGCGGCGCCGACCTGACGCTCGATACGCGCGGCGATCGCGTGGTGGCGCGGCTGCTGCTGCGGCGTCCCGTTCTGACCCGCATCGACGGACCCGACAGCGTGGAGGCCTCGCGATGACGCACCCCCCCTATACGATCCTGCTGTGCGACGACGACCGGCTGATCCTCGCCACGCTGTCCAGCGCGCTGCAATCGGCCGGCTACCACGTGATCGAGGCCGACAACGGCGACGACGCGATCCTGCTGGCGCGCCAGCACCGGCCCGACCTGGCGATGCTGGACATGCGGATGAACGGCAAGTCCGGCCTGGACGTGGCCGCCTATCTGCGCGACTACGTGGGCACGCCGTTCCTGTTTCTGTCGGCGTTCGGCGACGACCGGACGATGACGCAGGCCCGGGCGTTCGGCGCGCTCGAGTTCCTGGTCAAGCCGATCGACACGCATCGGGTCGTCACCGTCGTCGGCCAGGTGCTCGATACGCTGGCGGGCGTGCGGCCGCAGATGGCCGGCGGCGAGCTGCCGCTGACCCGGTCCGATATCGCGCCGCCGGCGTCGTGGAGCCGCGAGCTGTCGCTGGCGGTCGGTATCCTGATGGCGCGGCAGGCATTGACCGAGGAGGCGGCCGTGCTGCGATTGATGACGCTGTCGCGCGCCAGCGGCCAGCCGCTGGACGTGGTCGCCGCCGACGTCGTCGAGCGGTTGCAGCGCGTCAACGCGACGAAGACGGACGGCGTGCCCGGTCCTTGAGTCGGTGGGGCGTGTTCGCGGGACGACCGTAGAACCGCTGTTAACCGCATTTCACCGGTTGATCCTGCATCGGCGGCTCGGATTCGATACGCTGACGGGGTCGCCCATGCGAAGATGAAATCTCTGACGATAATCTGACGAGCTGGCTCGCTGAACCTGTGAACGAATTGCCCGCGCCATGACGACCGCCGTGCCATCGGGAGCCCGGGTCCTCCTCATCGATGATGATCCGGTCTGGCGTTTGTTGACCGCCAGTGCGCTGCACGAACGCGGCTTCGAGGTCCATGACCTGGATTCGGCCGCGGACGTCGCCGCCCAGGTCGACGCCTGCGCGCCCGACGTCGTGATCGTCGACGCGGCGATGCCCGGCGTCGACGGGCTCGCGGCGTGCCGGATGCTGCGCCGGCATCCGCGTCACATGGGCTTGCCGATCCTGGTGATGACCGGCCCCGACGACGAGCAGGCGATCGACGCCGCCTACCAGGCGGGAGCGTCCGATTTCTTCGTCAAGTCCACGCATTGGGCGCTGCTCGGCGAGCGCTTGCGGCACCTGATCGGCGTCGTCCGTCCGCAGCGCGCCGCCGCGGCGGCCGCGCCCGAACACGGCGCGGCCGGCGGTGGCCCGGCGCGCGATCCGCTGGCGGCCAGCGTCGACGTGAGCTTCGAGATCGCCGGCCAGCGCTTCGTCGGCGCGGCCGGCGCGTTCGCCGGGTTCGGCCTGCGCCCCGAGGCGACCGAGATGAGCCTCGGTGTGCTGCGCGGACGCATGCAGCCGACGCAGTTCGACCGTTTCCAGACCCAGTTGCGGCAGGCCGTCGACGCGCGCCAGCCGTTCTCGTTCGAATTGATCGCGCGGCCGACGTCGCGCCAGTACCGGATCATCCGCTTCGAACTGGTCGAGGCGCCGGCCGTCGTGGCCAGCCCGGACGGCGCCGCGCCGGTCGTCGAGGGACTGCTGCGCGGCACGCTGACCGACATCACCCATACGTGGGAGGCGCAGGCGCAGATCCGGCGGCTGGCCGACTGCGATCCCTTGACCGGTCTGGCCAGCCGCGCGCAGTTCCTGGCCGCGGGCGCGCAGGTCATCCAGTCGGCGCGCCGGCGTCAGTGCCAGCGGCATGCCGCCGTCGTGGTGCTGAACATCGACTGCTTCGCCGACGTCAACGAGCGCTACGGCCAGTCGTCGGGCGACGAGTTGCTGTGCCTGATCGCGGCCCGCCTGGCCGATGTCTGCCTGCCGGCCGACGCCGAGCCCGGCCAGGGTTTCACCGGCGAGCGCCAGCCGATCCTGTCGCGGCTCGCCGCCGACTGCTTCGCGATCATGTTTCCGGCGGTCGACGGTTCGGAGCAGCTCTCGCCGCTGATCGAGCAACTGCAGGAGGCCATCGGCCGGACCTTCGCGCTGGCCGCCGGCCCGTGCACGATCACCGCGTCGATCGGCGCGGCGATGTATCCGGAGCACGGCAACGATGCCGGGCTTTTGCTGTCGCGCGCGGACCGGGCGATGTCGGCGGTCAAGTCCGCCGGGCCCAACGGCATCTGCTGGTACTCGGTCAGCCTCGACCACGAAGGGCGCTCGCGCATCGCGCTGGCCAGCGATCTGAGCCGCGCGATCGACGCGCGCGAGCTCGAGCTGCACTACCAGCCTATCGTCGACGTCGCGCGGCGGCGCCTGTATGGCGCCGAGGCGCTGATGCGCTGGCGCAAGCCGGGTGGATTGCTGCATCCGATGTCGTTCATTCCGCTGGCCGAAGAGACCGGACTGATCATTCCGATGGGCGAATGGGCGATCGGCGAGGCGTCCCGGCAGATGGCGACGTGGATCGCGGCCGAGCAGCGCCTGCGGCGGATTGCCGTCAACCTGCCGAGCGGGCATTTCGAGCGCCGGACGCTGCTGGGCGTGGTCGTCGACGCGATCCAGGGCAACGGGCTGCCGCCCGGCGTGCTCGAATTGGAGCTGACCGAGACCGCGCTGGTGCGCGACATCGACCGCACGCTGCCGCGCTTCCAGGCGCTGTGCGAGGCGGGCGCGGCGATCGCGATCGACGATTTCGGCACCGGCTACGCGAACCTCACCTACCTGGCGCGGCTGCCGGTCGACAAGCTCAAGATCGATGGTTCGTTCGTGCAGGCGATGATCGATTCGCCGCAGGCCGCGACGATCGTCCGCGCGATCGTCGGCCTGGGCGCGAGCCTGAACATGAAAGTGGTGGCCGAGGGCGTCGAGACCGAAGCCCAGGCCGCCGCGCTGTTCGACATGGGATGCACGCTGATGCAGGGTTACCTGTTCGCCCGGCCGGTCGCCGGCGACGAGTTCGTCGACGCCGGCGCGCGCGCGCTGGCCGCCGTCGATGCGGTGCGGGCGAGAGCATCGGAGGCCGGCGTCGCCGCGCGGCGGGCCGGAGCGCCGACTTGACGACCAGCGCGCACCAGGACGACGCGGTCGGGGTCGCGGCGCTGGCCAAGGCCGCGCTGCGCCTGCTCGCCGAGCGGCGCCAATTGCCGACGCCCGAGAACTACGAGCAGGCCTGGCGCCGGGTGTCCGGCGACGCGCGGTGCGCCGAGCCGGACGGGCAGGCGGGCCGGTGCGCGGCCGCCAGCGCGGCGCCGCCGTGGTTCATCGACGGCCTGCTGAGCCAGCTCGTCGACCTGCGCCTGCTGCGTCCGACGCACGCCAGCGCCGTGCGGCAGGCGATCGGGTCCGACTGGATGCTGGCCGGCCAGCGGCTGAACGAAGCGCTGGCCGATCGCGCGTCGATGAGCTGGGGGCCGCTGATCGTGCAACTGCAGAGCGGTCTGGCCGTTCCGCACCAGGGCTGGCCGCCGGCCCGCAAGCGCGACGCCGTCCTGCGGATCGTCGAAGCGGCCGGCAAGCGCGATGACGTGCTGCACTCGCGGCTGCACGCGCTGATCGAAGGCTGGCGCGGCGAACCGGTCGTCGGCAGCATCGCCGACGGCCCGGCCGATGCCGCGGGGGTGCTTGCCTCGGCGACAACGGACGCTTCCGCCGTTCCGATCGCTTCGGCCGTCTCGGCCGTGGGCGACGAGGCGGCGGCAGCGCGAGCGGCGCCGGATGTCCGGGCCGATGCCGAGTGTCGGCCTCGCGACGAACGCCTGATCGCCGAGATGTCGGCGCTGCTGGCCACGCTGTGCGACAACCTCGACGGCATGACCGAGCAGACGAGCTGGATGCGCGGCCAGGTCGACGTGCTGCGCGATTCGCTGCGCCATCCCGGCGATCGCCGGCGCCTGGGCGAGATCCGTCGCAGCATCGCCGACAACGCCGACGCGCAGCGGCGGCTGCAGGCGGCCCGGCGCGACTCGATCGACGAGGTCAAGCGGATGATCTCGGCGTGGATCGGCTCGGTCGGCGCGCTGTCGAATTCGACGGGCGCGTTCGGCGACCGCATCGATGCGCACGTCGAGTCGATCTCCGGCGTCGAATCGGTCGACGAGTTGAACGACACCGTGCGCGCGCTGCTCGAGGACACGCAGGCGATGTCGCGCGAGATCCAGATGTCGCACGACGAGATGGCGGCGATGCGCTCGCGCGCGCTGTTGCTCGAAAGCAAGATCTCGCGGCTCGAGGAGGAGCTGGCCAACGCGAGCACGCAGATCATCACCGATCACCTGACCAGCACGATGAACCGGCGCGGCCTCGAGCAGGCGTTCGGCGGCGCCCAGTCGCGCGCGGCCGAGTTCCAGGCGCCGCTGGCGCTGGCGGTGCTGGACGTCGACGACTTCAAGCGCGTCAACGACACGCTCGGCCACAAGGGCGGCGACGACGCGCTGCGCCAGCTCGTGCGGATCTTCAAGCTCAAGCTGCGCGCCTCGGACGCGGTCGCCCGTTTCGGCGGCGAGGAGTTCGTGCTGCTGCTGCCCGACCTGAACGTCGACGACGCGGTCGCGCACGTGGTGCGGCTGCAGCGCGAGGTCACGTCGCACGTGTTCATGTCCGACGAGAAGCGGATCTTCATCACGTTTTCGGCCGGCGTCACGCTGGTGGCGCCGTCGGACACGCTGACCGGCGCGGTCGAGCGGGCCGACCAGGCGATGTACGCGGCCAAGCGTGCCGGCAAGAACTGCGTCCGCTCGATTTGAGCTCCACGTGGGCCCGATCCGCGAGTGAACAGGCCCTGGACCGACGTCCAGTCCGCCGCGGCGACCGAATAGCGGTGGCAAAGCCGCGCTGATCCAACCATGTTGCAAGCTGGGCGCTGGGCAGAATCGTCCTCAGTCGCGCGAGCGTCGACGCGACCGTCGGACGGGATCGCCGATCGCGGGCGGCCGCCGGCAAGCCGATGCCGAATCCGCACGAACGCCATGACAACACATCTCGACATGACGCATCCCCCCGATCCCTCCGCCGCGCCCGCCCTGACGCCGAGCGTGGTGGCGAAGGTCCGGGAGCAGGTCGCGCAGGCGAACAGGGAGCTCGATCTGCTGCGCGGGCTGCTGCACGACGCGTTCGAGCAGTTGATCGCCCACTTCATGCAGGAGCAGGGACGGGCCGTCGCGGCCGTCGATGCCGACACGCTGCTGGCCGAGACCGCTCACACGATGTCGGCCTTCCAGGTCCAGGACATCTCGGACCAGATGGCCGTGCACATCGCCAAGCGCCTGAAGCTGATCGAGCTGGTCATGCAGCGCGGCAGCGCCGAGAGCGAGTCCGAGCTGTTCGCCGATCCGGCCTGCCCGGTGGCGGGCAAGACGCTGGACTTCGGATCCGTCGAACTTTTCTGAGTTGTCGAACTTCCAGAACCCGGAGTAACGAACGATGCACACGATTCTGACGGTCGACGATTCGGCGTCGATGCGATTGATGGTCGCCTTCACGCTCAAGCATGCGGGCTACGAGGTGATCGAGGCCGTCGACGGCCTCGACGCGCTCGAGCGGCTCAAGGGGCGTGACGTGTCGCTGATGCTGGTCGACCAGAACATGCCGCGAATGGACGGCATCTCGCTGGTCAAGGAACTGCGCAAGACCGAGCGGCACCGCGCCACGCCGATCCTGATGCTGACCACCGAATCGAGCGACAGCATGAAGCAGCAGGGGCGCTCGGCCGGCGCGACCGGCTGGCTGGTCAAGCCGTTCGATCCGGCCAAGCTGGTCGGCATCGTTCGCAAGGTCATCGGCTGACGCGCGCGCCGAGCGCCGTCCCGTCCCGTTCCGTTCGTCCCCGTTCCCATCAGCCCGGCCATCAAGGATACGTTGCGATGTCAGATGCAGTGCCTGCCAGCGAAGGCGCAGAAGGCGATATCGACCTGACGCAGTTCTACCAGGTCTTCTTCGAAGAGGCCTCGGACAACCTGTCCAACATGGAGCAGCTCCTGTTGAGCCTGGACGTCGACGCGCCGGCCGACGAGGATCTGAACGCGATCTTCCGCTGCGCGCATTCGATCAAGGGCGGATCGGCCACGTTCGGCTTCGCGGACGTCACCGAGCTGACGCACGTGATGGAGAACCTGCTGGACAAGCTGCGCCGCCACGAGCTGCGCTTGACGGCCGACATGGTCGACACGCTGCTGGCCGCCGGCGACCAGCTCGTCGGGCTGCTGGCCCGGCACCAGACCGGCGAGGGCGAGCAGGCCGACACCGGCGACCTGGTCGCGGCGCTCAAGGCGCACACCGACGAAGCGGTCGCTGCCGACGCGGCCGGCAGCGGGCGGATGCTCGAGATCGTGCTGGGTCCGCTGGCGAGCAACGCGCTGGCCGACGCGGTCGCCGAGCTGTTCAACGACATTCCCGACCTGGGCACGATCGTCGCCGCCGACGACGGCGAGCTCGATGCCGACGGCGGCCGGCGTTTCACGGCCGTGACCAATTCGTCCGACGACGATCTGCTCGACCTGTTCTCGATGCACGTCTCGAAGGAGCAGGTGCGCATCATCGAGCGCGGCAACTCGGCGGCGGCCTCGCGCAGCGCGCGGGGCGCGGCCTCGGCCGACCTGAGCGGCGTCGATTTCGGCCTGTTCGAGCCGCCGCCGGCCGCGGCCGACGCTCCGGCTCCGGCGGGGGGCGGGGCTCCGGCAGGGGGCGCGGCTTCGGCGGGGGGCGCGGCGCCGGCGGGCGGTGCGGCGCCGGCAGGGGGCGTGGCGCCGGCAGGAGGCGCGGCGGCGCCGTCCGACGGGCAGCCTGCCCGCGCGGCCTCGGCGCCGCGCGGTGCCGAGTCGGCCCGCAAGAGCGATGGCGGTGGTCAGGGCGTCGGCGGCGCGACGATCCGGGTGGCGGTCGAGAAGGTCGATCAACTGATCAACCTGATGGGCGAGCTCGTCATTACCCAGGCGATGCTCGCGCAGACCGGCCGCAACCTGGACAAGCTGCCGCATCACGCGCTGATGGCCGGGCTGGCCGACCTCGAACGCAGCACCCGGCACATGCAGGAGACCGTGATGTCGATCCGCATGATCCCGATGGCGTTCGTGTTCAACCGATTTCCGCGCATGCTGCGCGACCTGGCCGGCCGCCTGGGTAAGAAGGTCGAGATCCACACGTTCGGCGAATCGACCGAGCTGGACAAGAGCCTGATCGAGAAGATCACCGATCCGCTGACGCACCTGCTGCGCAACAGCGTCGACCACGGCATCGAGAAGCCCGAGGACCGCATCGCCGCCGGCAAGACGCCGCACGGCAACCTGACGCTGTCGGCCGCCCACCAGGGCGGATCGATCGTCATCGAGGTGCAGGACGACGGCCGCGGGCTCAATCGCGAGAAGATCCTCGCCAAGGCGCGCGAGTCCGGGCTCAGCGTGCACGACGGCATGAGCGACGGCGAGGTCTGGCAGCTCATCTTCGAGCCGGGCTTCTCGACGGCCGAGCAGGTGACCGACGTGTCGGGCCGCGGCGTCGGCATGGACGTGGTCAAGAAGAACATCCTGGCGCTGGGCGGCGTCGTCCAACTCGAGTCGCGCGGCGGGCAGGGCACCAAGGTCTCGGTACGGCTGCCGCTGACGCTGGCGATCATGGACGGCATGTCGGTCGGCGTCGACGGCGAGACCTACATCCTGCCGCTGTCGTCGGTCGTCGAATCGTTCCAGGCCCGTCCCGAATGCGTGCGCACGGTCCAGTTCAAGGGTCGCGTCGTCGAGGTGCGCGGCGAGTTCCTGCCGGTGATCACGCTCGACGAGATCTTCCAGACGCCCGGGACGCAGGCCGAATCGCCGAACCCGCTGATGGTCGTCGTGCGCATCGACGACCAGCGCATCGCGCTGCAGGTCGACGAGCTGCAGGGGCAGTTGCAGGTGGTCGTCAAGAACCTCGAATCGAACTATCGCAAGGTGCCCGGCGTGTCGGGAGCGACGATCATGGGCGACGGCCGCGTCGCGCTGATCCTGGACACCGGATATATCGTCGGGCTGCTGTCGCGGCCGATGATGCAAGCGGCCTGACCGGGCCATTAGGAGAAACGGAAGATGTCGACGCAACCCAACATGGCCGTTCCGGGCCTCGGGCCGCTGCACGCCGCGCGGCACGGCCGCAACGAGTTCCTGACCTTCCTGCTCGGCACCGAGGAATACGGAATCGAGATCCTGAAGGTGCAGGAGATCCGCGGCTGGAAGCAGCCGACCAAGATCGCCAACGCGCCGCCGCACATCAACGGCGTGATCAACCTGCGCGGCACGATCGTTCCGGTGATCGACATGCGGATCAAGTTCAACCTGAGCACGGCCACTTATGATGCGTTCACCGTCGTGATCATCCTGAACGTGGCCGATCGCGTCGTCGGCATGGTCGTCGACAGCGTGTCCGACGTGATCACGCTGACCGAGGAGCAGATCCGGCCGGCGCCGGGGTTCTCGTCGTCGCTCGGGACCGACCACATCACCGGCCTGGGCGCGATCGACGACCGGATGCTGATCCTGCTGGACATCGAGAAGCTGATGACGGGGCCCGGGATGTCTCTGTTCGACGCCGCCCATTGAAGTGACGATGACGTTCGCGGCCGCCGATCGCGAGTATGCGTTCAGCGATGCCGACTTCGAACAGGTTCGCGGGCTCATCCACGAGCACGCCGGCATCGCGCTGGCCGACAGCAAGCGCGACATGGTCTACAGCCGGCTGGCACGGCGGTTGCGCGCGCTCGGGCTCGACAGCTTCGACGTCTACCTGCGGCGGCTCGCGCAGCCGGACAGCCCCGAATGGCAGTCGTTCGTCAACGCGCTGACGACCAATCTGACGTCGTTCTTTCGCGAGGCGCATCACTTCCCGATCCTGGCCGAGCACCTGCGCGCGCGCTACCAGGGCCGTCCGCTGGCGATCTGGTGCAATGCCGCGTCGACCGGCGAGGAGCCTTATTCGCTGGCGATGACCGCCTGCGAGGCCTTCGATACGCTGCGCCCGCCGGTCCGGATCCTGGCCAGCGACATCGATACCAACGTGCTGGCCGCCGCGCAGGCGGGCGTCTACACGCAGGACCGCGTCGACGGCATGGCGCCCGAGCGGCTTCGGCGCTTCTTCCTGCGCGGCCAGGGCGCCAACGCGGCCAAGGTCAGGGTGCGGCGCGAGCTCGTCGAGCTGATCCGCTTCAGGCGATTGAACCTGCTCGATCCGGCCTGGCCGATCCGCGGTCCGCTGGACGCGATCTTCTGCCGCAACGTGATGATCTATTTCGACAAGGCGACGCAGCTGAGGATCCTCGAACGCTTCCATCCGCTGCTGCGGGCCGACGGACTGCTGTTCGCCGGGCATTCGGAGAGCTTTCCGAGATCGGCGCACCTGTTCGAGCTGCAGGGCAAGACCGTGTACCGGCCCGTCGGCGGCCGAGCGGCGCCGGACGACGAGGCGCGCCGATGAAGCGGCGCGCGCGCGCGCTGCGGATCGATGCCCGGGTGCTGGCCACGTCGCCGGCGCCCGACTGCCTGGCCCGGCACCTGTACGTCGACAATTCCCGCAAGGTCGAGGCGATCAAGCTGATGCCTGGCGAGTACGGCGTGTCGACCAGCGGACAGATGCTGACGACCGTGCTCGGTTCGTGCGTGTCGGCGTGCATCCGCGACGTGCGGCTCGGCCTCGGCGGGATGAACCATTTCATGCTGCCCGACGCCGACACGACCGAGGTCGTGTCGGTGGCCGCGCGCTATGGCGTGTTCGCGATGGAGACGCTGATCAACCACCTGCTCAAGCTCGGCGCGCAACGCTCGAGCCTCGAGGCCAAGGTGTTCGGCGGCGGCGCGGTGCTCGAGGGCATGAACCACATCAACGTCGGCGACCGCAACGCGGCGTTCGCGCTCGATTACCTGCGCACCGAGCGGATACCGGTCACCGGCAGCGACCTGGGCAACGTGCACCCGCGCAAGGTCCTGTTCTTCCCGGACACCGGCCGGGTGTTGATGAAGTTCCTCGGCTTGAACGCGCCCGAATCCCTGCGCGAGCAGGAGCGCGCCTACCAGCGCCAGCTCGTCCGCGCACCGGTCAGCGGCGACATCGAATTGTTCTAGGTGGTTCACGACATGGTTCAACTTTCCTGCGCCGCCGGCGCCTCGCGCATCAAGGTGCTGGTCGTCGACGATTCGGCGCTGATCCGGCAGCTCATGACCGAGATCATCAATCGCCAGCCCGACATGACCTGCGTCGGCGCCGCCGCCGATCCGTTCGTCGCGCGCGAGATGATCCGCGCCACCGATCCGGACGTGCTGACGCTGGACATCGAGATGCCCCGGATGGACGGGCTGGAGTTCCTCGAGAAGATCATGCGGCTGCGGCCGATGCCGGTCGTCATGGTGTCGACGCTGACCGAGCGCGGCGCCGAGGTGACGATGCGCGCGCTCGAGCTCGGCGCCGTCGATTTCATCGCCAAGCCCAAGCTGGACGTCATCAAGGGCTTGCGCGAGGTGGCGGCCGAGATGACCGACAAGATCCGCGCGGCCTCGCAAGCGCGCGTGCGCCGCATCGTCAGCGCGCGGCCGCCGGCGCCCGCCAAGCCGCCGCTGCCGGCGCGCCCGGCGATGATGTACGGCCGCGCCGGCACCGAGAAGCTGATCCTGATCGGCTCGTCCACCGGCGGCACCGAGGCGCTGAAGGAGGTGCTGCTCGAGCTGCCGCCCGACGCGCCCGCCGTGCTGATCGCCCAGCACATGCCGGCCGGCTTCACGACCAGCTTCTCGCTGCGGCTCGATTCGATCTGCCGGATCCGCGTCAGGGAGGCGACGCATGGCGAGCGGGTGTTGCCCGGTCACGCGTACATCGCGCCCGGCGGCAAGCACATGCGCCTGTCGCGCACCGGCGCCAACTACGTGATCGCGCTCGACGAGGAAGCGCCGATCAACCGCCATCGCCCGTCGGTCGAGGCGCTGTTCCGCTCGGGCGCGCAGATCGCCGGCCCGAACGTGATCGGCGTCATGCTGACCGGCATGGGCGCCGACGGCGCGCTGGCGATGCGCGAGATGAAGGACGCCGGCGCGTTCAACATCGCGCAGGACGAGGCGAGCTGCGTGGTGTTCGGCATGCCGCGCGAGGCGATCGCCGCCGGCGCGATCGACGAGGTGCTGCCGCTGGACCGGATCGCGCCGCGGGTGCTGGAGGTGCTGCGCTCGCGCGGCGGCGGCAATCGGGTGTGAACGTCGGCTGTGAACGGGAGGGCGTCCGGCGCGGGCGCCCGCCGATCAGAAGCCCAGTTGATCGAGCAGGTCGTCGACCTGCTGCTGGCCGTCGACGGCGTCGGTACGGATCGACGGGTCGATGACCGGGCCGTTCATCTGCGTGTCGATCCGGGTGATCGCCTTGCGCTGGTAGCCCGAGTGCAGCAGCAACTGGATCAACTGCTCCTCGACGTCGTTGGCCAGCTCGATGACCTTCTTGATGACCTGGCCGGTCAGGTCATGGAAGTCCTGCGCCATCATGATGTCGAGCAGGAGTTCGTTGGTCCGGCTCGTCCGCGCGGGCACCTCGCGCAGGTAGGCGACCGTCTGGTCGAGCAACTCGCGCAGCGGCTCGGGCACGTGATGCGCGTCGAGCGCGGCGGCCCAGCGGGCCTGCAGCTCGCCGGCCGATTGCGCGAGCGCCTCCTGGATCGGCTGCGCGTTCTCGATGCAGGTCAGCGTGCGGTCGGCGGCCTGGCCGGTCAGCGACGCGATGTAGTGGAGCCGGTCGCGCGCGTCGGGCAGCGCGTCGGCGGCCCGGTCGACCGCCTTGTCGTAGCCGAGCGCGCGCAGCGATTCGTGCAGGCTGCGCGTGAGCCGGCCGATCTGCTCGAACCACTGCGGATCGGCGGCCGCCGTGCCGGCGTCCCGAGTCGTCACTGCCGGGTCGTCGCTCATGTCGTCTGCTTGAGCTTCTCGATGATCTTGCCGAGCTTGTCCTCGAGCGTCGCGCGCGTGAACGGCTTGACGATGTAGCCGCTGGCGCCGCTCTGGGCCGCGGTGATGATGTCTTCCTTCTTGGCCTCGGCCGTGACCATCAGCACCGGCAACGACTTGAGCGCGCCGTCGGCGCGGATGCTGCGCAGCAGATCGAAGCCGTTCATGTTCGGCATGTTGATGTCGCTGACGACGAAGTCGAAGTTGCCGCCGCGCAGCTTCGACAGGGCGTCGACGCCGTCTTCCGCTTCTTCGACGTTCGTGTAGCCGATTTCCTTCAGCAGGTTGCGAACGATGCGCCGCATCGTCGAAAAGTCGTCGACGACCAGGAATCTGAGGTCGGATTGCGTCATGGATATCTACTCGTTCAAGTTGCGACTCGCGGGGCTGGGGTGCGCGGCATGGCGCCCGCAGGACCGGGCGATCCGGATGCGTTGCGTGTCCGTGACCCAGATTACGGCAGACGAGCGGTCGGCTTGACGGTGGGCAGATGATCGGCGCCTGTGGGCGTTCGGCGGGCGGCGGCCGCCGCCGATCCCCGGCGCGGACGCAGGTGCGGGCATCGGAGCGGCGATTGCCGAGCCGATGTACGCCGATCCCCGGCGCGGGTGTAGGCGTAGGCGTGGGCGCGGGCGAGATGTTCGCGCGAGTTCGTCTGCGACGTGAACCGGCCTCGGGCTCTCAGTCGACGAGCCGGTTGCGGATCGCGTAGGCGGCGATGTCGGCGTTGGTGCTCAGCCCGAGCTTCTCGAGCACCCGCGCGCGGTAGACGCTGACCGTCTTGGGCGACAGCATCAGCGCGGCGGCGATCTCGGACAGCCGTTCGCCGCGGGCGATGCGCAGCAGCGTCTGCAGCTCGCGTTCGGACAGGCGTTCGTGCGGCAGGCCGTCGTGGCGTCCGGCGACGGTCTCGACCAGCGCCTGCGCGATCTCGGGCGTCACGTAGCGCCGGCCGCCGGCCGCCGTGCGCACCGCCAGCACGATCTGCGACGGTTCGGCCGACTTGTTCAGGTAGGCCATCGCGCCGTGCTTCATCGCGCGCACGCCGTACTGGTCCTCCGGGTACTGCGACAGCATGACGGCCTTGACGTCCGGATACGACTGCACGAGCGCGCCGAGGATCTCGATGCCGTTGCGCCCGGGCAGGCTGACGTCGAGCAGCAGCACGTCGCACGGCTGCTGGCGCAGCAGCTCGCGCAGCGCCGGGTAGTCGGCCGCTTCGCCGACGACCTCGATGCCGCCGGCCTCGGTCAGCGTCTCGCGCAGGCCGCGCCGGATCATCGCGTGGTCGTCGACCAGGATCACGCGGATCATGACGCGAGCGCCTCGGCCGCCGGCCGCGCGCCGTCGAGCGGGATCGTCAGCAGGATCGTCGTGCCCTCGGCGCTGGGCAGCACGTCCAGCCAGCCGTCGACGGCCCGCGCGCGTTCGCTCAGGCCGCGCAGCCCGAACGACGCGGGCTTGTTCAGGTCGGTCTGGCCGAGCCCGCGGCCGTCGTCGGTGACCTCGATCGACAACTGGCCATTGCGCAGGATCAGGTCGACCGATACCGAGCGCGCGTTCGCGTGCTTGACGATGTTGGTCAGCGCCTCCTGCACGCAGCGGTAGACGGCGATCGCGCGGGCGTCGTCGAGCGTGGCCCGGTCGACGTTCGACGAGAACGTGGCGCGCAGGCCGGTACGTTTGCGGAACTGGCCGACCTGCCACTCGATGGCGGCGACGACGCCGGCCTCGAGCACCGGCGGGCGCAGGTTGCGGCTGATCCGCTGGCTGGCCAGCATCGCCTGGCCGACCGTGTCCAGCGCCTGCTGGGCGCGTTGCGCGATCTCGCCCCGCGAGTGGCGCGACATCCAGTCCAGGTCGAAGCGCAGCGCGGTCAGCATGCCGCCGATGTCGTCGTGGATCTCGCGGGCGATCGCCTTGCGCTCGTTCTCGACCGCCGACTGCAGGTAGGCCGACAGCGCGCAGCCGCGCTTCGGACGCTTCGAGCGCCTGCCGGCTGCGCGCGCGTTCGCGGCGCGCTCGCGCGTCGTCGAGCGCGCGCCGCAAGGCCGCGCCCAGGCGATCGAGCCGCGCGCGCGACACGAAGTCGTCGGCGCCGGCGCGCAGCGCGTCGACGGCCGCCGACTCGGCGAATTCGTCGGCGACGACCAGCACCGGCAGCATCCGGCCGCTGGCCTGCACGATCGCCAGCGCCTGCGCGCTGGGCAGGCCGCGCGATTCGTGATCGCTGATCACCGCGTCGTGCGCGCCGTCGGCCAGCCGAGCGGCCAGCTCGCGCGCCGTCCCGACGCGATCGCAGGCCGCGTCGACGCCCTGGCGCGCGAGCGCGTCCGGCAGTCGCTCGGCGTCGGTGTCGTCGTCCTCGACGACCAGCAGGCGGATCGGAGTGGTTCCCACGACGTGGAATTGTACGGAAAGCGTCCACCGAATGGACGCGAATGCCGCGTCCACGCCACGCTTAGCGTTCAATCGACCCCGATCGACCGCATTCGGGCGCTTAGCCCAGCAACTGCATCAGGCGCTCGATCGAGCGGGTCAGCGGCTGCTCGAGCAGCGGGAAGCCGGTGGCCAGCAGCGCCAGGCCGGCGCCGATCGTCACCGGAAAGCCCACCGCGAACACGTTCAACTGCGGCGCCACGCGCGAGACGACGCCCAGCACCGCGTTCAGGAACAGCATCAGGATCACGAACGGCAGCGCGACCGACAGGCCGGTGGCGAACAGCTCGGCGCCCATCGTCACCAGGTCGAAGCGTTGCAGGCCTTGCAGGCCCAGGCCCACCGGAAACGTCTGGAAGCTCTGCGCGACCGCGACCATCAGGATCACCGGGCCGTTCAGCGACAGGAAGGTCAGCAGCGACAGGTTGCTCAGCACGCGGCCGACCGCGTTGCTCTGTCCGGCGCCCGGATCGAAGAAGCCGGCGAAGGACAGGCCCATCTGCAGGCCGATCAGCTCGCCGGCCAGCTCGAACGCCGCGAACACCAGCCGCGCGGTGAAGCCGATCAGCAACCCGATCGCGATCTCGCGGGCGATCATCGCCCAGCCTTGCGGCGCGGCGATGTCCAGGCCGGCGGGCAGCTCGATCCACGTCGACAACGGCAGCGTGATCGCGGCGGCGATCGCCACCCGCATGCGCATCGACACCGAGCGGTGCGAAAGGATCGGCGCGGCCGCCATCAGGCCGAGCACCCGGAACAGCGGCAGCAGGAAGCTGCTCAGCCAGGCCAGCATCTGCGTGTCGGTGACGTTCAGCATCGCGCGCGCCGGCCGGGGGCGATCGTTCCGCTCACCGGTCCGCTAGTACAGGAAGGTCAGGTTGGCGATGTCGCCCAGCACCTGCCGCAGGTAGTCGGTCAGCACCGACAGGATCCACGGACCCGCGATCACCATCGTCAACGACAGCGCCAGCAGCTTGGGCAGGAACGACAGCGTCGCCTCGTTGATCTGCGTGACGGCCTGCAGCACGCTGACCGCCAGGCCCACGAGCAGGCCGACGATCAGCAGCGGCGCTGCCACGGTCAGCAGGATCTCCAGGCCGTGGCGGCCGAAGGTGACGACGGATTCCGGACTCATCGCGGCCTCTCGCGGGTTGTCGATCGGTAAGGGTCAGATCGCGCCGAAGCTGGCGACCAGCGAGCCGGCCAGCAGGGTCCAGCCGTCGGCCAGCACGAACAGCATCAGCTTGAACGGCAGCGACACCAGCACCGGCGACAGCATCATCATGCCCATCGACATCAGCACGCTGGCCACGATCAGGTCGATGATCAGGAACGGCACGAACACCATGAACCCGGCCTGGAAGGCCGTCTTCAGCTCGCTGATCGCATAGGCCGGCACCAGCACGCGCATCGGCACCTCGCGCGCCGCGATCGACGCGTCCAGCCGCGCCATCCGCGCGAACAGCGTGATGTCGGTCTCGCGCGTCTGCCTGAGCATGAACTCGCGCAGCGGCACCGAGCCGCGGTCGATCGCCTGCTCGAAGCCGATCGACTGCGTCGAATAGGGCAGGTAGGCCTGGTCGTAGATCTTCTCGATCGTCGGGCCCATGACGAACATCGTCATGAACAGCGCCAGGCCGATCAGCACCTGGTTCGGCGGCGTCGTCTGCAGGCCCAGCGCCTGGCGCACCAGCGACAGCACGATGATGATCCGCGTGAAGCTCGTCATCAGCAGCAGCGCCGCCGGCAGGAACGACAGCCCGGTGAACACCAGCAGCGTCTGGATCGGCACCGAGTACGTGGTGCCGCCGCCGGCGGCCGGGCGCGCGTTCAGGTCCAGCGCCTGCGCGATCGCGCTGTCCGGCCGCGCGCACAGCGCGGCCAGCAGCCCGATCGCCAGCAGCGCCGGCAGCCGGCGAGCGAGGCGTGGCCGCTCGGTTCGGGCGGGGTCAGAGAACGTCATCGTCGACTCGGGTTGTCATCCGGGCCAGCACGCGCGAGAACGGCGATGCCGGGGCCGCGGCGGGGGTATCGGCCGCGCGGGCCGCGCCGTCCGCGTCATCCAGCCGCGTCAGCAGGTGGATCGACTGGGCGGTGATGCCCACGACCAGGCGCTGGCCGCCGGCCTCGACGATCGCGATCCGCTCGCGCGGACCGACCGACAGGCCGCCGACCAGGCGCAGCGCGCCCTGCTGTTGCGGGCGCAGGCGCTGCGCCCGCTTGACCACCGCCAGCGCCAGCGGAATCAGGCCGATGACGACGACGAAGGCCAGGATCGATGGCCAGACGGACGGGCTCATTCAGACGCGGTTCAATCGGCGCATCCGCTCGGACGGCGTCACGATGTCGGTCAGGCGGATGCCGAACTTCTCGTTGACGACGACGACCTCGCCCTGCGCGATCAGGCAGCCGTTGACCAGCACGTCCATCGGCTCGCCGGCCAGCGCGTCGAGCTCGATGACCGAGCCCTGCGCGAGCTGCAGGATGTGCTTGATCGGGATCCGCGTGCGGCCCAGCTCGACGGTCAACTGGACCGGGATGTCCAGGATCATGTCGATGTCGTTGGGCGTCGACGAGGTGTCCGGCCCGCTGCCCGACAGGCGAGGGAACAGGTGCGACGCGTCGCTCGCGCGCTCGACGGTCGTGGTCTGGACCGCCGTGGCCTCGACCGCGGCCGCCGCGCCCTCGTCCGAACCCGATGCCGCCTGCTCGGCGAGCGCCGCGGCCCAGGGGTCGTCGTTGTCGGTCATCGGTTCGTTGTCACTTGCCATGCTTGCCTCCGGATTGCAGCTCGTCCGGCATCGTCAGGAACGACTGGATGCGGATCGCGTAGTGGGTGTTCGACGTGCCGTAGCGGCACTCGAAGACGGGTACGTTGTCGACCTTGGCGGTCAGCGTCTGCTTGAGGTCCAGCTCGATGAAGTCGCCGACCTTCAGCTTCAGCAGGTCGGCGACCGTCGCCGACGCCCGCGCCAGGTCCGCGGTCAGCTCGACCTCGGCGGTCTGGATCTGCTGGGTCAGCATGCTGACCCAGCGCCGGTCCACGCCCTGCGAATCGCCCTGGATCGACGAGAACAGCGTGTCGCGGATCGGCTCGAGCGACGCGTACGGCATGCAGACGTGGATCTGCCCGCCGGTCGCGCCGATGTCGATCGAATAGGCGGTCGAGACGACGATCTCCGACGGCGTCGCGATCGACGCGAACTGCGGCTGCATCTCCGAGCGCTGGTATTCGAGCTCGAGCGGATACACGCCGGTCCAGGCCTTGCGGTATTCCTCCGAGATCACGTCGACGACGTGGCGGATGATCCGCATCTCGGTCAGCGAGAACTCGCGCCCCTCGATCCGCGTATGGAAGCGGCCGCTGCCGCCGAACAGGCTGTCGATGATCGTGAACACGAGCTGCGGCTCGCAGATGACGAGCGCGGCGCCGCGCAGCGGCTTCATCGACATCAGGTTCAGGTTCGTCGGCAGGATCAGGTTGCGCAGGAACTCGCTGTACTTCTGCACCTTGACCGGCCCGACCGAGATCTCCGGGCTGCGGCTCATGTAGTTGAACAGGCCGACGCGCAGATGCCGCGCGAAGCGCTCGTTGATGATCTCCATCGTCGGCATGCGGCCGCGCACGATGCGCTCCGACGTGCCGAGGTCATAGCTGCGAACGCCCGTTGCCGGGACGGCTTCGGCGGGCTCGTCGCCCGCCACGCCCTCGAGCAGGGCGTCGACTTCATCTTGGGACAGGAACTGGTCGGCCATGGGATGCTCGGGTGACGGCGCCGGATTTACTGGACCAGGAACTGGGAGAAATTGACGCGCACCAGCGGTTCGGCCGCGGCGACCGGCAGCGAGGCCGCGTCGCCGCCGCTGGCCGCGCCGAGCTGGCGGACCGGCTCGGGCTGGCGGCCCAGCAGGATCGCGGTCGCGTCGCCGATCTGCAGCGCGAGCTGCTGCTTGCCCTCGGCGCTGAGCAGGTCGCGGGCCATCTTGGACGACAGGATCATCAGCACGCGACTGCGCACCATCGGCATCGCCGCCTTGATCTCGTCGGCCGTGGCGCCGTCGCGGACCTGGAGCACGACGCCGATCTGCGCGAGACGCGCTTCGGTCTCATCGGCCAGGTTGACCGTGAACGTGTCCAGCGGCACGAACACGCGCGTCTTCACGTCTTTCTTGCGTTGCGCTTCGGCCAGCGTGGCCGGATCGGCCGGCTGGTTCTGCATGAAGAACCACGCGCCCGCGCCGCCGGCACCCAGCAGCAGCACGGCGCCGGCGATGATCAGCAGCATCATCGGCTTTTTCTTCGAGGGAGCGGTTTCCTTGGACGCCTCGGCCATATCGACTCCATTGAGCGGTCTGCGCGGACCGGACGAAAAGCCGTCCGTCAGCGAACATCGTCATTGTCAGGGGGGGGTGAGGGCAGCCGAGCGCGAAAAAGGCCGGCTGTCACACCGTTTATCCGATCAGGGGGAACGGGGTTCGGCGCGGACGGACGCTAAGCGAAAAGATCCAGCAGGCCCGCGTTGCGCCGCACGGCGGCGCGCTCGATCGCGGCGTTGGTCGCCGCGGTCAGCGCGTCGCGATCGACCGGCGAAGCGCTCCAGCGGCCTGGCGAGCCGCCGTCGCCCGTGCCGCCCTGTCCGCCGCCGGCCTGCGCGAACGAGGGCTGGCGCGGATCGCCGTGGCCGACGTCCATCTGGCCCAGGCCGACGCCGCGTTCGGCCAGCAGCGAGCGCAGCACGGCCGAGCCCTGCTCGATCGCCTGGCGCGTGTCCGGATGCGCGGCCGTGAACACGATCCGCGCGTCCTCGCCGCTGACCGTCAGCTCGATGCGGATCGGGCCCATGTCCGCCGGCGAGACCAGGATGCTCGCGCTCTTGACGTCGCTGGCCACGAACAGGCTGACCTGCTCGGCCAGCGCGCGCGGGAACTGCGGATCGGTGACCGGCGTGCCCAGCATCGTCTGGGCCGCCGCGGCCGGCGCCGGCGCCGATGCGCCGGTCGCGTGGGCCAGGCCGGGCAGGCCGGCGCCGCGCGCCAGCCCGGCCGGATTCCCGTCGGCGGCGCCGCCCGGCTGGCGCCCTTCGCGGGCGTCGAGCCCGGCGCGGCCGCCGTCGGCTCCCGATGCGCCGGTGTCGGCGAGTCCGGCGCCCGATCGCGCCGCGTCCGCCGTTTCCGTCGCCGCGCGGCCGTGGCCGGTCTCGCGTTCGGCCGCCAGCCGCAGCGAACGGCCGCCCGCCGGCCGTCGCTCGCCGGCGCCAGCGACGGCGCGATCGTCATCGTGTTCGTCGCGGGCCGCTTCGTCGGCGAACCGCCGCGCGGCCGACCGGCCGGCGGCGTCAGCCGACGCCGCACCGGCCGCCAACGCGTCGGTCGTCGGATCCGTGAGATCGCCGGCCGCCGCCGTGGCCGCCGCCGCGGCCTTGCCGGCTTCGGTCGGGGCCAGCGCCGGCACGGCCGCGTCGAGCCTCGCGGCCGGATCGCGGGCGGCGGCGGACTCGTCGTCGGCCTTGTCGGCGGCGTCGGCGTCAGCCGAAGCGGCGGCGTCACCGGCTTCGCTCGATCGAACGGCCAGCCGCGCCGCGGCGTCGCCGTCCTCGTCGACCGCCGACGTGTCGCCGCTGCCGGTCTCGCCGGCGGAGCGGGGCTTGCCCGCGTGTCCGTCGCCGTCTACGTCGCCGCGCGATGCCGGGTTTGGTGCCGAGGCGCCCGACTTGTCGGCGGGCGACGCACCGGCGGGCCGATCGCCCGGCGACGGACGAGCCGGTTGCGGCGCCGTCCGGCGCTGCGCGCGGTCCAGCGAATCGGCGAACGAGTCGCTGCCGGCCGGCGGCGCCGGCCGGGCATTGGCCGCCCGGCTCGCATTGGCCGCCGACATCGCGTTGCCGGCGAGATTCAGCAGCGACAGCGCCGTTTGCGCTTCACCCATCATGTTCGGGTCCTCCGTTGGTGGATGCGGGCCGCCTGCTCATCGGTCAGGCGTTGTTCATGGCGCTCCTGGCGGCGCGCGTCGGCCTGGTCGCGGCGCAGCTTCAGCGTCTCGAAGGCTTTCAGCCGCTTCTGCCGCTCGAGCAGCTCGGCCTCGCGCTGGGCCTGCACGCGGCGAGCCCGCTGGTGGCGGTGTTCCTGGTCGCCGATCGCGTAGTCGAGGCGGGCGACGAAGCGCAGGTGTCGTTCGATCTGCTGCGGCCCGGTCTGCTGGCCGGCGCGCAGCGGCGAACGCGCGTCGTACTCGGCGCGGTACTGCTGCAACTGCTGTTTCATCGCCTGCACCTGGTCGCTGGCGCGGCGCGCGGCGGCCGCGTGGCCGGCCGCTTCGTCGCGGTGCCGGCCGCTCAGCTCGATCAGCGTGTCCAGCACGCGTCGGGTGACCATCGCGTCAGCCCGCCGCCGGGTCCAGCGTCGGACCGATCAGGCGTTCGAGCGCGGCCAGGCTGTGCGACAGGTCCGCGCGTTCGCCGACGTCCTGGCGCAGGAACGCGGCGATGTGCGGATACAGCGAGATCGCCAGGTCGGTTTCCGGGTCCGAACCGCCGACGTACGCGCCGACCGACAGCAGGTCGCGGCTGCTCTGGTAGCGCGACCACAGCGACTTGAGCCGGCGCGCGAGCAGCCGGTGGCGGTCGTTGGTGACGTTGATCATCACGCGCGAGATCGACTGCTCCATGTCGATCGCCGGGTAGTGGCCGCTGTCGGCCAGCGTTCGGCTCAGCACGAAATGGCCGTCGAGGATCGCGCGCGCCGCGTCGGCGACCGGGTCGGTCTGGTCATCGCCTTCGGCCAGCACCGTGTAGAACGCGGTGATCGAGCCCTGGCCGGCGTGTCCGTTGCCGGCGCGCTCGACGAGCCGGGGCAGCCGCGCGAACACCGACGGCGGATAGCCCTTGGTGGCCGGCGGCTCGCCGATCGCCAGCGACACCTCGCGCGCGGCCATCGCATAGCGCGTCAGCGAATCCATCAGCAGCAGCACGTGCTTGCCCTGGCTGCGGAACGACTCGGCGATCGCGGTCGCGTAGTTGGCGCCCTGCATCCGCACCAGCGGCGGCGAGTCGGCCGGCGCGGCGACGACCACCGCGCGCCGCAGCCCGTTCTCGCCGAGGATGTCCTCGATGAACTCCTTGACCTCGCGGCCGCGTTCGCCGATCAGGCCGACGACGGTCACGTCGGCCGACGTGTAGCGGCACATCATTCCCATCAGCACGCTCTTGCCGACGCCGGCGCCGGCGAACAATCCCAGCCGCTGGCCGCGCCCGACGGTCAGCATCGCGTTGATCGCGCGCACGCCGGTGTCGAGTGGCTTGCGCACCGGTTCGCGCTCCATCGCGTTGATCGGCCGCTGGTGGATCGGATCGAGCCGCACGCGGGCCAGCGGGCCGTGGCCGTCCAGCGGCGCGCCGCGGGCGTCGACGACCCGGCCCAGCAGGCCTTCGCCCAGCGGCAGGTGGCGCATCCGGTCGGCCGCGCGCCGCCAAGGATGCGACGGGTCGCGCAGCGTGGCCGTGCGCACGGCCTGCTCGAGCGGCGCGACGGTGGCGCCCGCCGACAGGCCCGACACGTCGCTGGTCGGCATCAGGTACAGGCGATCGTCGCCGAAGCCGACGACCTCGGCCTCGACCTGGATCGTCGTGCTGTCGTCGATGCGCTGGCTGACCAGGCAGATCGCGCCGACCGGCAGCTTCAGGCCGGTCGCCTCCATCACCAGGCCGGTGACGCGGGCCAGCCGTCCCTTGGCGAGGATCGGCGTCGCCGTGCGCGCGAATTCCAGGTGCCGCTCGACCAGCGCGTCGAGCCGGTTGGCTGTAGCTGGGTAAGCGGGATAAGCGGGGTAAGCGTGGTAGAGGGGAGCTTGCTGCGCGGGCACGTCTTCGTTCGGGTAAGGCGGTGGGTCGGGCGGTGGGTCGGGCGGCGAGGCCAAGACGACGATCGGCGGGCGAACGGACGACGGGCCCGGCGTGGTCCGCTCAGGCGGACAGCGGCTCGTCGTCGGCCGAGCGTCCCAGGGCCGCCAGCGCGCGCCGCCAGCGGGTCTCGATCGTCGCGTCGACCTCGGCCTGCGCGCTGACCAGCCGGCAGCCGCCGATCGCGATCGACGGATCGGGGCGCAACTCGACGCGGCGGCGCGCGAGCAGCGCGGCCAGGTGCGTTTCGACGAACGGCACGTCGACCGGATTCAGCGACAACGCCGCGGGCGCGCTTTCGTCGTGCAACTGGGACAGCGACTCCTGGACCACCGCGACGATGGTCTCGCGGTCCTGCGCGATCGCGCGGCGCACGGTCTGGCGCGCGATCTCGATACCCAGATCGAGCAGGCGGTCGGCGCCGGCGACGTGGAAGGCTTCGAGCTCGGCTTCGAGCGATGCCGCCAGCATCTCGACGCGTTGGCGCAGCGTCGCGCCGAGCGCGCGCGCTTCCTGCTCGTGCTGCTGGATCGCCGCCGAACGGCCGGCTTGCATGCCTTCGCGATAGCCGGCGTCGAAGCTGGCGCGAAGCTGCTGCTGGCGCTGCCGGGCGAGCTCCTCGCGCCGCTCCGCCGGATCGACCTGCGGGGCAGCGGGAGGCGACTTGGGCCCCTCGCGCTGCAGGACCATGCGCCGCTTCAGCGGCGTATCGGGCCCGTCGCCGAGCGCGCCGAGCGGAAACGGCCGGACCTCGCCCAGGTCCTCGGCCGAGATGATCCGATTAGTAGTAGGCATCGTCGGCTCCGCCGCCCAGCGAGATCTGGCCCTCGTCGGCCAGCCTGCGGATCGTCTTGGTGATCTCCTTCTGCTCGGCCTCGACCTCGGACACGCGCATCGGGCCCTTCGACTCGAGGTCCTCGCGCAGCGCCTCGGCCGCGCGATTGCTCATGTTCCTGAAGATCTTGTCGCGCAGCTCGGGGTCCGCGCCCTTGAGCGCGATGACCAGCGAGTCGGTCTGGATCTCGCGCAGCATGATCTGCACCGAGCGGTCGTCGAGCTTCATCACGTCGTCGAACGTGAACATCTGGTCGGTGATCTGCTGCGCCAGGTCGGCGTCGGCCGTTCGCAGCGATTCGAGCACCGCGGTCTCGACCGAGCTGCCCAGGAAGTTCAGGATCTCGGCGGCCGTCTTCGTGCCGCCCATCGCCGCCTTCTTCATCCGGTCACCGGTCGACAGCACCTTGGACAGCACGTCGTTCAGCTCGCGCAGCGCGCTCGGCTGGATACCGTCCAGCGTCGAGATCCTCAGCGTCACGTCGGTGCGCAGGCGGTCGTCGAGCCGGCCGAGCACCGCGGCCGCCAGGTCGCGCTCCAGGTGCACGAGGATCGACGCGATGATCTGCGGGTGCTCGTTGCGGATCAGCTCGACGATCGAATCGGGCGTCATCCATTTCAGGCTCTCGATGCCCGATACGTCGCCGCCCTGCAGGATGCGGTCGATCAGCATGTTGGCCTTGTCGTCGCCCAGCGCCTTGGTCAGCACGTCGCGCACGTAGCCGTCGGTGTCGTCGACCAGCGAGCTCTGCAGGCCGGCCTCGGCCTTGAACCGGTCGAGCACCTCGTCGATCCGCGTCTTGGGCAGCGACTTGATCCCCGCCATCGTCTCGCCGATCTTCTGCACTTCCTTCGGGCTCAGGTGCTTGAAGATCTCCGACGCGGGCTCGGCGCCCATCAGCATCAGCAGGATGCTCGCGTCCTGCAAACCGTTCTCATCCATTGCTGCCAATCCAGGTACGAATCACGTGGGCGACCGCCGCCGGGTCTTCGCGGGCGATCTTGAGCATCTGTTCGGTGGACGCCGCCGTCGCGCGCGCGGCGATCTCGGCCGGATCCTGCGGTGCCGGCAGCGACAGGTCGTCCTGCACGGTTTCGTTCAACTGACCGGGAACGCCGCCGGGGGCGGGCAGCGCCTTGGGCGGCTTCAGGGCGGGGCGGATCACGCCGAAGATCGTGATCAGCCCGAGCAGCACCAGGCCCAGGTACTTCGCGCCATCCTTGGCCAGCGCGATGTTCTCGGGATCCTTCCACGGCGGCACCGGCTCGCCCTTGGGCGCATCGTCGCCGCTGAACGCCGCGTTCATGACGTTGACCGAGTCGCCGCGATCCTTGCTGACGCCGATCGCCTCGCGCACCAGCGCGGTGATGCTCTCGATCTCCTTCTCGGTCAGCGACGTCGCCACCAGCTTGCCGTCGGCGTCGAGGCTCTTGCGATGGTTCAGCACCACGGCGGCCGTCAGCCGGCGGATCTGTCCGGGCGCGTTGCGCGTCACGCGCACCGTCTTGTCGACCTCGTAGTTGGTCGTCGAGTCGCGCTGCGAGTTGCGCGGCGCGTTCGCGCCATTGGAGCCGGCCGGGCCGCCGTTGTTGGCCGAGGTCTGCAGCGCCTGCGCCTTGCCGTTGATCGGCGCGCTCGATTGCGGCGGCGGCTGGTTGGTCAGCGCGCCCGGCACGCCCTGCGCCGGCTCGCGGCTGCCGTCGGTCGACGACGACTCCGAGATCTGCTGGCTGCGCACCGCGGGCACCGCGTCCCTGCCCAGGTTGGGCCGGAACTCCTCGGCGGTCGATTCGCTCTGCGTGAAGTCGACGTCGGCGGTCACCTGCGCGCGCACGTTGCCCGCGCCGAGGATCGGCTCGACGATGTCGACGATGCGCGCGATGTAGCCGGCCTCGAGCTGGCGCACGTAGTTGATCTGCGTCGGGTTCATGCCGTCGGTCGCCTGCTCGACCGCCGACAGCAGCGTGCCGTTCTGGTCGACGACGCTGACCTGCTTGGGCGCCAGGTCGGCGACCGACGAGGCCACCAGGTGGATGATGCCGTCGACCTGCGCGCGATCGACGGTGCGGCCCGGATGCAGCGTCAGCAGCACCGAGGCCGACGGCTTTTGCTGCTCGCGCAGGAAGCCGTTCTGCGCCGGCAGCGCCAGGTGCACGCGGGCGTGCTGCACGGCGGCCAGCGACTGGATCGAGCGCGACAGCTCGCCTTCGAGCCCGCGCTGGAAGTTCAGGCGTTCCTGGAACTGCGTGACGCCGAACTTCTGCGACTCCATCAGCTCGAAGCCGACCGTGCCGCCCTTGGGCAGGCCCTGCGACGCGAGCTTCAGGCGCACGTCGTGGACCTTGTCCGACGGAATCAGAATCGCGCCGCCGCCCTCGGCGAACTTGTACGGCACGTTCATCTGCGTCAGCGACGCGATGACCGAACCGCCGTCGCGGTCGGACAGGTTGGTGAACAGCACGCGGTAGTCGGGGTGGCGGCCCAGCATCGCGGTGACGGCCATGACGGCGGCCAGGCCGACGACACCGGCGGCCAGCGTGAACTTGCGTTTGACGGGCAACGCAGCGAACCGCGAAGCGAGCGGAGTGCTGGGCGACGTCGGACCCGCGGCGGGGGTCTGACTGGGCAGGGGCTGAATGGCGGCTTCCATGTCGACCATTATCGAAACCACTTTAGTGCCAGGAAGCCCGAATTAAACGTGGACAACGGCGCTTATTCCCGACTGCCACGCGAGCCTCGCCGCTAAAGTTTCGTCAAGACGATCCGATCAGGAGTTGCGAAGTGGAAGTCAAGATGAGTACACCTTTGCTGCAGGCCCTGGCAGCCGCCCAGGCGGGCGCGCCGACGGCCGGCGGCAATGTCCAGAAGACCGGCGGCGTGCGCTTCGCCGACGCGCTGAGCAGCGCGCTGCAGTCGGTCAGCCAGTCCCAGTTCAAGACCGCTGACCTGCAGCGGCAGTTCCAGCTCGACGTCGACGGCGTGTCGCTGGAGCGGACGATGATCGCGATGCAGGAATCGCAGATCGCGTTCCAGGGCGCGCTGACGGTGCGCAACCGGCTGGTGTCGGCTTATACGGACATCATGAATATGACGGTGTAGGGCGGGCTTGGCTGGCCGGAGAGCCGCGCCCGAAGGGCTACGTGATGAAAGCCCTATCCACGGCTATTTTCCGTGGATACAATAAATTTCGTGTTCAGTGTCCGATTCAACCGTCAGATCGTCCTCACCCGTCATGCAGCGCAGCGGATGGCCGAGCGTTCGGTCAGCGAGCAGGAACTGGTCGAGGTGATCGATACGGGCGACACCCGCTATGCCGATGAGCGGCGTCTCTGGGCGTTCAAGCACGTGGCCAGCCGCAACGACAACCTGGTGTGCGCGGTGCTGGTGCTGGAAGACGTGGTGGTCGTCAAGACCGTGATGCACCGCTTCGAGCTTGGGGGCTGATGATGCGAACGACCTACTTCGACCGCGACGACATCCTGGTGATTCGTCTATCGGACAAGCCGATCGCCCGGGAAGTGTCGCAGGACTGGAATACTCATGTGAGCTACGCCGCGGACGGAACGGCAGTAGAGATCGTCGTGCTCGACGCGAAGGCAAGCGGTGCGATGCCCATGGAGGTCAGCCAAGCAGCAGCCACCTGAAGGGCTCAGCCCATTCGACAGGATTTGGGTGGACGTGGAAGTCGCACGCGCGGCCTGCCCATTTCCGGTTGCTTCAGTGCCGTACCCGGTCGTGCCGATACCGTCGCTCCAGGTCGATCACGACCATCTGCAGCGCCCGCGACGCCTCGCTGTCCATCCGATGGAACTCGCAGCCGATGCGGTGCGCGCCGTTCTCCGAGCGCAGGCCGGCGCTGACGTGACGGATGATCAGCTCGCACGGGATCGGCGCCATCCCCGGTGATTCGACGCGGCTGAACGGATGGACCGAGCCTTCCCGCGGCAGCGCTTCGCCGGGCGGGATCGCGAACGCCAGACCGGTGGCCGAGAAATCGATGATCCGGTACGCCCTCTCGCCGCCTTGCGGCTGGCGGACCACGACCGAGAACGAATCGGCGGTGCGCGGCCGGACGCGGAACGCGTCGCGGCGCTGGATCCGGTAGACGCAGGCCGGCAGACTGGCGCGGATCAGCGGTCCCGACGCCCCGTGCACGAGCTGCGTGCCATCCAGCGCGAACTGCACCTTGACCGTCTCGAGCAGGCCGATGACGATCACCTGCCCGGCGGCGCCGACCGACTGCTGGCGGGCCTCGTCGGTGACGAAGTCCAACTCGACGACCTGGTCGTCGTAGGCGACGATCTGGCTGATGACGAAATCCTCGAGATCGTCACCCGAATAGATGGCGATGAAGGCTCGTTTGGCGATCAGTTCCCTGAGCAGCGCCTTGATCGGAACCGCCCCATCGATCCGATAGGGAGCCAGAAAACGTTCGTCCGTTTCCGGAATCAACTGGGAAGGCAAGGCGGCGTCCGTCAGCATGGTTGGCTATATCGCCCAGATGGTTGCGGTCGTGTCTCGTTTTAGTCAAGCCGGCGTGGTGATTCGCGCATCACGTCGGCGGTGGGCCGGCGGACGAACATCCGCGCCAGCCAGTCGTCGGCGGGCGACGCCAGGCGCCGCACCTCGCCTTCCATCTGGACGATGCGGCGCATCAGTCGCAGCCGTTCGAGTTCCTCGTCGTGGCCCAACGACGCCGAGCGTGCCGCGCGTTTCAATTGCGCGATCATCGGCACGCAGATCTGGCGGCAGGCGTCGACCTCGGCCCAGCGCGCCGCGCGCGCCGACGCCAGCATCCGCCGGCACGCCTGCTCCAGCGAGCGGTAGTAGTCGATCAACGGCGGGGGGACCGCCGTTTCCGAGCGCGTGTCCATCTTGCGTCCCTACTGCGCGGCCGCCGCCGGCGCGATGCCTTTCCAGCCGTCGCGCAACTGGCCGAGCAGCT
Source organism: Burkholderiaceae bacterium (assembly GCA_047605425.1). Classification (GTDB taxonomy): domain Bacteria; phylum Pseudomonadota; class Gammaproteobacteria; order Burkholderiales; family Burkholderiaceae_E; genus JAKPAM01. Next base: position 1,696 of record JASGFT010000005.1, on the reverse strand, counting down.
CGGTCGCCTCGGCCAAGGGCGCGTCGCTCGCGTGCAGGTTGGCCGCGACCAGGCGCTGGGCGATGTAGGCGTACAGGTCGTTCAGGTTGGTCGACAGCTCGCCGCCACGCGGATCGAGCACGGCCTTGAGCCCTTCGTCGACGATTCGCAGCGCTTTGGTGATCGCCGCGGTGCGGGCCGGCACGTCGCCGCGGGCCAACGCGCCCCGGGCACGGACGATCGCCTCGATGGCGCCGTCGTACAGCATTTCGATCAGCTTGTGCGGCGAGGCGTCGGCGAGACCGGTCTCGACCGACATCGCCTGATAGAAACCGACGCGATTGCGGGGAGGAGCGAACATGATGCGCCATGAAGAGTGACCTTACCCGATGGATATCGACGCCTCGACGCGCATCTTTAGCGTCGGACGGCCGGGCGCTGGCGAGCGGGCCGCAGAAAGGGATGCAGGGTCGTGGTCGACGGGCGGCCGGCAAAGAAACAGGCCGCCAGCGCGAACGCAAGCGGCCTGCAAGGACGGGAACGACGATCCACGGTCATGGCGGACCGGTAGCGATCAGTCACTGTTGTTGGTACTGGCCGCCAGCGCGGCCAGCGAGGCCGTCAGCGAGTCGCTCAGCGATTGCAGCGAGCCCAGGTTCGCATCCAGCGTGCTGTACAGGCGGGTCAGCCGCGTGCGCGTCAGCTCGAGCCGCCGTTCGACCGCGTCCTGCTGATCGCTGTTCGCGCTCAGGCGCTTGTTCAGCGTATCCAGCGCGGTCGTCAGCAGGCCGTCGGTCCCGACCGTGCCCAGGATCATCGAGTTGAAGCGCGTCGCGATCCCGCCGCCGGAGCCGTCGGTCGCCAGCGGCGCCGCGAACAAGGCCTTGAACTGCGTCGGGTCGGCCGCCGCCGCGTTGAACTTGGTGTCGTCGATCGTCAGCGTACCGTCGCGCTGAACGGCGATGCCGGCGGCCGACAGCGTGCCGAGCGACGACTCCGATACCGTGCTGGTGACCATCTGACGCAGTTGCTGCAGCAGGCGAACGGCCGTCGAGTTGCCTTGCAACTCGCCGGCCGTCTCGGTGTCGGCGTCGTATTTGGTCAACGTGGCGAGTTGCGACACCAGTCCGTTGTACGCCGACACGAACGTATCGACGCTGGTGCGAAGCGCGGTCGTATCCGATTCCAGCGTGACGGCGACCGGCGTGTCCGAGGTCTTCTTCAGCGTCAGCGTCACGCCCTCGACGGCGTCGGTGATCTTGTTGCTGGCCGAGGTCAGGGCCAGCCCGTCCAGCGTGTACTGGGCGTCCTGCGCGGCCTGCGTCTGCGTCATCGCGCCGAGCGCGCCCAGGCCGGATGCGCTGCCGTCCTCGGCGTCGCTGACGCTGATCGAGAACGCATTGGCCACGCCGGTTTCGCTGCTGCGCACCAGCAGCCGCACCTGGTCGCCATCGGCGACCAGGCTGGCGCTGATGCCGGCGCCGGCGTTGTTGATCGCGTCGCGGACCTGCGTGATCGTCGCGCCCGCGGCGATCGTGATGTCGACCGGCGTGCCCGAGCCGATCTGCACGCTGAGCGTGCCGCCGCCGACGACGGTGGTGGCCGACGCGAACGTGCCGGTAGTGGCCGACTGCGCTTGCGCGAGTTGCTGGACCGTGATCGACAGATTGCCCTTGATCGCGCCGCTGGTACCGACGACGTCGACGGTCGTCGGATC
>JASGFT010000004.1:0-55724 GCA_047605425.1 Burkholderiaceae bacterium | reverse complement strand
CGGCGAGCCGCCGCTGCTGCTGCCGTTCTCGGTGTTCTTCGCGATCCGCGACGCGATTTCGGCGGTCGGCGGCCATCGTGTCGATCCACCGCTGAACGCGCCTGCGACCAGCGAGGCGATCCTGCGGGCGATCGACGCGGTGCGGGAAGGCGTGCCGGTGCCCTCGCCCGTCCCCGCGCCGGCACCCGCGGGCGGTTGAGCGCCGTAGCGGCCCGGCGACCTGGCACCCTGGCACCCTGGCACCCTGGCACCCTGGCACCCGGGCGACCCAGCGGTCCAACGGTCCAACGGTCCAACGGTCCAACGGTCCAACGGTCCAACGGCCGCCAGGATGTCGCGTGCAGGCCGATCTGAGACAATAGTCGTTTGACCTCCCGCCGGATCCGCGTTCCGTCGACCGCCGCCCTGCCGCCGGCGCCCGGAGCGCACGCGATCCGCGGACCGCTTCTCCGGAGTCCCGATCCATGTCCCTCCAATGCGGCATCGTCGGCTTGCCGAACGTCGGCAAGTCCACGCTGTTCAATGCGCTGACCAAGGCCGGCATCGCGGCCGAAAACTATCCGTTCTGCACGATCGAGCCGAACACCGGCGTCGTCGAGGTGCCCGACCCGCGCCTCGCCCAACTGGCCGAGATCGTCAAGCCGCAGAAGATCCAATCGGCCATCGTCGAGTTCGTCGACATCGCCGGATTGGTCGCGGGCGCCAGCAAGGGCGAAGGCCTGGGCAACCAGTTCCTGGCCAACATCCGCGAGACCGACGCGATCGTCAACGTCGTGCGCTGCTTCGACGACGAGAACGTCGTCCACGTCAACGGCCATATCGATCCGCTGGCCGACATCGAGACGATCCTGACCGAGCTGGCGCTGGCCGACCTGGCCGTCGTCGAGCGCACGAACCAGCGCGAGGGCAAGAAGGCCCGCTCCGGCGACAAGGAAGCGGCCAAGCTGTGCGCGCTGCTCGACCGCCTGCAACCGCACCTGAACGAAGGCAAGCCCGCGCGCACGATGCCCGGGCTGGACGCCGATGACAAGGCGCTGCTCAAGCCGCTGTGCCTGTTGACGGTCAAGCCGGCGATGTACGTCGCCAACGTCGCCGAGGACGGCTTCGAGAACAATGCGTACCTCGATCGCCTGCGCGCGCACGCCGCCGCCGAAGGCGCGCCGGTCGTCGCTCTGTGCGCGAAGATCGAAGCCGAGCTGGCCGACCTCGACGACGAGGACAAGCTGGCGTTCCTGGCCGACCTGGGGCTGGCCGAGCCCGGCCTGAACCGCCTGGCCCGCGCCGCCTACGACCTGCTGGGCCTGCAGACGTACTTCACGGCCGGCGTCAAGGAAGTGCGCGCATGGACGATCCACAAGGGCGACACCGCGCCGCAGGCGGCCGGCGTCATCCACACGGACTTCGAGAAGGGCTTCATCCGCGCGCAGACGATCTCGTTCGACGACTTCATCGCGTACAAGGGCGAACAGGGTGCTAAGGAAGCCGGCAAGATGCGCGCCGAGGGTAAGGAGTACGTGGTGCAGGATGGGGATGTGATGAACTTTTTGTTCAACGTTTAAACGTGTAGTCAACGCCTGACGATTTTTTGGATCTCAGGAGCGCTCGGTAGCGCTCAGTGAATTCAGTGGGCCATTTGAAATCAATGGCTTGCAAAACAATACGGTCTGCCTATCGCTCCTATTGTTCATCGAGGTCCGAAAAATCCGGGGGTCGCGTTGGGGATACTCGTGTTCAATCGTGGGCGGACTTTTCGCCGTAAGCTCCCCCGTCAAGCGGACAGTTGAAAACTAGCCCTGATTCGGTGCACTCGGCGTGAAGTTGCGCGCCAGCACGTTATCGGCCCGGCCACTGGCATCGAGTGCCTGGAGTCCGTTGTCGCCTTGAAACGTCGCTTGTGCCATGCACGAACACCGGTCCGTCGCATCAAGCGTTCAACGCGATTGATGCCGATACGATAGCCCTTGCCCTTGAGCTCGCGATGCATGCGCCGCGATCCGTAGGCGCCTTTGAATTCGGCATGGATCGCCTTGATGACGGCCGTGCCTGCGCGTCACTCGGGCGTGTCGAGGTCGGGCTGCCACCGCCGCGCCAGGCCTTGTAGCCGCTGGCGCTGACCCCCAGCACCTCGCACGTGTCGGCAAGCGGATAATCGCGGCGCTGCGCGCCAATCCAGGCGTACTTCACAGCGCATCCTTCGCAAAGTACGCCGTCGCCTTTTTTAGGATTTCGACGTGCATCTTCAGCCGCGCATTCTCAGCTCGCAACCGCGATAACTCCATCCTTTCGGCTGTCACCAGCCTGGTGCCAAGTGTCGTCAACGGACCACCGCCGGCCACCCCCCTGACCCAGTTGCGCGGCGTTTGCGCCACCAGCCCCAACTCACGTGCAGCCGGGCCCACGCCCACCTCCTGCGCGCGCTTGACGGCCTGTTCCTTGGATTGCGCCGTGTACTCTTGCCTGGGAATCTTCTGCGCTTCTCGTCCTTCCTGTCTGTCTCTATCCTACCCAGCGACTGTTGGAAGACGAAATTCAGGGGGCACCTCAAACGGCTGGACGCTGGCTGCAACGGTGTTGTGAAACCGCCGTTTTCCATACACGTCGCCAAAACATGTATAGAAAACGATAAAATATATACGCATTTCGCTCAGTTGGCTGGAAAAAACGCCATTCCGTGAACATGCCACCGCCTTTGCTTCCACTCGAGCACCTCGACCCGACCCGGTTCGATACCGCCGCCATCCTCAAGCGCCTGGTCGCGGCACACCGCGCTCTGGCCGAGTTCAAGGGCGTGGCCGCATCCATGCCCAATCAGGGCATCCTCATCAGCACCTTGGGCTTGCAGGAAGCGAAGGACAGTTCGGAAATCGAGAACATCGTCACCACCCACGACGAACTGTTCCGCGAAGCCGTACAGGACAGCGCCACCGGACCGGCGGCGAAAAAAGTGGCGCGCTACGCCCGCGCCCTGCGTGTCGGCTTCGAATCCGTGCGCAGTTCCGGCCTGCTGACGGGCAACCAGCTCGTCGAAATCCAGGCCGCCCTGGAGAAGAAACACGCCGGTTTCCGCAAGCTGCCGGGCACGGTGCTGAAGGATGGCGCTGGCCGCGTGGTCTATACCCCACCGTCACCGGAGCGGCTGCCGCAACTCATCACCGATCTGGAGCGCTTCATCAACGACGGCGAACTTTTCACCGCCGATCCGCTGGTGAAGATGGCGCTGCTCCACCATCAGTTCGAGAGCATCCATCCCTTCTACGACGGCAATGGTCGCACCGGGCGCATCATCAACGTGCTGTATCTGGTCAAGGAGGGCTTGCTGGATACACCGGTGCTGTACCTCAGCCGTGCCATCGTGCGCCATAAGGCCGACTACTACCGGCTGCTGCAGAATGTGCGCGAACATGACCAGTGGGAGCCATGGGTGGAATACATGATAGGCGCGGTGGAACTTACCGCGAAGGACGGCATCGCGACCACCCAAGCGATCAAAGCCGCGCTGATGGACTACAAGCACCGCATCCGTGCCGGCTACAAGTTCTACAGTCAGGACCTCATCAACAACCTGTTTTCGCACCCCTACACCAAGATCGAGTTCCTGCAACACGATCTGAAAGTCTCGCGCCTGACCGCCACACGCTACCTGGACGCGCTGGCCAATGACGGTTTGCTGCGCAAGCTGAAGGTCGGCCGCTCCAATTACTACATCAACGAAGCGCTTTACCGGATCCTCACGGGCGAAGCGCCGCCGACGAGCGAATCCTGACCTCCCCGTCACGTCAGCCACCGACCGCGCACGGTACGAACACCTTCCGGCTTTGGAGTCCCAGTCTTGTTTCGCAGGTTCGAAAACCAACTCAACCCTTTCCCGCCCGAGAACGTCCCGCCGCTGCCGAAGGGGTTCTTCCCGTTTCTGTGGGCCTGCACCCGCGGATCGCGCCGCTACCTGGTCGCGCTGGCGGTGTTCAGCGCAGGCGTTTCCATTTACGAGGCCTGGCTGTTCGCCTTCCTCGGCCAGGTCGTGGATCTGCTGTCGGCCTGGCATGCAGGAGAAGCGGCCTCGGCGCAGGAGCGCCGTGTGCTGTGGGGCATCGCCATCGTGCTGATCGCCAGCATCGGGATCGTGGCGCTACGCACGATGGTCCAACACCAGATTCTGGCGATCAATCTGCCGCTTCGCCTTCGCTGGGACTTCCACCGGATGATGCTGCGGCAAAGCCTGTCTTTCTTCTCCGACGAGTTCGCGGGCCGCGTGACGACCAAGGTCATGCAGACCGCGCTGGCCGTGCGCGAGGTGCTGTTCACGTTCTGCGAGATCGCGCTCGGCATCGGCGTCTATTTCTTCGCGATCGTGGCGCTGGCGGGCGGCTTCGACCTGCGCCTGATGCTGCCCTTCCTCGGATGGATGCTGCTGTACGGGCTGACGATGCGGTACTTCGTGCCGCGCCTGGGTAAGGTCGGGCAGGAGCAGGCGCATGCCCGCTCGTCGATGACCGGGCGGGTGACCGATGCCTATTCGAACATCACCACCGTCAAGCTGTTCTCGCATACCCATCGCGAGGCCCGCTTCGCGCGCGCCGCGATGGAGGAATTCAAGGACACCGGCTATCGGCAGATGCGCCTGGTCAGCCAATTCGAGATCGTCAATCAGATCCTGGTGACGGCGCTGATCTTCTCGGCGGGCGGCTATGCGTTGTGGCTCTGGCACGGCAATGAAGTCGGCACCGGCGCGGTGGCGGCGGTCACGGCGATGGCCTTGCGGGTCAACGGCATGTCGCACTGGGTCATGTGGCAGATGACCTCGCTGTTCGAGAACATCGGCACCGTGCAGGACGGCATCGCCACGCTGACCAAAGTGCCGAAGGTGCAGGACGTTCCGGGCGCGGCGCCATTGCGCGTCACCCACGGCGAGGTCGAGTTCGACGAGGTGTTCTTCAACTACAACGGCGAGCGCCAGGTACTCGACGGCCTGAGCCTGAAGGTGCGTGCTGGCGAGAAGATCGGCCTGGTCGGGCGCTCGGGCGCCGGCAAGTCCACGCTGATCAATCTGCTGCTGCGTTTCTACGACATCGACCACGGCCGGATCCGCATCGATGGACAGGACATCTCGCAGGTCACCCAGGACAGCCTGCGCGGCGCCATCGGCATGGTCACGCAGGACACCTCGCTGCTGCACCGGTCGATCTACGACAACATCGCTTATGGGCGCCCCGACGCGGATCGCGCCGAGATTCGCGCGGCGGCGATCCGCGCGCAAGCGGACGAGTTCATCCAGCAGTTGAGCGATTCGCACGGCCGCAGCGGCTATGACACGCTGGTCGGCGAGCGAGGCGTCAAGCTCTCCGGCGGTCAGCGCCAGCGGATCGCCATCGCCCGCGTGATGCTGAAGAACGCGCCGATCCTGCTGTTGGACGAGGCGACCAGCGCGCTCGATTCGGAGGTCGAGCTGGCCATCCAGGAAAGCCTCGACGAAGTCATGCAAGGCAAGACGGTCATCGCCATCGCCCACCGGCTCTCGACGATCGCGGCCATGGACCGGCTGATCGTGATGGACGAAGGCCGGATCATCGAACAGGGCAGTCACGCGGAGCTGTTGAAGAAGAACGGCATCTATGCGCGGTTGTGGCGGCACCAGAGCGGCGGGTTCCTCGCCGAGGAGCTGGACGAGCCGGCAAGCTTCAGGGCCTGATCCGTGTCCGGCCGGGGCAACCCGTGTGCGCGGGCCTGTCCGGCGGGCAATGCCTGTTCGAGCCTGCCGCGGGGCGCCTCGCATGGCCACCACGGCGGATCGTGGCGGCCAGGGTAAAGTCCAGGCAATAGCCCGACCCTGGAGAACGCGATGAACGACCAGCCGCAACGCATCGATACCGGCACCGACGAACTGCTCTGCGAGCTGCGCGAGCGCGTCGCCGTCATCACGCTGAACCGGCCCGAGGCGCGCAACGCGCTATCGGACAGGCTCAGCCCGGCGCTGCGGGCGATGATCCGCCGCTGTGCCGAGGACGAAGGGGTCGGCGCGGTGCTGCTGACCGGCTCCGGCACCAGCTTTTGCGCGGGCGGCGACGTCAAGGGCATGGGCGATCGCAGCACGAAGCGCGCGATGAGCCCGGCCGAGCGCGTCGCGGACCTGCGCGAGCGCCAGCGCCTGCTCACCGGCGCGCTGGTGGCGTTGCGCAAGCCGACCGTCGCCGCCCTGCCCGGACCGGCGATCGGCGCGGGCGTGTCGATCGCGCTCGCCTGCGACGTCCGGATCGCCGCCGAATCGGCCTTTGTGGCGACCGGCTATGCCCGGATCGGCCTGTCCGGCGACTACGGGATCGCGTCGCTGCTGACTCGCCTGGTCGGTACCGGCCGCGCCCGCGAGCTGATGTTCGGGGGCGACCGGGTCGATGCACGTCGCGCCGAGACGATCGGCCTGTTCAACCGGGTGGTCCCCGATACCGAGTTGCAGGCCGAGGCCTTCGCCTTCGCGCGCCGGCTCGCCAACGGCCCCGCGCAGGCGCTGCGGCTGATGAAGGACAACCTCGATGACGCGCTGGTGATCGACTACGACGCGGCGCTCGATCGCGAAGCCGAACGCCTGGTCGAGGCGGCGGGTACCGCCGACCATGCCGAGGCGGTGCGGGCCTTCGTCGAGAAGCGCGTACCGGTGTTCACCGGCCGGTGACAAGACCCGCGCCTTCCTCGAAGCCGTCGAAGCCTTCATCGGCGCCGCCGCTCCACCCGGCGGTGATCGTCGAAGGCAGGGGCGGTATTTCAAGCCGAACGCGAACGCATGATTCAAGGCATCGAATGATGATAGATTAAGAACATCCGATGCCCTACGGACAGCGACGATGCGCACCACGATGAATCTGGATGACAGCTTGCTTGCCCGAGCTCAGGAACTGATCGGCCCCATGGACCGGACGGCACTGGTTCACGCCGGCTTGAAGGCCCTGATCGAACGTGAGGCGGCCCGCCGCCTGGCCGCACTGACCGGCTCGGAGCCTCAACTACAGGACGTCCCGCGTCACCGCCCCGAACCCATCGCCGGATGATCATCGCCGACACGTCGGTATGGGTGGCTCATCTGCGGCAGCCAACCGCGGTGCTGGCCGAGCGGCTGCACAACAGCGGGGTCCTGATGCACCCGTTCGTGCTCGGCGAACTGGCGCTGGGTGGTGTGTCAGCCTCGACGCTGAAGATGCTCATGGACTTACCGCGGTGTTGCGTTGCCAGTCCCGACGAGGTATTGGTGCTCGTCGAGACAGCCCGGCTCACTGGCCGTGGCATCGGCTACGTCGACGCACATCTGATCGCGTCGGCCAGAATGGCGCTCGACACGCGGCTGTGGAGCCTGGATCAGAAGCTGAGTGCCGTAGCCGCGGCGCTCGGACTGGCTTACGCGCCCGACGTCTGAACGCGTATGCCGCCGCGCCGCTGCCGCGTGGTGCAGAGCGCGCTCAGCCCTCGGAACGGCGCTGTTGCATGAACTGGTCGAACTCCGCCTTGTCCCGGGCTTCGCGCAGCTTCTGGAGGAAATCCAGGAACTCGCGGTGCTCTTGCTCGAGCCGTTTGAGCGTCTCGGCGCGATAGGCGTCGAAGGCCGCATTTCCGGTGGGGGCGAATGCGTGGGCGTCGGGACCGTGGTCTCGACGGTTCCGGTGACGGCAGCCGAACATGCGTTTGCTCCAGATCATGTAAGCCAGGATGCCCAGGCCAAGGGGCCAGGCGAAGATGAAACCGAAGATCATGGCGAGCAGCCAAGCCGCCTTGCCGCGCTCGTCGAGCCAGTCTCGTGCGGACGTGACAGCGGCCGTGACCCGATCCCAGACCGTGGATTGAACCAGTGGAGTGCCCATTCTGTTCCTCGCTTAATGTGAATGTTATTCACATTAACATGGTAGCACGATGCTCCACCGATGCAAGCGCGTCCGGATTCGTCACCTGGGATCAGTTAGACCGATCCAGCTCTAGCTCGGCAGCACGCCAAGGCCGCGCAGGTAGATCAGCGCCCCGCTTTCGAGCATTTCTGCCGCCGAGTAGGGAGCTCGGCCGCCGGGTTTGCCACGGCCGAACAACTCCACCACGCCGTGGCTAAGGGCCCAGATGTGATTGGCGACCATATTGGGGGGAGGCCGCCTTCCTTCAGGAAGGTGCGCCGACAGGGCGGTTGCGGCTGCAACGATCACCCCGTTGGCGGAGGTCGAGGCGCGCATGAGCTCGCTGTTGCCGGCGATGGATAGCCCGGCCTCGAACATCGCGATGTAGTGACCGGGCTGTTCGCGCGCGAAATCCAGGTAGGCCTGTCCGGTGCGCAGGAACGCCGTCAGGGGCGTCGGCCTCCCCTCGTCGAAGGCCGTCTTCAGGCGGGAAGCGAAGAGGTCGAATCCCTCCATGGCAACGGCTTCCAGCAGGTCTTCACGGTCGCGGAAATGCCGGTACGGTGCCGCTGGCGATACCCCCGCCCGCCGGGCCGCTTCTGCAAGCGTGAACGCGTGCGGACCCGACTCGGCGACCAGGGCAGCCGTGGCCTCGATCAGGGCCTCACGCAGGTTGCCGTGGTGATAGCTGCTCCGTTTGATCGACATCTCGCTCGTCGGACCCTGCCTTTCAAAGGCGCCTTTGCGCTACCGACACCCTTTGCACGGTCTGCGCGCTTCGCGTCGTCATGACGATCGCCGTTCGAAGTCCTGCGATCGCCTGCTCGCGCAATCGAGCCAGCCCCAGCCCCAGCCCCAGCGCCAGCGCCAGCGCCGCGAGTGTAGCGCGCCTACGGGCTCGGGGGTGACGTGGGCGCCGCAAGACCAGGGGAGTTGTACTCGAAGCGTTCATCGGCTCCACCGATCCACCCGGACCAGCGGGACGAGATGGAACGGCTGTTGACACGCAGCGCCTCGCAGGGCGACGTCAAGCATGCGGCCGGAGCGGTCCGAGCAACCTCGCGTCATAAGTCCATTTGCGGACCTTCGTCGCAAGGAGTTGCACACCGTCCGGATGCCGTGGATTGATGAGGACGTTGTGCTCTTCGGGCACCAGGATGGAGGGCACCTTGGCAAGCAGCGAGGCGCCGCTTGTTGCCCAATCCGAGCCCCAGGAAAGCGAAACCCTGCCGGCCGGCAAGGAGTCCCAACCAACAAGCGACTCGCTTGCGGCGATCATCGCCCGTGCCCAACTCGACGCGGGCACCTGGATCTCGACGAGGTACCGGTTCAAGGGCAGAGTGCTGCTTCCCAGATGCACGAGGGTTTCCAGGCAGGCAAGTGCCCGTGAAGTCGAAGCGTAGACGAGCGGCGTTCCGGGGCGGTTCCAACGACCGCCGGTCAGCTCGGCGCCTCTGCCGCTGAGATCGTGTGCTTCATAGTCGGGAGTGTCCTGCGCGATGCGCCATAGCCGGATCAGCTCGCTCAAGCGTAAGCCCCGCTCTGGATCTGAGCCATCAGCCCGGACACGAGGGAGCGCCCCTCGAAAGTATCCATGAAGTCTCCGGGCAAACGCCCGCCCAGGGCCGGCAGGGGCAGAGCCAACCACTGCGCCGTCCACCGAGCCGAAAGGAATCCCGTCGGATCCCCCGATTCCGCCACGATGCGCTCGACCTGCCCGATCAGCTTGATCAGGCCCAGCACCCGCTCGGATTCATCCTGGTTCAACCGTTCGCCGGCCTTGATCTTGCGATTGGCCGTCGCCCGCGGGATGCCGATCCACCGGAGCAACTGATCGCGAGGCACGCCCATGGAGGTGGCCAGCGTGACGACCACCCCGGCGGGCAATCCGGCCTTCACCAGCTTGATCCGGTCCAGCGGACTGCTCTGGCTCACGGCCAGGTACGAAGGGGGCTCATCCTGGAGACAGTCCATCAGATCCAGAGGCTTGGAAATGGCCATCACGATTTCCGCTCAATCAAGCATTCAATATAGCTCAGATGATCGCCCGGCTGCTAGAATTTCAAACACCCCTGGCAGACTCCGGAAGCGGGTTATTCGTAGACAACATGACTCTGAGCATCGAGGCTTCCCGCCAACCGCATGATCTCGCCTCAGCGATCTCCGAAGGGGACATCCGCTGCCTGTTGATGGTGCTGGCGCACATGACCGGCGATCCGCGCTGGCTCGAACCGCCCTATCTGCCCCGGCGCGACGTGCGTCTGATCCCCGATCCCGATGCCGGCCTGCCGTCGGACATCCAGGACGACATCCGCGCCGCGGTGGTCGAACTCTTCGCCGATGGTTCGCCCGCTCCGGTGATCGACAATCCCGACGAGGGCATGTTGCTGAAGATGATGCGCGCGTGCCTCGGCGAGAACGTCGCGCCGGAATACGCGTCGTTGATGCGCGAAGAGATGGGGTTCGTCTCGCGCGAGGCGCGCTGGACCCGCCGGCCGTCGGACGAGCGACTCGCTCGCGAGCACGTGCTGATCGTCGGCGCCGGCGTGTGCGCGATCGCGCTCGGCGTCGCGCTCGGTCATCTCGGCATTCCGTACACGATCGTCGAGAAGAACGAGGAACTCGGCGGCACCTGGTGGATCAACCGTTATCCCGGCTGCGGCGTCGACACGCCGAACCATTCGTACTCGTATTCCTTCGGCGCGAAGAACGAATGGACGCGCTATTTCTGCCAGCGCGAGGAATTGCTCGGATACCTGCAGAAGATCGCGGAACAATACGGCATTCGCGATCACCTGCGCGTGAACACCGAGCTGACGTCGTCGCGCTGGGACGAAGCTAAGCGCCGCTGGATCTCGACGTTGAAGACGCCGGATGGCGAGGAGACCTTCGAGTCCACCGTGCTGGTCAGCGCGATCGGCCAGCTCAACGATCCCTCGCGCGCGCGTTTCGACGGCGAGGAGAATTTCGGCGGGCAGATCCTGCACTCGGCGCTCTGGTCGGAAGACATCGCCATCGAAGGCAAGCGCGTCGCAGTGATCGGCACCGGCGCGACCGCGATGCAACTCGTGCCCGCAATCGCCGACCGCGTCGAATCGCTGACGGTGTTTCAGCGTACCGCGCAGTGGTCACGCCCGGTGCAGGGGTATGCCGATCCGATCACGCCCGGCGCGCGCTGGCTGCTCGCGCATCTGCCGTTCTACGCGCAGTGGTACCGCTTCAACATGTTCTGGCGCTATGGCGACGGCTTGCTGCCGTTCCTCAGAAAAGATCCCGCGTGGCCGCATCCGGAACGCGCGGTCAACAAGGGTAATGATCGCCATCGGCAGGAGCTGACCGACTTCATCCTGGCGGAGCTGAAGGATCGCCCCGATCTGATCGAGAAATGCGTGCCGACCTATCCGCCTTACGGCAAGCGCATTCTGCTCGACAACAACTGGTTCAAGACGCTCGTCAAGCCGAACGTCGAGTTGGTCACCGACCGCGTCGCCAGCTTCGACCACGAAGGCATCGTCACTGCGGACGGCGCATCGCGCGCTTTCGACCTCATCGTAATCGCGACCGGCTTCAAGGTCACGGAAATGGCGGCGCGCCTGAACATCACCGGGCGCGACGGCTTGAACCTTCGCGACAAATGGGCCAACGACAACCCGACCGCGTTCCTCGGCATGACGGTGCCGGGTTTCCCGAATTTCTTTTGCATGCTGGGCCCCAATACCGGGCCGGCGCATGGCGGCAGCGTGATCTTCCAGTCGGAATGCCAGAGCCGCTACATCTCGGCCTGCGTCGTCGAGATGATCGAACGCGACATCGCCGCGATCGACGTCCGTCAGGAGGCGCTCGACGACCACGTTCGCAAGATCGATCTCGAGCACGAGGCGATGATCTGGACCCATCCGGGCATGACTACCTACTACCGCAACAACAGCGGCCGGGTGTTTTCGGCGATGCCATGGCGCTTCGTCGACTATTGGCGCATGACGCACGATCCCGATTTCAGCGACTACCGTCAGACGGCGGCGTGATCCGATGTCAATGCGGTGGTTCGGGTGCACGACGATGCGCTGCAGGACGTCGACGAGGTAGTCATAGGGATCGACGCCGTGCGGCCGGCAGGTCAGCGCGACGATCATCTCCCGCTCCAACACCTGCCGCCCGGACTTCAGAGCCGTCTTCGACAGGCACAGCAGCACGGCGTCGCACTCGCGCAGCGCTGCTTGTCGGGAGCGGCGTGGCTGACGAAGGCGGCGCCCGCGGCGGACCGCGGCAATGACGAGTTTGCCGCTACCGGTTCACCGCGCTGCGCCCGGTCACCTTCCCGGCCGACCCTGCCGACAGTGCCTGCAGCAGCGCCCGCGCCGGCGGGCTGCGATCCAGCGCGACGGCGGCCTGCGCATGCGCGCGCGCCGCGCCGGGATCATCCGCGGCCCGGGCCTGCAGCGCCAGGGCGAGGTGCCGCATCGCCTGCGTCCGGGCGCGGAGCAGCAGGCCGAGATCGCATCCGCAGCGCGCGCAGACCGGGCTGTCGCCCAGCCGGGCACGGCAACCGGGACAGCGCGATCCGCCGGTCATGCGTCGAGGTAGTAGAGCAGATCGGCGAGCGTGTCCATCGCCGCCTTCAGCGCGACGGCGTCGCCATCCAGGCTGTCCTTCAACGCCTCGATCGCATCGATCAGGTCCTCGGCGTCCTCGCCGGCGGCGTCGGCGAGGACGCGCTCGGCCTTCTCGATCAGGGCCTGCGCCTCGACGCCGAGCCGGCGCTGATCGGCGCCCGGATCGGCCGCGCCCGCCGGGACGCCCGCCGTCGCTTCGTGGCCGCCTTCGTCACTGCCAAGCAGGGCCTGCACGCGGTTGCGCGCCTCGGCCAGCCGGTCCTGCTCGAAGCGCGCCATGGCATTGCCGATCGTGATGCTGCGTTCGAGCCCGCTACGCTTCTCGCGCGCGCTGACTTCGAGGATGCCGTTCAGGTCCAGCGAGAGGCTGATCAGGATCGGGTTGTCGGACGGTACATCGCTCAGGCCCTCGACCTGGAAACGCCCGATCTCGATGTTGTTCAGCGCATCGGGGTCTTCGCCCTGGTAGACCGTGACCTCGACGGTTTCCTGGCCGTCGAACATCGTGTAGAAGACTTCGCTCTTGGACACCGGGATCGGCGTGTTCTTGCGGATCAGCGGGATGAAGCAGTGGACATAGGGCTCGCCGTTCAGCTCGCCGACCGCGCTGGTGCCAAAGGTATAGGGCGTGACGTCGACCAGCACCGTGCGGGTCCGGGTACCGGCGATCAGCGCGGCCTGGATCGCCGCGCCCATCGCCACGCACAGGTCGGGATCGACTTCGCCGCGCGGCTGGCGGCCCAGTTCCGCTTCGAGGCGGCGGGCGACCAGCGGCGTGCGCGTGGCGCCGCCCACGAGCAGGATCTCGTCGATGTCGCTGACCGCGAGGCCGGCACCGCTCAGCGCGACGTGCACCGCATCGAGCGTCTCGTCGACGTAGGGCTTGATCATCGCTTCATAGTCGTCACGCGAGACTTCCAGCGCCAGGTGCAGCGGCACGCCCTCGTGCTCCAGCAGGAACTCTTCGTTCAGCGTGGCGAAGGGCCGGTCCGAAAGCTGGATCTTCGCTGCCTCGGCGGCGCGCTGGAGCCGCGCCATCACCGCCGGCGAACTGCTGGCGTCGACGCCGTGCGTCGCCTTCAGGTGGGCCAGCGCATGGTCGACCAGCTTGCGGTCGAAGTCGTCGCCGCCGAGATGATTGTTGCCGTGGCTGGCCAGCACCTCCACGACGTCGCCTTCGAGATTGACCACCGACACGTCGAAGGTGCCGCCGCCGAGGTCATAGACCAGGGCCTTGCGCGCCCCCTCGTGCCGGCTCTCGTAGGCCAGCGCGGCGGCGGTGGGCTCGTTGATGATGCGCACCACGTCCAGCCCGGCGATCCGGCCGGCTTCCCGGGTGGCCTGGCGCTGCGCATCGGAGAAGAACGCCGGCACCGTGATCACGGCCTTGTCGACGGCATGGCCGAGATGAGCCTCGGCGAGCGCCTTCAGGCGCCCCAGGATCATCGCCGAGATCTCCTGCGGCGCGTAGTCCTTGCCGGCCATCGTCACCGGCGCGTCTTCGCCCATACGGCGCTTGATCGAGCGCACCGTACGCTCCGGGTGGGCCGCATGCTGGTTCCGTGCGGCCTCGCCGACCAGCAATGCGCCATCGTCACCTATCCCCACCACCGACGGCAGGATCTTTACCGAAGCCGTCACCGGAATCACTTCGACGCGCCCGTCACGCACGACCGCGATCTCCGAGTTGGTCGTGCCGAGATCGATGCCGACGATGGTTTCACTCATGATGCTTGTGCCCTCCTGTTGACGATGACCTCGGCCGCGCGCAGCAGCTCGTTGCCCTGGAAAAAGCCGCGCCTCAACTCGCGCAGCACCACGCCCGGATCAGCCCCCGGACTATCCTCGGCTGCCACCGCGTGCATGTGCTGCGGGTCCAGCGGCCGCCCGACGGCCTCGATGGCCCGCACGCGATGGCTGGCGAGCAGTTCATCGAGGCGCTGCAGCGTCAGCGCCGAGCCTTCCCGCAGGCTGCGCGCGAAACGCTGCTCACCACCGAGCAAGCGTTGCAGCGACGAAGGGCGCCAGGCTTCGGCCGCATCGAGCCCGGCCTGCAGGCGGTCACGCAGTTCCAGCAGGCCGAGCAGCAGGCTGCGCTCGGCCTGGGCGCGCACACTGGCCGACTGGGCGCGGGCGCCGTCGAGCTCGCGCTGCAGGCGCTCATTCTGCTCGCGCAAGGCCTCGCCCAGGCCCTGCAACTCCTCCAGCGCGGCCTTGAACTGACGGGCCTGCAGGCGCACCTCGTTCTTCAGCACCGCCATTTCGGCGAGTAGCGTGGCCAGATCGACGGCCTCGTCACCGTCATCCGGTTCGCCATCGATGAGCGCCAGGCCCGCACGGAACTGCTCGACCAGACGCTCCTTGTCGGCATCGTCCCACCCACCGCTCATGACTCGCCCAGCAGCCGCCGCAGGCTGCGCTCCGTCGGCGGCCCGGGCTGCCAGTCGTCGCGCAGCCGCTGCAGCAGTTCCGCGGCCGTCAACGGGCTGGTATCGAACAGGGCATGGGCCAGGCGATCGCGCTCGTGGGCAATCGACTCGTAGGCCGCGCGCACCTGCTCGAAACGCGCACGGTCGCGCTCGGGCGGGCAATCACGGATCGCCGCCAGGTAGGCGGCGCGGATGGCGGCATCGTCGGCCGATGGCGGCACGCCCAGCAGGCGATAGGGATCAGTCATCGAAGAGTCCTGGCTGCTTGTCGCCGGGTGGTGGTGGGCCGCGCCGCGGCGCAGGCCTTGGCGCCGGACGATCGACGGGCATCGGGCCGGGTGTCCGGTCAGGCATCGGGCTGGGCATCGGGCTGGGCATCCGGCCTGGCATTCCGCCAGGCATCGGACCAGCCGCCCCGGTCAAAATTTCTATCAGCGCCGTGGTGAAGTGCGTCGTGCTGCCGCCGATCTCGCGGCGCAGCTGATCGAACTCGGCCTTGCCCAACTTGCTGCGGATCAGATCCAGAAAGGGTTTCTCACCCCCGACGACCCGCAAGGCTTCGGCCAGCACGCGGGGATCGTCGGGAAAGCCCTCGTCCTCGTCATCCAGTTCGAAGTCGTCGAAATCATCGAAGCCACCAACGCCACCAAGACCGAAACCGCTAGCCTCGCGCAGGAGCTCGGCCATGCGCGAGGCGCTACGGCGATCGTCCTGCGCCCGGGCCTGCGCGAAGGCCTGCTCCAGGCGTTGCTGCTCGTGCACCGGCATCCGCAACGGCTCGCTCTGGTATCGGCCGGCCAATTCGAAGTACACGAAGGCCGGCCGGCCCGGCCAGCGCGTCAGCGCGGTCGCAGCGAAGCGCTGCGTGAGCTCGTTCTGCCCCTGGCGCAGCAGGGCCTCGCAGACCAGCGTCAACTCGCTTTCGCTGCCTTGCGCCACGGTGGCAGCGCGTTTCAGCATCGGCTGCAACATATCCAGCACCCGGCGCACGTCGCGATCATCGGCGCGCGCCGCGTTCAGCGCGTGCGCCAGCGCGGTCAGTTGGGCCATGTCCGGCGTGGTGTCGAGCCTGGCACCGGCACGCTGCAGAACGGCCTCGGCGGCGACCCGCGCGCGCGTGCTCTCCAGCGCGAGATGGTAGGCGCCTACCAGTGTGCCGCCCAGGTCCGCGAACGCCTGGCGCAACAGGACGTCGCCCTCGGCCGTGGCCTCGGCTGCCAGGCCACGCAGCAAGCCGAGCGTAGCCAGCTCGGCCGAGCCGCGCAGCCAGCCGCGGGCCTCATCCAGCTCGCGCTGCGCCATTTTCGGGTTGCGCGCACAGAGCTGCTTGCGCGCATGCGACAGATGAGCCTGGCCAATCACGCTGCGCACCTGGGGGTTGATCGGATCGATCGCCAACACCTGCTTGGCCAGGCCGATGGCCTTCTTGAAGGCGCCGCTGGCGAGCGCCGTCTGCACGGCCTCGAGCAGCACGGCAGCATCGTCCGGAAAGCGTTCGCGCGCCGCATCGAGCCGCGTGCGCGCGCCCTTCAGGTCGCCCCGTTCCCGCAGGGCGCGCAGCAGGCGCAGCTCGGCCTCGCGGTCGGCGGGATCCAGCTCCAGGCTCTGCGCCAGCCACCGCAGCGCTGGCCCGCCGGACGTGCCGCCACCGTGGTGAAAGCGGCGATCGTCAGCCAGATGGCGCAGCACCAGCGCGGCATGCCGCCGCATGGCCGGATCGACCCGCCACTGGTCGACGCAGCTCAGCCAGTGCTCCACGGCGCCGTCGTGGTCATGATCCAGTTCGGCAGCCAGCGCCCAGATCCGATCGATCTCGCCGGCCGGCAGCGGCCCGAAATTGGCAGCGAAACTGTTCGCGCGCCGGGGCGCATGCGGCAGGAGCCGCAGGCATAGGGCCGGGGCCATGCCCTCGGGCAGCGTGCCGCGATGGCGCACCAGCAGGTCATAGAGCGCCATCGGCTCGAGATCATTCTCCTTCGATTGCGCCAGCGCCATCACCAACGGCCGCTGCGGCTCGGGGCAGCCCTGCAACTCGAGCACCAGCATGCGGCCGGCGTCGTCCAGCCCGCGAAGCCCGTCCAGCCATTGGTCCGCCGGCAGCAGCGCGACGCGCAAAACCTCGGCCAGACGCTCGAAGCCGCCAGCGTCGCTGACGCGCGCCAGCGCCTCGGCCGCCTGCACCGGGTCGGTCCGCATCAGGGCGAGCGCCTTCAGCAGGGAACGCAGATCGCGGTAGGGCGAGCGAAACGGGATCGCCTGCAGCGCCTCGGCCAGTGCCGCGTCGTCGGCGTGCGCCACGGCGGCCAGTGCGGCCTGGGCCGCAGCGCGGTGGCGCAGCAGCGGGTGTTCGGCCGACACGCCGGCGAGCAAGGTCTCGGGCGCCACCAGCACGGCCGGCGCGAGCCGACGCAGGTCCTCTGGTGTCAGCGCGTCGCTGCGCAGCAGCGCCAAGGCCTGCCCGACGTCACCGCTTTGCAGCAGCCACTCCAGATAGGGCCCGGCCAGCAGCGGCACGCCGCAGGCATCGGCACGCGTGCGCCACAAGGCCAGAGCCTCCTTGAGCATGCCCTTGGCGGCAAGCTGGTCGGCGCGGCCCGCGTAGGCCGCCGCCAGGCCATCAAGCCAGGCGGGGTCGCTCTCGCGCTTGAGCAGCGTCTTGAAATGCTCGATCGCCTCCTTGTAACGCGAGGCCGCCAGGGCAGCTTCCGCCGCCTGCGGCGTCGCGACCGGCAAGGCGGACCTTGGCTTGGGTCTGTTTTTGCGTGACATCGGAAAAAGGATGAGCCGGCCGTCCGGGCAAATTGAAATTCTACCTCCCTGCGACGACGTCGCCCCCGGCACGCCATACGAACATTGCTTGCAAGAAAACCGCCATGCGCGTCATCCATGAAGTTGCCACGCTGACCTCCAAAGGCCAGATCACGCTGCCCAAGTCCATTCGCCAGGCGCTGGGCGTGGATACCGGCGGCAAGGTCGCGTTCGACCTGCGTGACGGTGAAGTGATCGTGACCCGTGCGGATGCCGAGCACGAAGACCCCGCAATCGCCGCGTTCTTGACTCTGCTTGCTCGCGATATCGAGGCTGGCCGAAACATCCGTGATCTGCCGGAGGATCTGGTGCGCACGATGCTCGAGCATGCGGGCCACAAAGTGAACCTGGGTGACGATTTCGATGAGGACGTGGAAATCTGATGCAGCAGCATGGCTGGACGCTGCTGTTCCACGACAACCTGATCGAGCGGTTGACGAAGCTGCGCGCGGCAGTGCTGCGTGCGCAGCAGAGCGATCCGGTAGGCTTCGAGTCCAGCGCCAACGTCAAGTTCTTCCGGGCCCTGGTCCAGTTGATGCGAGACGGGGTGCCGGGCGATCCGGCACGCGACGAATATCGTCAGGGCAACACAATGGGGCCGGCCTGGCGCCACTGGCGGCGGGCCGGCTTCTCCCAGCGACACCCCGATCTGCCGCGCGCACAACAGCAGCGGGTAATCGGCGGGTATCCGGCGAGTGCGGCCGGCCACGCCCGTCTCGCAGTGGCCACGAAGCCAACCCATATGTCATTTGGTCACGACCGGTCATCCAAACCGCCAGCTATGCTCGTGCTGACGATGCTGCCTCGGATGAAAATGACCACGGCAGTCGTCCGGCCGTCGGGTTGACGCAGGGACGTCGCTCGCGACGGCAGAACTTGCCGAACAGCCCGCTTGCGGCAATCGACTCGTTCGCATTGAGGCTGCGCTCAAGAAGAAAACAACGGCCGCCAAAGACCGCATTGCCACGCTTTAAAAACAGATGGCAGCCTGGTTCGCTCATTGAATGAAAGACCTGTCTGGCGACTCCAAAGAAGACAAAAACGCCACGAAGACATCAAACGTGATCTCAACGGAAAGGCCCTGCTCATTCCAGTGAGTGCCCTTGCTCATTGATGGGCAAGGGTGATCGGAATACGATGCCATAGATTGGAATACAACGGTATCGTTATCCGTACGTTTCGCCACACTGGAGCTGTAATGTCCGATGAAGTTCTGACGATCAAGGAGGTTGCCGCACTGCTCAAGCTCGCGGAAAAGACCGTCTACGCCATGGCGAACGCTGGCGAGATACCGGCCTTCAAGATTCGGGGACAGTGGCGCATCAAGCGGGCCGATCTCGACAAGTGGATCGACGCGCAGCCGCGCGGTGGTGATGGAGGCCATGGTGAGTGACTCGCGCGAAGAGTCGTTCAGAGACTTCTTCAAAACCGCGACCGGTGGGTTCACGCCATACGGCTGGCAGCTCCGGGTTGCCGTCGATGGCATGCCCGACGTCCTTCCCGTTCCGACGGGTCTTGGGAAGACGGAGGTCGCGCTGGCGTGGGCGTGGCGGTTACTCGTCGACAAGAAACCTGAGCCCCTGCACCTCGTGGTCTGCCTGCCGATGCGCAGCCTCGTGACGCAGACCGTGCAACGCTTGAAGACCTACTTCGATGCGCTCAAGGTCACGAAGCCCGAGATCGACGTTGACGTCCACCAGCTCATGGGTGGCGCAATCGAGGACCAGTGGGTTCGTCAGCCCGACAAGCCTTGGGTGCTCGTTGGCACGCAGGACCAGCTCCTCTCACGCGCGCTGAACCGTGGCTACGCCATGAGTCGCTTCGAGTGGCCGGTCCACTTCGGCCTCCTCAACAACGATTGCCGGTGGATCATCGACGAAGTCCAGCTCATGGGACCGGGCTTGTGGACGACCTCGCAGCTCGACTGGATGCGCAGGAAACGGTTCCCGCCTTTAAAGCCGTGCCTGACGACTTGGATGAGCGCCACGGTCGGCTCGTCGTTTCTGAGTACCACCGATCGAACGCGCGAGGAACTTGGCGAAGCATCGCCGGAGCAGGTCGCATTCGAGCGGAAGCTCACGACCACACTCGAAAATGACCAGTACCTCCAGTGGTGGCGAGACGCAAGGCGCCCCGTCGAGTGGTGGCAGCCGACTGCGTCGGACGCGAAGACCACTGGCGCGAAGAAGCGAGGCTCCGTGAAGTCCGGGGCGGTCACGCCCGAGGCCATTGCCAAGGCCGTGACGGAGAAGCACGTAGCGGGCACGCTCTCCCTCGTCATCTGCAACACCGTGAACATGGCGCGCGACGTATTCCGCATGCTTTCCTCGGTGGATGACAAGGTTCTGCTGACCTCGCGGTTCCGACGCGAGGATCGCGCTCGACATGAGCAGCGACTGCTCGAGTTCGACGCCAACCGCAAGGCGGGCAAGCTGCCGAAGGACGACCCCGGGCTCATCTGCGTCAGCACGCAGGTCATCGAGGCGGGCGTGGACATTTCGGCGCATCACCTCTGGACCGAGCTCGCCCCCTGGCCGTCGATGCTTCAACGTCTCGGTCGCCTGAATCGAAAGGGAGACGACCAAGACGCGCGCGCGTGGGTCTGGGAGACGCCCAAGGAGGGCGGCAACAAGAAGGTGGAGCGCATCGGGCCTTACGAAGGCTCCGACATCGAGCGCGCTAAGAAGCTCGTGGAGGCGTTCGCTCCGCTCTCTACGACGAAGTCGTTCTCGGAAGCCATCGCGGCGCTGAACGCAAACAAACGGAGAGAAGTGTTGGAGGCCTTGCAGCCGAAGCCGAGCCCGCTGCCGCGTGCGCTCGACGTGCATGGACTCTTCTCCACGGAGCGAGACGTCCACGGTGGGTTCACTGATGTCAGCGCCTTCGTGCGCGGCACTGATCCCGATCTCGACGTGACGGTGTTCTGGCGCGATTGGTCAGGCGACGTCCCGCCGCGAGATGACGAGCTCGACGGTCCGCTGTTGGAGCCTGCGAAGGAGGGCTGCCCTGTCTCCTGCGTTCGCGTCTCGAAGATGCTGGAGACGAGCAAGAGCAAGGCGTGGCTGTGGGACGACGAGCACGACCGATGGGAGCGCGTGAACCACTGGGACATCCGCCCCGGCATGCTCGTCATGCTGAAGCGCGACGTTGGCGGCTACGACAGCAACGAAGGTTGGACAGGCGACAAGTCGAACGTGCTCGCTGACGTGCCGCGTGTCGGGCGCGGCACGACGTTGCGAGACGATGTGTGGACCGAGGCCGGCTACTGGTCGAAGCTCGAAGATCATCTCAAGGACGCGCGAAGCGAGGCTGAGAAGCTCTGCAAAGCGCTCTCGTTGACGGGCGACACGCAGAAGGCCGTCGTCGAAGCCTCGGCCCTTCATGATCTCGGCAAGGCACATCCGCAGTGGCAGGCCGAGTTGCCTGACTGGTGTGGAATTTCCGGCATTCCTGCCGGGTTGCTCGCGAAGACTCCACATATTCTGGCGGTCGATGTTCTCAAAAATGGCAACCTGTCCAAGGTCCGTGACGAAGTGCGGAATCTGCGGCCAACCGCGCTCCAATTGTCCGATCATCGAAGCTGGCGAGTTCCGGAGATTATCCGGCTTCGATGGGTTGTCGATGAGAGGCCCAGTTCGACTGACCGAACCACCCTCAAAGGACTTACCGACGTTTGCTGGGCAGGCGAACCAGCGTTCCGTCCGGACCTGCGCCACGAGGTCGCCTCGGCGCTCGCGATGTGGCGGGAATACCGCGACAAAGAAAAGAAGCCGTACCCAGCCCTCGCGGTGTACTTGGCAGCCACGCACCACGGAAAGGCACGCACCGTGCTGCGCTCGACGAATCGCGAGGGCGACGACGTCTTCGGCGTACGAAGCGAGCCAAGTTCGCTGGTGATCGGCACCGACCAGTGGCCGCTCGACTTGTCCATCGCAAAGGACGGCGCCGAGGGCCGCTGGGAAGGCAACGAGTTCGTGCTGACTGGGCACGGCTGGACGGGCCTCGTCGCAGATCTCCTCGGACCCTGGCGGCCTGAAGAGAAGAGCGACGCCGGCGTCGTGCCCGAGACGGAGCCGCGCCATCTCGGCCCGTTCGCGCTGGCGTATCTGGAAGCGCTCGTGCGTGTTGCTGACTGGCGCGCGAGTGAGAACCCGAGTGCGGGCGTCAAGCCGAGTGAAGTGCGCCTTGATAAGCCCCGAAAAGCCGAACAACCAAGCGTGCACGAACATCTGATGTCGGCCGAGAGATAGTAGATCGGAGCGGGGGAACAACATGGCGAGCGATCACGGAATCCAGCGAATTCACATCGAGCTTCAGCGCGTGCAGACGTGGCTTTTCGCGGTGCCGCGCCTACGCGCGATGGTCGGCGCTAACGCGCTGCTCGGCGAGACGCTGCGCGTGGCGCTGCCGAAGCTGTCGCGCGAGATCGGGCGCGGCTGGGCGCTGGCGCCGAGCAGCGAGACGTACCCTGCTGCCGACCCGAACGATCCGCTGCAGGATCACGACGATCCCGCCGCCGACGCGAAGGCGGGCATCCTCTCACGTGACGGTGGGCACTTCGAGGCGCAGTTCGCAAGCGGGGCAGAGCGGTTCGCCGACGCTGCGGGCCAACTCCTGCAAGCGAGTCTGCCGGGGCTGCGCTTCCGTGTTTCCATTGATGGCGAGCCGCGTACCAAGAGCCAGGTGCAGCTCTCGACCGAGTTGCCGGTGCTCGCGCCCTGCGAGTGGACGGGGTGCGGGCTCGCGTCAGCCATCGTCGAGCAGGGTGACGAGCGCCCCGCCATCTCTCTCGACGTCAAACAGAGGCACGACGCAGCGAAGGACGCGGAAGACTGGAAAACGGAGGACATCGCCAGCCTTCTCAGCGCCAAGACGAAGCTAAAGACGCTTCCGCGCGCTCAGGAGCTGAAGGAGCTGGTCGGCAACGGCTACCTCGCGCTCATCCACGCCGATGGCAACGGCGTCGGCAGCGGTGCTGGCACGACCGACAGCGAGCGGGCGACGTTCTTTCATCGCAGCCGCGTGCTCCTGCGACGCGCCGTGGAAAAGGCTATCAACGCGCACTGCCCGGCCAGTGGCCGTGCGCCCCTCATCCCGTTGATGCTCGGTGGCGACGACCTCTTGCTCGTGGCCCGCGCAGAGATCGCGCTGCCCTTCGTCGTCACGCTCTGTGCGGAGCTCGATGCGCTCCAGAAGGACAGCAGCGGCTTCAAGCTGACCCTCGGCGTCGGCGTGGTCTTCGCCAAGCACACCATCCCCATCCATCGGCTGCACGGCGTTGCCGAGCAGCTCGCGGCATCCGCGAAGCGCCGCTTCCGTGGGTTCAAGGACGACGAGGCGAAGCGCTCCGTCGTCGACTGGGCCGTGTTCAGCACCGCGTGGGTCGACGATCCCGAAGAGGTGCGTCGGCGCGACTGGCTGCGCGGTAGCGGCAACGAGCTGCGCGTACTCTCGCAGCGACCCGTCGACGTGCTCGGAGAACATCGAGTTGATGCGCTGCAAGGCCTCGTGCGCGGTGCTCAGCAGATCGCCCGCGCGCCGCGCTCACAGCTCCGCTACCTAGTCGATCAGCTTCAGCGTGGTCGGGCGCTCTCGGAGCTGGCCTTCGTCGAGCTACCGCAAGAGGCGAAGGAGCCGCTCGCCAAAGCTGGCGTGAAGAAGCCGTGGCGGCGCACGGGCAACGCGTGGATCACGGCGCTGCTCGACCTCGTGGAGATCGCCGAGATCGCCAGGCTCGGTCGCAACACTCAGTCTGTCGGTGACGAGCAGGAGGCCGCCCATGCCTGACAAATGGGCTCGCCAGACGCTCACCGCCGAGTTCCTCTCGGACGCGCACCTCGGATCGGGCTCTGGTGGTGGCGGCATCGATGCGCTCATCGCACGCGACCGTCATGACCGCCCCGTCATTTGGGCGTCGCACGTCGAGGGCGTCCTGCGCGACGCCGCCCGCAGGCTGCGTGGCGACGACGAGGCCGGGAAGTTCTTCGGTCGCGCAGGTGGCGAACAACAACGCGCCGTCTTCACCTCGCTCTACGCGAAGGACAGCCCTGAGAGTCACATCTGGCGCTCCACCGCGCGCGAGGCCTTCAACAACCGTGCGCCGAAGGACGACACGCTGCGGGTCATCGAGTACGTGCCCAAGGGCAGCAAGCTCGTCGGAGAGGTCGAGCTGCCCGCAAGCCAACTCGAAACGCTGAAGAGGCTCGTGCAGGAGGTCGACGCGCTCGGCGGTGGTCGTGCCACCGGAGCGGGCCGCGTAAAGTTCACGCTGTCCGAGGTGGCGAGCACGTCGTGGAAGTCGGGCACGCCGACCGGGCGCCTCGTGTTGCTGCTGAAGAACCGCGATCCGCTCTGCATCACGGCGACGGCGACGCCCGATAACCTGATCCCGAGCCTCGCCTTCGCGCCGGGGCGCACGCTTCTCGGCGCGGTCGCCGCGTGGTTGATCGCCGAGGGCGATCGCGACACGGCCTCGCTGCTCACGTCGGGGAAGGTCTCGGTGAGCGACGCGCTGCCGCTGCCGCACGCACCGTCGAAACTCGATGGCGTGGAGGTGCTGCCCGCGCCGCTCTCGCTGCAGAGCGAGAAGCCGAAGGGCGTGGCCGGTGAGGTGCCGTGGTGGGCGCAGCCGATTTCGCTGACGAAGCGGCTCGACGCGTGGGGCGAGAAGGAGAAGCTCAAGCGGCCCGAGGACGACCTCTTCGTCTTTCGCGAGAGCGCGAACGCGGCGTGGACCACGTACCGCCCCGCGCGCCGGGTACGACTGCGCAACGGGCGACCTGACCCTAAGCAGGCTGCCCCCTCGCTCTTCGCCATCGAGCAGATAGTCGAGGAGACGCACTTCCTCGCGGAGCTTCGCGGCTGGCCCGAAGACCTGAAAACGCTCGCCGAGAAGCTTGGGGCGGTGCTCGAAGGTCGTCGCTGGCTGCGCGTCGGGCGCGCGGGTGCGCCGGTGGAGGTCGCGCAGCTCGCATGGCCTGATGCGGTGACGCCCGCGAAGACGAACGACAAGGCGCTGCTCACGCTCACGTCCGACCTGCTCGTGCGTGACGAGCACTTGCGCTGGCGCACCGCGCTCGATGCCGCCGCGCTGGAGGATCTGCTGGGCGAAGATGTTCAGCTCGGGAAGTCGATGCAAGACAGCGTGATGGTCCACGGTTTCAACGGCACATCGCGCCTCTGGCGCATGCCCGCGGCGGCGATCCGGCGCGGCTCGGTGTTCGAGATCTCCGGCGCAGGCGTCGCAAAGCTCGCGGATCGCGCCGCCAAGAACGAGCGGCTCGGCGAGCGCACGCACGAGGGCTTCGGGCGCTTCCGCATCGACGCTGCGCTTCCCGGCGTGACTGGAGAGACTCCTGCGAGCAGCGCTCCGACGACCGCCGCTGACTCCGAGGAGGAGGACATCGCCGCGAAGACGCAGGAGTGGTTCAACGCGCATAGGTCGTTGGCGAAACCGGGAGGTGGCAGCGACCGCAAGCCGAGCCTCTCGCAGTGGCTCGACCTCGTCGGCGAGCTGGAGGCCAACAACCCGAACGCGCTCACGAGCCGCTTCAACCCGACGACGGCGGGCGGCAAGAGCTGGAAGCACAAGGACGCGAAGGCGATCTTGGATGAGCTGAACAAGGTCCAGACGCCTCAGCAAAAACTCTACGCGCGCCTGTTCGTCCGCTGGCTGCGCGCCGATCTGCGCAACGGGGCACGATGACCACGAAACTCACGCTGTTCACCGCCACCCTCGTGCAGGACTCGGCGCTCTCGGTGTCGGGCATCGACCGCGAGACCAGCGCCGACCAGCCCTTCGCGCTCGTTGACGGTGTGCCAACGCTCGTCGGTCGCGGCATCAATGGCGCGGCCGTCGCGATGGCCAGGCGCTTCTTCGACCCGCTGCCGCGCGCGGTTTCCGACGACATCAAGAACGGGGCGCTGCGCCGCTCGGCGTGGGAGCTCGCCGACGCGACGACGAAGGGCGTTCCGCGCATCCGCGCGGGCGTCGGCATTCGCCACAAGACCGGCGCACGCGCAGGCGGCGTGCTCTACGACCGGGAGGTCATCCCCGCAGGCATGAAATGGCAGATCAGCTTCCGCGTCGACCGCTCCTATGCACTCGATGACGCCGAGTTCACCGAAGCCGAGGGCATCCTCGGTTACGTGCTCGCCGAGCACTGGGCCAAGGGGCGCTGCTGGCTCGGCGGCGGTGCTGCGCGCGGGCTCGGCTGGTGTCACCTCGACGGGCTGAAGGCGTACCGCTTCGATGAAGCGAGCTACGACGAATGGATCAAGGACGGGCGTCCACGTGAGCCTAAGGTCAGCCCCGTCACCGTGCCCGTCGTCGGGCCGACGCGCTCGTGGTGCTTCCGCACGCTTGACGTGAACGTTTCCTTCGGTGAGTACAAGCCTGAGCCCAAGGAACCTGCGTGGGGGCTCGACATGTTCGCCGTCGGCCCGCACGACACCGAGCGCGCCGTGCAGTCAACGGGTGACGGCAAGTGGGCCAAGCCCGCGTGGGCGATGAACGCGGACACGCCCGACGCTCTGAGCACTGATCGCGCGCTGCTCATGGAAGAGGACCGACCGCTGCTTCCCGGCGCGAGTGTGCGTGGGCCCATTCGTCATGCGTTCTCGCGCATGGAGCGCGCGGCGGGCCACGACGTAGAAGATCCGAACCGCAAGGATGCCGAAGTCGGCGAGGACGACCCTGCGGGCCACGCCTTCGGTACGGTCAGCAAGAGCAGCCGCATCCTCATCCGCGATGCACGGGCCGAAGGCGAGTGGGCGGCGGCGAAGCTGCACATGCATGCGGAGGATGAGTTCTCGGCAGGCTCCTTCGGCAGCGCCAAGCGAGACGCGGTGCGCTTGCTTCATGGCACGTTCCCGGTGCGCATCGTCGTCGAGGGCGCGGAGGCGAAGGACGTCGAGTCGCTGGTAAAGCTCCTTGATCGGCAAGTCGCGCTCGGCGCGCTTGGCCATCTGCCGGTCGGCGGTCACAAGACGCGCGGTGCCGGCGCGGGCCATTGGGAAGCGAGGCCGTGGGTCGTCGACGATGTCGCGAAGGCGCGCGACTGGACAGCACCGAAGGAGCCTGAGGCTCAGACGACGAACAGAGAGCGCTCGAAGCGCACATTCATCGAACGCCCCGCCGCTGCCGACGCATGGGTGCGCACCATGAACGGCACTATCACGGAGCCGCTCACTCGCGGAGCGGCCACGAAGCTCGCGAAGGCGGCCCTTGGCGAGAAGCTCGTCGCGTGGTGGTGCGATCCGACCATCGACCTCGCGCTGACCACGCCGCCTTCGACCTTCGGTCGCAAGTGGCCCATCGACGACGAGAAGCTCCAGGTCGATGAGATCGCGTTCTACGCCGAGCGCGCGGTCTGGCGTGCCGTCCGCACGGCGAGCGGCGTGCGCTTCGTGCTCATCGAAGAACTCGACTCGAAGGCTGACGACGCAAAGCAGACCCGTGTGTTCCACACGCCTGCGCGCCTGCACGGCTTCCAGCGCTTCTCCTCCGCCAACACCGGCCAAGGCAACGTGCTCCTACGTGAGTGGCACCTTGGTGATGAGGTCCTCGGCTTCACCCTCACCAAGGAGCAGCGCTGATGCCCGGCAAACCCAAGAAGCAGCACCGCATCCGCGTTCGCACTCTCGACGGCAAGCCGCGCGATTGGAGGGCGATCAACAAGCTGAAGAGCAACCAGCTCGGCATGCCGCATCTCGACATCGCCGGGACCACGGTGCCTAGCGAGTTCATCATCTGCGCCCCGAAGGATACGCACATCGAGCAGGTGCGCGCGAAGCTCGGAGGAGCGGGACTTGAGCCGATCGACGGCGGTGACACGACCATCGGCGCCACAGCGCCGAAGGCTCCTCCACCGCCACAACGAGGTGGCTCGGCTCCACGTGCTGGTCACCCACCTCATGGTGGTGGGCACCCGGCCGCTCAGGCGAACAACGCGCAGCCGCTTCCCGACAAGCCCTACGGCTTCGTCGCACTCCCGAAGGAACTGCCGACCTCCGCGCCCATCTGGCACGACGGGACGAGTAGCGCGAGCCGCCTCTCGGGCGAGATTCGCCTCGAACTGGAGACGCTCACGCCGCTCCTCGTCGGCTGGGAGCGTGGGCAGGTCGGCGACAACGAGAGCGACTGGCCTGTCCCGGCGAACCTCGCAGGCATGCAGCTCGCCAACAAGAAGTCGGTGCTCTGCCCGCTGCGCGCGCCGTGGGGCAAGCGGCCCGTCGTCATCCCCGGTGACTCCCTGAAGGGCCTATTGCGCCACGAGCTGGGCGCGCTGCTCGGCGCCCCTATGGAGCGCGTCGCGGAGCGCTCGTACTCGTACCGCCCGAACGCGCTCTTCACGAAGGACGCCGGGCCCAAGCTCATCGCGCGCATCGCTTGCGTGCCGAACGACGGCATCGAGATGAAGGCGCTCCACTGCCGGACGCAGGACGACCAGACGCAGGTTCGCGTGCCGACGAAGCTTGAGCTGCTGCCGACGAAGCTCCGGTACGACAAAAAACGCGACCAGAGTTCGAACTATTACCGCTTCGATGACGGTAACGGAGCAGCCTACCGAGGTGGCCAGGGCGCTGGAGAGAAGCTCAACTCCAAGCGCAACCTGCACAAGAAGCTCACCGCCAACCCGAACCAGCCGACCGAGACAGCGACACTCTCGCAATCGGTGCAGAAGGGCTACCTCGCGACGGTGCGTCACCTCGTCGATCTCGACCACGGCCACTTCTCCGAGCGGCATCCTGATGTCCCCAACACTGTCACCGGCGATACCGCTCGTACGCGCATCCTCAGGGCCGCACAGGACGAAGTCTTCCAGCCCGGCGATCTCGTCTGGGTCGAGTGGGACACCGAGAAGAAGTGCATCGTCTCACTCGGCTGGCACTACTACTACCGATGGGCCTACACCGACTCGGTTCGCAAGACGGGTGGCAAGCTCGAACGGCACGGACTCTTCCCGCTCGACAAGGAGCGCGAGAAGGACGGCGACAACGCCCCGAAGGAACTCTCGTTGGTGCGGCGGCTCCTCGGGTATACCGGAGACAACGAGGGCTGCGTTGGTATCGGAGAAGGCGACCACGCGCAGCTCATGGGCCGCGTCTTCGTCAACGCGGGGCTCGAAGTGGTAGACGAGAATGATACCGAGGATGCCCGCTTCCTGAAGCCGACCTTCCTCAAGGAACTGGGCATGCCCCGGCCGAGCGCTGTCGAGCACTACCTTAAGCAGCCGTATCACCCGAAATCGCGGCCCTCCGACAAGGCCACGCTCGTCACCTATGGCGACGCCACTGGCTACGACACGCCCGGCGAACTGGCGGGCCGTAAGTTCTACCTCGATCGGCCGAACGCCGTCGCCGAAGACGCCTCCGACACGAACAAGCAGAACGACCGCAGCACGCTCGCGCTCGAGGCATCGAAGCCTGGGCGCAAGTTCCGATTCACCCTGCGCTTCCGCGACCTCGACGCCGTCGAGCTGGCGGCGATCCTCATCGCGCTCAGCCCTGAGCAGTTCAAGGGCGTGCTCGGCGGCACGCACAAAGACGGCTACTGTTCGAAGCTCGGCTACGCGCGCCCGCTCGGCTGGGGCAGCGTGCGCATCGAGGCGAAGGCGCTCCTGCTGATCGACGACGATGGCGCCACCCCGACGTTGAAGCTCGAGGCCGACCTGGGTGGCTGGGTAAAGACGAGCCACCAGAAGACCGCGACGCAAGACAAGTGGCTCGCCATTCATCGCTGCAACCATCCGAATGCGGCGGACTACCCACGCGCCCCTGACCGCTACGGCAACGAGAACATCTACACTTTCCATACGTCTCTGCGCGCAGAGCACTCGCGTAGCCGTCGCCACAGAAAGGATGGCCCGCGATGAAGGTGCTGCTCGTCATGACCGTAGGCCAGACAGACGTGCAACTCGTCGTCGTCGATCAGAGACACAAGCTCGACGGTAACACCTGCGGCACATTGCACGACGCCATCAAGGAGCGTTCCTGGTCGGTGGTCGACGCACCGAGCGCCAGGAGCCGAGACCTCATCAAGACCTTGCCCGATGGCGAGTTGAAGCTCTGCACACCGAAGCTCGATGCCGTGCTCGCCTACTTCGGTGACGCAACGCCGACGTCGGCGCTCATCTTCGAGACCAATCGGCAAGATGCGCGTGACCCTCGACTGGCGGGCGAAGTTTTGGAGCGCCGCCTGAACGACCGTGGCGTCAACCAGGTGATGCGCGAGGCGTTTCTCACCGGCGCGGAACAGCTTGAAGACCCCTCGAATGATGCCGACGCGGTCGTTCGGCGACCCGTCGGCGCCAAGCTCTCGAACGCCATCAGGACGCAGGTCGAGAAACTCGCGAAGGATGACAGGGTCTTCGTCGCCACGACCGGCGGACTGCCCGCCGCCAACGATCTCATCAACGAGATGGTGCGACTGCACGCTGTAAGCGGCCCGACCGTCACCGCGCTGGAGGTGCCCGATGGAGATCGCACCCAGCAAGACGATCGCGCGGTTGAGGAGAAGTTTCATCCCGCAGCGGGCTACCGCGCACGCTGGCACGCGCTCTCGCTCGTCGAGAAGGGCAATCTGCTCGGCGCATGGGGGGCGGTCAGCTATCTCGAAGGCGCGCCGGGCCAGGAGTGGACGCAGGTCATCAAGTGGCTTGCGTACTTCGCGTCGTCACTGCCCCTGCCGAGCGGCTGCGACCTCGCCGCCCTGGGCCACCAGCGCATGGCGGTGCGGGCTGCGTTGCGCGTCGAGATGACTCTCCGGGCGGGCGACATCCCAAGGGCGGTTCACGGGACCGTCGCCTTCTTCGAAGCGGCGCTGTGGGACAAGCTCGGTGAACGCATTGAGCGCTCCTCCGACCCAAAGAAGCGCAAGTTCTTCAAGGTCAGGGGTGGTCAGGCGCCGACGGGAGACAAGCTCCTCCGACAAGGTGACGGTTCCGACGACGATCGAAAGCGCCCGTTCGAGCTCAAAGAGACGGTCGAAGGCGTGGCTTGGTACTGGGTCTACGATGGTGACGGCGGTCCTGCTGCCCGCATCGCCAAGAACTTCCTGCATAGCGATTCGCTGACGAAGTTCGATACCGCGCTGGGAAGTGGCATCCGCGAGCTTCGCAACGACGTCGCGCACAACGAGCCCACACCCGAGCTGATGGAGGACGCGCGATGCCGTATGCGTGACGCGCAGCTCTGGTCGACCGACGACACCTTCCTGAGCCAACCGCTCGTCCAAGCCGTGCTGAAGGATCTGGGAGAGTCAGCCCCGGAATTGCTGCTCTCGAGCCTGCTAACCGAGGTTCGCCGTCGGCTGACCGCACCCTTGGTAGCCGCGGAGACCTCATGACATCTTCGAGTTCGGGACACAGGGCGACGGCGGCGAGGATTGAAGTTCGCCTTCCGGTACTGGCACTCCCCGGCCTGTCGCCCGACAGCTTGGGCAACTACCTTGCGTCGCTCGGACTCTTGCGCGTCCTGAGCCGAAGGTGGCCGAACACACGCATCGCGTGGCGTGACGAGGTGTTGCAGGTGGTTGGTGGTCCTTCGACGCTCGATGAGCTGCTCGATGAGTTGGTGCGAGTCGCTAGTACGCAGAGCAGCGCCGACATGAGCAAGCGGGAGTGGACCCAGTACGACAAGGCCTGGTCCGATGCGCAGAAAGAGGGCACGAAAGCCAAATCGGGCGCGCCCCTAGCGCTGTGGCAGGCCGAAGCGCCGGAGGCCCAAGTCCAGTTCTTCGCGGCGCATGCGGTGCCTTACGCACGCGTGAGCTTCAACCCGCTCCTTGGCAGCGGTGGCAACGCTGGGCGCCGCGACTTCGCAGCGGGCTGGAAGAAAGCCACTGATGCCTTGGCGGCACCGCCCAAGACGACCAAGGGGCGCGGGAAGAAAAAACCAGAGGCCAGCGCTGCTACCTCTGCGGTCCCTGACGAGCGGCGAGCTGCGCTGGAAGCGTTGCTCCTCGGTAAGACCGCCATATGGATGGTCGAGAAGCTGGCCGCAGGGTCTTGGTTCAGCGACGCGACGAAGCTCTACAACAGCGGTCAGTCGGCTGCGCGCGAAGGGCAAATCTCGCCGTGGGCGATGGTTCTCGCCTGCGAAGGCTTGGCGTTCCTCGCTGGCGGCGTGTCTCGACGACTCGGCGCTCGATCTGCGCGTGCTGTCGGGGCATTTCCCTTTGTCACGCAGCCCATCGCCGCGAGCGCTGAAAAGGAAGCGGATCGGCTTCGCGGCGAGATCTGGACGCCGCTATGGACGCGACCGATGTCCCTGGCTGAGGCGAGCACGCTGTTCTCGCGAGGACGCGCTGAGCTGCGCGGTCGCGGAGCCCTCACGCCTGCCGCGTTCGCGACGGCTATTCGTAAGCGCGGTGTGGATGCCGGGGTCAGCGAGTTTCGGCGCTTTACGTTGGGCCGGACGACCAGCTCGAATACCTTCGAACCTCGCTTGGAGGCTCGTTTCGCTCTCGACACCGGTGCTGAGTCTGGTGCGTCAATCTCGTCGACACTCGAGCGCGTCACCGCGCTGATCGAGCAACGTGGCTTCCCTCGCGATGGCAAGCGCTTCGTGGGACTTCGCGGCCCGATCGAGGCGGCGCTCCTCGACGTCGCGGCCGAGCCGAGCAACGCCGAAGCTGGCATCTTGCTGCTCGACGCCATCACCGCCGCGCTGGATCGGATCGACCGCAATCGGAGCTTCCGCGAGGGCAAGGTCCGTTGGGAGCCGCTGCCCCTCGAATGGCTGCCCTCGCTCTTTGCCGACGAGCAACCCAGCGTCGAAGCCAGGCTCGCCCTCTCGCTCGTATCGTCGTTCCCCGTCGCACAGCCCTTCGCGACGTACCGCTTCGGCGTCGAGTGGAAGTACGGGCCGACGTACGGCAACTACACTCACACGGAGCGCCCTCCGGGGCGCTGGGTTTGGGGGCCAGGAGACGTTGCTCGCGTCCTCGGCGCCGTGCTGTCAAGGAGACTCCTCGATCAAGAGTCGGACGCGGATAAGCCCCAGCAACGTGGCCGCGCGCCTCTGCCTGCAACGACCTCGCAGATACGACAATGGCTCACCGGCGATCTCGACGATTCGCTTTTCTCGGCATGGCTCTCGCGCTTCGCGCTCTTCGACTGGAGACGAGTGCCGCAAGAGGTGCGCGCTCTCATCCAGCAGAGCGCCAACGCGCCCTATGCAGACGGCGAACTGGTGTTGCTGGGACTCCTGCAGCCGCTCGTCGACCAGCGCTCTTTGGTCATCCGAGGCCTGTCGCCAGACGACCTGCTGTCTGATGAAACGGGCGCTCGAACGACGGAGGCGGCGCGCTCGCTCGTCACGCTGACCCGCGCAGGCAACCTTGACGCCGCGCTGCGACTCGCGAGCAGCCGCTACGCAATGGCCGGCGCGCGCCTCGCGTGGTTTGACGTGATGTTCGGCGCCGATGACCCGGACCGCCTCGTCGCGGCCCTGATGTTCACCATCTCGGATCGCGATCGGGCGGTCTTGTTCGAACGCTGGCTTCGCCCTCGACGCCGGCCACAAAGAGGAGAAGCGCATGTCTGAAGCGATGGAGGCACCCACCCCATCCGAGCAACCGGACGCCGGGCCGCCGCCTGAAGTGAAGTGCGGGCAGCGTAATGGTCTTCCGTTCAACGCATACAAGGTTCTGAAGGGAGAGTCGCCGCTTGTCCTGACGGCGACGCTCGAGCCGATCGCCGGCGACCGGTTCCAGCCGGCAGGATTTCCCGAGATCGGCCACGTCATCTACAAGGCGCCTCGTAAGGACGGCAGTACAGAGCATGTCTGCATTGTGGATAGCGCAGCCAGCATGGCCAACCATCTTGAGACGGTCTGCCAGCGCGGTACACATGACCTCGACCTCGTCGATGACCTCGACGGCATGCCCTATATCCGGTGCATCACGGGCGATCTCGGGAGCGACGGGCTGCCGAGCGATAAGCGCGAGATTGTTGTCACGAGCCTTACTGAAGGCCACCGCCTCGCCTCGTCTTATTTCCTCGACGGTGTCCCGTTGAATGAGAACGGGCTCAAGACCAGCACCAAATTCGAGAGCGTGCTCGTCAGCCGGTTCGGCATCGCCCTGCCGGGAAGCTCGAAAGCGCACCCGCCGCCTGACAAGTGGTGGAACGTCTTCAAGACGATCTTCGAAGTCGATCCGAACTCGCTGGTCCATGGAGTTCTCTTCCCGCAATGGCAGATCAAGATCCCGCGTGCGCTGACAGCGCACCTCGAAGCATTCGGTGCCGGTCGCGTCGATCGCTCCGGTGTGAAGTTTGACCGGCTCGGGAAGACAACATCCGGCCAGCCGATCTTCGCGGTCGATGACACCACCGCCGAGTCGATCCGCGCCACCTTCGTCCTGGACGTGAGTCTTATTCGATCGTTCGGCCGCAAGAAGGGCAACGACACGCTTGGCCTCTCCGAGAAGCAACAGGAGTTCCTCGTTGCCCTCGCGTTGTGGAAGATCCAGAAGCTTCTCGAGTCCCCCTTCCGCTTCCGGTCTGGTTGTCACCTACGCCGCACTGCCCTCAAGAGCTACGAGCAGGACGTGGAGCTCAAGGTCGGCATCAAGGCCGCGATCTCCGCCGCTGGTTTCGGCGAGCAACCCATTACTGATGTGTTCTGGCCACGTGAGGAGCTGTACCGAGAAGGTCAAACCAACGACAGCGACAACACACCAAATAAGGAAGAGAACAAAGACGAGACCGAGTGATGCGAATCGTCCTTCGACAAGAGTTTCCGCTTGGACGCTTTCACGCCACGCCGTGGCGTGTGAATCCGTTCGACGACCCGCACGGCGAGTGGCCTCCGAGCCCTTGGCGCCTGGTTCGCGCGGTCACTGCGCGCTGGTACCAGCGGGCGCGTGAGACGGAGAAAGAGCCGGACCTCACGAAGCTCGAACAACTGCAGGCCGCGTTGTGCAAGAGCACGTACGCGTTCCATCTCCCGGCTGACGCGCGGAAGGGAAGTCCGCTCAGGCAGTACCACCCGACTGAGTTCGGCTGGCGGCCAGCCGAGAAGAAGAAGGCAGGGACGCGCAGCTATGGCACAAGCCTCGTCCAAGACAATTACTGGTGCATCCCTCCCGAGTCGCCCGTGTGGTGGTTCATCGATGGTGATGACTGGACTGACGAGCTCCGTGCGCTGCTCGCGCAGTGCCTCGAGCGCATAATCTACTTCGGACGCACCGAGACGCTCACGTATGTTCGCGTCACGGATTCGACCACAGGCATTCCGGAACCCAACTGCACACTCGTCGACAAGCGCACTGCGGGTGCCGTTCCGGTTCTGTCACCGTTAAAGAGTGCCACGCGCGACGACATCGAGCGCACGACCGACAATCCCGAAGTGGCGAAGCGGAGCGTTCCTCCCGGCGCGCAATGGCTTTACGCAGCGCGGCCATCGCGCCCTGCATCCCGTGAACGCCGACGCGTGCCTGCGCATCGGCCAGACTGCCATCTGATGCAGTTTGCGATTGGTTGGAACGTCGCGCCCGACCCGCGCGCGATCGTGCGACTCACGTCGCGGTTCCGTGGGGCCGTGCTCCGTGAGCTTCTGAAGCTCAAGACCGGTGATCCCTCGGCGACCTGGAAGCGCGTCGGTCACGCGGTGCGTGAGTCCATCGCGGATATGGCCGGCAAGAATGCGAACGACGAACCACTCAAGGGACATCGCCACACGGAGTTTCTGGCTTGGTGTGAAGAAGGTCGGCCCACGCGCCTTCTCGTCTGGAGGGGCGCGCGCCCCTTCGATGCTGATGAGCAGGAGGCGACCCTCCTGGCCGCGTCTCGGGACGTATCTTGGGCCGTCGCCGGCTCGGACGCGGATGAGTGGAAGGTGCGTCTCGTCCCTCTGGATCGCGATGTCCCCGCACCGCCGGGCTTCGATGGCCAGGCTTCAGCCCTTTGGGAGTCGGTCACTCCGTACGTCCCGCCCCGTCATCACCTGCGAGGAGGCAAGGAGCGAGAGGGGGAATCGATGGCCGAGCAGATCAGCCGGGAGCTTCAGCAGCGTGGGACCACCGAGGGCGTTGAGGCCGAGCCTGATGGATATCCCTTGTGGGTTTCCGTCCATGTTCCTCGGCGGGAGTCCGACAAGCGCGCTTTCATCGGTAACCGCCGAGGGCAGATGATCCGGTTGCGGTTCGCGGCGCCAGTGGCTGGGCCCATACGCTTGGGTCATTCGAGCAGCTTCGGCCTCGGACTCTTCCGCCCTGTCAACGAGCAGGACCAGCCGTGACCACCCTCACCGCCCTCCAATCACTCATCTCCCAGGGCGAGTCCGAAACGCTCGAGCTCAAGCGCTCGACCGCGGAGCTGCGACGCGCGGGTGAGACACTGTGCGCGTTTCTGAACGGCGAGGGCGGCCAGGTGCTCATCGGCGTCGGGCCCAATGGCAGGATTGTCGGGCAGCAAGTCGCTGATAGCACGCTCCGCGACATCGCAGCGATGCTCGGCCGTTTCGAGCCGGCCGCACGCGTCGAGGTACGCCGCGTGGGCGTGGGTGGCGACCGGCAGGTGATCGTGCTCGATGCGCCGCCCGCTCGGCAATTCGTGCCGTTCGTCTTCGAGTCGAAACCCTACAAGCGCGTCGGGTCGACGACGACCGTGATGTCGCAGGAGGAGTACGCGCAGCTTCTGCTCGATCGCAACCACTCCCGTCATCGCTGGGAGAACCAGCCCGCCATCGGCGTGCGTCTCGAAGACCTCGACCACGAGGAGATCCTTCGCACGCGGCAGACCGCGATCGAGCAGCGGCGTCTGTCGGCCGGGACGAGCATGGACGTCGGCGACATCCTCGACCGGCTCGGCCTTCGCGTCGACGGCCACGTCACGCAGGCCGCGCAGATGCTCTACGGCACCCGGTTCCTGCCGCACTACCCGCAGGCGCTCCTCAAGCTCGGGCGTTTCCGGGGCACGAGGATCACCGGCGACATCCTCGACAACAAGCAGGAGTACCTGCACGCCTTTGCAATGGTGCGCGAGGCGATCGCCTGGCTCGATCGGACTCTACCCCTTTCGGCGCGCTTCCCGAAAGGCAGCATCCTGCGCGAGGACCGGCTTCCCGTACCCGCCGAGGCACTGCGCGAGATCATCATCAACGCGGTGATCCATCGCGACGCCAGCAACCCGAGCTCGTACGTTGCGATCGCGGTGTTCGACGACCGCATCGAGATTCACAGCATCGGAAGCTTCCCCACCGGCATTCGAGCAGAGTTGCTCTCGCAGGAGCACCGCTCGATCCCACGCAACCCGCTCCTTGCGGGCGCGTTCCACCGGACAGGTGCCATCGAGGTGTGGGGACGAGGCACCAACCGCGTCATCGATGCGTGCCGCGCGTATGGCATCGCGGATCCGACATTCGCGGAAGTCTCGGGCGCCGTTACCGTGACCTTCAAGGCGGAAGTCGTGGCCGAGGCAAAGGGCTTGGTGCCGAGTGGGCACCAAGCTGGCACCAAGTTGGCACCAAGTCCGCACCAAGTGCAAGTCCTCGAACTTGCAGTCGCTCCGCATGCGTTGGCGGAGCTCATGAGACCGTCGGGCCGAACCGACCGCACCAAGTTCAGGGACCAAGTCCTGCGCCCGTTGCTCGAGATGGGTCTCCTCGAGATGACCGTCCCGGACAGGCCTCGAAGTTCGAAGCAGCGGTACCGCATTACCGAGGCCGGGCGGGAGGCCCTCTCGAATGCGAGAAAGGCATGACGTCGAGGATGTCCGCTGTGCTGAGCGCCGGTGCAGGATGCAATCGGAGAAGGGGAACAACTCCCCGTTTTCTTCTCCGGGCACGAAGCGGATGGCACAGCGGCGCGAAGTGGCAGTCGTGCACACCTGGCCTTCGTGCTGGATCCGGAGCGCCGGCGACTATTGGTCATTGTTACCGGCGACCAGGAAACGCGGCTATTCCACGCGGTATTGACCAGACGATCTGAGCCCGGTGCTCCGTTTCACCGCGACCACGCAGCCAGCCCGTGTGTCATCTGGCCGCTACCGGCCATCCAGATCGCGGGCTATCTTTGTTCTGAAGAGCCAGCCTCCGACGAAAATAACCACGGCAGTCGTCCGTCGATCGGGTTGACACTGGGATGTCGCTCGCGATGGCGGAAAGATACGGAGCCAGAGCAATAGAGCCCCCTGTGTATCGGCTACGACAGTCAGTTCGGCCTTGAGCGGTTTGAGCAGACTGTGTTCGTTGGAGACCAGCAATGATCCACGCAAGCCTTGCCGACGATTCCAGCACGCCAGTCCAACCCGGCCTCCCGCTCGACGCTCCACCATTGCCCGCCGGCGTGCCGCTCTTGCCCGCACGCATGGTCAACGAGTATGCCTACTGCCCTCGCCTCGCTTACCTCGAATGGGTACAGGGCGAATGGGCCGATTCGGCGGACACGATCGAAGGTCGCGGCGCCCATCGGCGGGTCGACAAAGCAAAGGGACAGCCCCCGAAACCCGATGCGTCGCGGGCTGCGAACGAGGCTGGCGAGGAAGCCGATCGCATCCACGTCCGCTCTCTGGAACTGTCATCCGAAAGGCTGGGTCTGGTCGCAAAGCTCGACCTCGCGGAGTTCGACGGCCACCGCGCCGTACCGGTCGACTACAAGCGCGGCAAGCGGCCGCATGTGGCGAATGGCGCTTACGAACCCGAGCGAATCCAACTGTGCGTCCAGGGACTTCTGCTCGAGGAGCATGGCTATGAGGTGACCGAGGGCGTTCTGTACTTCGTCGCGTCGCGCGAACGAGTGAGGGTGCAGTTCGACGACGACCTGCGCGCCGCGACGCGAGCCGCCGTCGCCGGCCTGCGTCTCGTCGCGGTTGGAGGCCGGTTGCCGGAACCGCTCGAGAACAGTCCCAAGTGCCCACGCTGTTCTCTAGTCAGCATCTGCCTGCCCGACGAAGTCCATTACCTCAAAACGCACCAGACGCCCCCCAGGCCGCTGGCCGTGGGGCAGGCGCCGGCCTTGCCGATGTACGTCCAGGCCCGCGGCACCAAGGTGTCCAAGAGCGGCGAAGTTCTCGAGGTCTCGATCGACGACCAGAAGACGGCCAGCGCGCGCTTGATGGACGTGTCGCAACTCGTGCTTCAAGGCGGCGTTTACCTTACCGGGCCCGCCCTGCACGAACTGATGGCCCGCGAAGTACCAGTGACCTGGCTGTCCCACGGAGGATGGTTCCTCGGACACACGGTGGGCCTCGGCCACAAGAACGTGGAGTTGCGCACCGCTCAATATCGCGCCAGCTTCGATGCCGCGCATTGCCTGAGCTTGGCCCGGGATCTGGTCACGGCCAAGATCAGAAACCAGCGAACGCTATTGCGACGGAACTGGAAGCGCGGCGAGATGCCCGATACGCTGTTGGCGGAGTTTCGTCACGACATCGATGCGGCAGGACGCGCTCGCGACCTGTCGCAGCTACTGGGCTTCGAGGGCAACGCGGCCGCGCGCTACTTCCGGCACTTCAGTGCGATGCTGTCACAGCCCGAAGGCGACTCCGAGGATGCAGCGCTGAGCCGGACTTTCGATTTCGAGCGTCGCAACCGCCGACCGCCGACCGATCCTGTCAACGCGCTTCTCTCTTATGCGTATTCGCTTCTGACGCGCAGCGTGGCGGTCACGCTCACCTCGGTTGGCTTCGATGCGTTGCGCGGCTTCTACCACCAATCGCGCTACGGGCGGCCAGCACTGGCGTTGGACGTGATGGAACCGTTTCGGCCACTGATTGCCGACTCGGTAGTACTGATGGCGATCAACAACGGGGAGATCAGCGTAGCGGATTTCGTCAAGGCCGGCGGAGCGGTCAACCTGAATGAAAAAGGGCGGCGCGCGTTCATCGCCTGCTTCGAGCGTCGAATGAGTCAGGAGATCACGCACCCCATCTTTGGTTATTCAGCCCAATATCGCCAGATCATCGAGATCCAGTGCCGTCTGCTGGGGCGCCATTTGCTGGGCGAGATCGATAGCTACCCGAACTTTACGACACGCTGACAAGGCTCCGAATATGCTCTTCTACCAAATGCGATGAGCGAGCACCTGTACATCGTTACCTACGATATCGCCGACCCGAAACGATGGCGTGTCGTGTTCAAGCTTATGCACGGCTATGGCGAGTGGCTGCAGCTTTCCGTATTCCAATGCCGCCTTACTCGAAGCCGGCAGATCGAGTTGGTTCAGCGACTCGATGCCGCTCTGAACGGCGCCGAGGATCATGCGATGATCGTCGATGTGGGTCCCGCGGAAGGCGTCGAACCCCGGGTGCGAAGCCTTGGAAAGCGTCGATTCGATCCGATCGAGCGCGTACCTGTCATCGTATAGAATCGATCCAAATCGGCAACATTGCCGGTTGCCCTGCGAGCGGTGCATTGACAGCGCTTCGCGCCTGAGGCGCTCGCGAGATATAAATCTTTGATAGTAATAAGAATTTTTGATACCATGTCGTCAGAACCGGTGGCGCTCGTCGTGGCGCACCTGCTGAGTGCTGGAGCACTCGCACAGACGTGCCGAAACCCGCACCAGTACTGGGACGCAATCGATCGCGTTTTCCGAGGCGAATAGCCTCGGCCTCATTGAAGCCATCGGGACGCCGCGTTGGTCACTCGGGCAGATGCCGGTTTTCCGAGGCGAATAGCCTCGGCCTCATTGAAGCGCGCGCGACATTGTCGTTTCTCGCTAGATATTTGAAGTTTTCCGAGGCGAATAGCCTCGGCCTCATTGAAGCCACGCGATGGTATCGGCGTGACGCCGGGTATCGACCCGTTTTCCGAGGCGAATAGCCTCGGCCTCATTGAAGCGCTGCGGCTATCCTGGCGCAAAAGGTCGTCGGTAAGGTTTTCCGAGGCGAATAGCCTCGGCCTCATTGAAGCCAAGCTCTTCGAGTGGTACAGCTCGTAACCATCCTTGTTTTCCGAGGCGAATAGCCTCGGCCTCATTGAAGCGCGTCGCCTGCAAGGAGAAGGGTATCGTCTACTCCGTTTTCCGAGGCGAATAGCCTCGGCCTCATTGAAGCACGGCCGAAGCGTTCATTGATGCAACCGCGACGATGGGTTTTCCGAGGCGAATAGCCTCGGCCTCATTGAAGCTCGACCGCGCCAGCGTGACGTTCCCGAGGTGCGTAGTTTTCCGAGGCGAATAGCCTCGGCCTCATTGAAGCCCGCTGCACTCGCAAAATCAGGCGCGGTACCATCTTGTTTTCCGAGGCGAATAGCCTCGGCCTCATTGAAGCCGCGAGTGGCTGCTGTTGGGGATCGCAGTGTGATCAGGGTTTTCCGAGGCGAATAGCCTCGGCCTCATTGAAGCGAGCGGACTAAGTGATCGTCTGAACGCTCGAATGAAGTTTTCCGAGGCGAATAGCCTCGGCCTCATTGAAGCAGCTCGCCGCTTAGCGGTTTTTGCGGCCGTTTGGCGGTTTTCCGAGGCGAATAGCCTCGGCCTCATTGAAGCAATAAATCTTAATTCTTTGATCACGCATCTCTCCGGTTTTCCGAGGCGAATAGCCTCGGCCTCATTGAAGCGTTAGGGCCTTCTTTACCATTTCTAATAATTTGGCCCGTTTTCCGAGGCGAATAGCCTCGGCCTCATTGAAGCAATGACCGCGCCAATGACATCGGCAAGCAGGTAATACGTTTTCCGAGGCGAATAGCCTCGGCCTCATTGAAGCTTGAAATGTGGTGAAATCATAATAATATGATCCTGCGTTTTCCGAGGCGAATAGCCTCGGCCTCATTGAAGCGATTGGCAGTTGGAAAAATGGCGCGTTTACCAATCCGTTTTCCGAGGCGAATAGCCTCGGCCTCATTGAAGCGAATTTGTGAAGCTGAATAAGGTTGGAACGATGTTGAGTTTTCCGAGGCGAATAGCCTCGGCCTCATTGAAGCAACGTCAGCGCGGCCGTCACGGGTCTGTCGTGGGGCGTTTTCCGAGGCGAATAGCCTCGGCCTCATTGAAGCGAAGCCTTGGGTTACGCCTTCGGGGCAGTCCCGTTTCGTTTTCCGAGGCGAATAGCCTCGGCCTCATTGAAGCACTTGCTCGACGCTGTTCAGCCCGTAGGCGGCGCAGTTTTCCGAGGCGAATAGCCTCGGCCTCATTGAAGCCAAAATTGCAACAGCTGATTGATAACACAAACATTAGTTTTCCGAGGCGAATAGCCTCGGCCTCATTGAAGCGCCTGCACCATCTCCCAGTCGTCGGCCTCGACGGTGGTTTTCCGAGGCGAATAGCCTCGGCCTCATTGAAGCAACAGGCCCCAAGCCGTGCCTTTGACGCCCGGCATCGTTTTCCGAGGCGAATAGCCTCGGCCTCATTGAAGCGGATTCGGCGACAACATCTATGAGGCCATCGCGAGCGTTTTCCGAGGCGAATAGCCTCGGCCTCATTGAAGCTGCGCGAGCCGCTTGATGCCGACGCACGGGTTCGATGTTTTCCGAGGCGAATAGCCTCGGCCTCATTGAAGCGAAGGAACAACGGAACCACTTTTCGCAGCCATGATGTCGTTTTCCGAGGCGAATAGCCTCGGCCTCATTGAAGCTTGACGATCGCCTTACGTTGCTGGCGGAACGCATCGTTTTCCGAGGCGAATAGCCTCGGCCTCATTGAAGCGGCATCGCGGGGGACACGCCCGACCCCGTGGTGCCGTTTTCCGAGGCGAATAGCCTCGGCCTCATTGAAGCCACGGTGAGGCGGTGGGCACCGGCGTGAACCGCACATGTTTTCCGAGGCGAATAGCCTCGGCCTCATTGAAGCGCGAGTCGTCGTGCAGCACGCCGATTCCGCATGCGCTGGTTTTCCGAGGCGAATAGCCTCGGCCTCATTGAAGCACATTCATTCTTTT
Organism: Burkholderiaceae bacterium; assembly: GCA_047605425.1. GTDB lineage: Bacteria > Pseudomonadota > Gammaproteobacteria > Burkholderiales > Burkholderiaceae_E > JAKPAM01. The sequence continues at coordinate 13,188 of JASGFT010000004.1, read as the reverse complement.
ATTATTAATGCTTTTCATGGGAAGTTTTCCGAGGCGAATAGCCTCGGCCTCATTGAAGCGGTGTCTTTTTTGGTGGTGTTGACTTGAGAGTTCATGTTTTCCGAGGCGAATAGCCTCGGCCTCATTGAAGCAACTTTGACGCCTTCGACATACACGGCAAGCCGCGTTTTCCGAGGCGAATAGCCTCGGCCTCATTGAAGCGCACGCCCGGAGCAGTACCTCGGGAGGTGCAGGAGTCGTTTTCCGAGGCGAATAGCCTCGGCCTCATTGAAGCCGCCCACAACAGGATCGGGCGCAAGGTCTTCTGTCAAGTTTTCCGAGGCGAATAGCCTCGGCCTCATTGAAGCTCGTCGAGCAGCACGATGAACAGTCGCGTAGTCGTGGTTTTCCGAGGCGAATAGCCTCGGCCTCATTGAAGCAGGGGTTCTCGCCATCGCTGATATGCGTCGTAAAGTGTTTTCCGAGGCGAATAGCCTCGGCCTCATTGAAGCGGCGTCGCCGGCGCCTCGGCCAGCGCCGCGCCCAGCGTTTTCCGAGGCGAATAGCCTCGGCCTCATTGAAGCGCCTCGATCGCGCTGGTGTACGCGGCCACCTCGTCGTTTTCCGAGGCGAATAGCCTCGGCCTCATTGAAGCTGATTGGCCAGGCGCGCCTCGGGAGGGTGAAGTCATGTTTTCCGAGGCGAATAGCCTCGGCCTCATTGAAGCTTTCAGAGAACGATACAAATGATAAAGGAATATGAAGTTTTCCGAGGCGAATAGCCTCGGCCTCATTGAAGCTGGGATCCCTTCAGAACTATCATTTAGTCTTGTGCCCGTTTTCCGAGGCGAATAGCCTCGGCCTCATTGAAGCTTTCCCAGAAAGTGTCAGACGTTGTGCACTAACTTCGTTTTCCGAGGCGAATAGCCTCGGCCTCATTGAAGCGAGGGCCGCGCGGTGTTCCTGGACGCCGACATGGTGTTTTCCGAGGCGAATAGCCTCGGCCTCATTGAAGCAGCACGTTGCATCCGTACTGGGTGGCGCTGATTGCGATGTTTTCCGAGGCGAATAGCCTCGGCCTCATTGAAGCCCGTACCTGCCGGACAGCGCCGGAGGGTTGTGATATTGTTTTCCGAGGCCAATAGCCTCGGCCTCATTGAAGCGAGATGCAGGACATCCCGTCGGAAGACCCTGAGACCTGTTTTCCGAGGCCAATAGCCTCGGCCCCATTGAAGCAAGACCAGGACGGTACCGAGGGCCGCACTCACCTACCACCGAAATCGACCCGAATCGTCAATCCAACCGACTGAGCAGGACCGCAAACGGGTTCTCCAACATCTGGCCGCCATGGCGCCCTCACGGGCGGGCCATCACCCGGTTCAGCGCAGCAGATTGATCAGCGGCCGACCGGCTCGATCGCGGTAGACGTCGAAATCGGCGTCGATCGACAGCAGGTGCCGAAGTTTCAGTCGTGCGGCCGTCTCGGCGATGGACGCATCGGCCAAATCGAATGGCAGATCGGCAAAGCGCTCGGACAAGCGCAAAACCTCGGTCAGCGAGCCTTCGGTCGCTGGTTCCAGCGCTATGCCGCCGCGCTGCGCCCAGCGCAGGAAACCGAGCGCGCAATCGTTGTGGATACGGCGCGCCAGCAGCGCGCAGACCTCGGTCGCGACGGGCCAAGTGGTCAGCAGGCTGGCCACGGGGTTGGCCTGCAGCCAACCGAGCACCGGCTGGTGCCAATGGTCTGCCGCGTTGAAAAGCGCAATCAGCGGCCCACTGTCCACCAGCACGATGCCGGCATGCGCGCCCCAGGGCCGCGTGGGCTCCTGCACCACGTCAGCCGCCGCGCCGTGGGTGACGGTGGGCGAAGGCGTCAGCGACATAGTGCTTGCGCTGTTGCGCCAGATTGGTCGGACCGTGGTGCCGGCCGAACAGATCCTCGCCCAGCGCGTAAGCCGAGCGGGCCGTGTCCGCCTCGGGTTGAGCCAAGTAGGCTTGCAGTGCGGCGCGAACCACGTCACTGGCGGTGCGGCCCGTCGCGGCCGCGCGTTGCCGCAGACGCTCCTCGAGCGACGCTTCGAGCTTGATCGTGACAGTCATTGTGGTAGCCACCAAAAAACGCGGTAATACTTATGATATTCCCAGGTCATGAAAGCGTCAATCAGCCCACTGTACCGACCGACCGGACTAATCCCGCGCTCGACGAACGCGTCGCCCAATCCATCTCCGTCGATATCGATTCCAGAAGTTCTTGGTTGGGACGGGGCCGGGCGCCCCGCAGAATCCGTGCAAACGGAGCAACCCCATGCAGATCTTCTGGTTCATCCCCACCCATGGCGACGGCCGCTATCTCGGCACTGACGAAGGCGCGCGGCTGGCCGATCTCGGTTATTTCAAGCAGATCGCCACGGCCGCCGACACGCTCGGCTACGACGGCGTGCTGCTGCCGACCGGCCGCACCTGCGAGGATCCGTGGGTCGTCGCGGCATCGCTGATCCCGGTCACGACCCGCCTGAAGTTTCTGGTGGCGCTGCGCCCGGGCCTCGTGACGCCCTCGCTCGCGGCGCGCATGGCCGCGAGCTTCGATCGCCTGTCGAGCGGCCGATTGCTGGTCAACCTCGTCACCGGAGGCAGCGAAGCGGAGCTGCGCGGCGACGGCCAGTTCCTCGCGCACGACGAGCGCTACCAGGCTTCCGAGGAGTTCATCCGCGTCTGGCGCGAGATCGTCGGCCGCAGCCATGACGGCGCGTCGCCGCTGAGCTTCGACGGCCGGCATGTTCGCGTCGAAGACGCGCGGCTGCTCTTCCCGCCGTCGCAGCGCCCTTACCCGCCGATCTACTTCGGCGGTTCCTCGGCGGCGGGACACGAGCTCGCCGCGCGACACGTCGACAAGTACCTGAGCTGGGGCGAGCCGCCCGACGCGGTGGCCGCGAAGATCGCCGACGTGCGCGAACGCGCCGCCGCGCACGGCCGGCACCTCACGTTCGGCATCCGGCTGCACGTGATCGTCCGCGAGACCGACGACAAGGCGTGGGCGGCGGCCGACGAGCTGATCAGCCGGCTCGACGACGCGACGATCGCGCGGGCGCAGAAGTCGTTCGCCGGCATGGACTCCGAAGGGCAACGACGAATGGCCGCGCTGCATCGCGGCGGCGGCGCGCGTGATCGCGCGTCGCTCGAGGTCAGCCCCAACCTGTGGGCGGGCGTCGGGCTCGTCCGCGGCGGCGCCGGTACGGCGTTGGTCGGCAGCCCGCGGACGATCGCCGAGCGCCTGCGCGAATACCAGGACGTCGGCATCGACACGTTCATTCTGTCCGGTTACCCGCATCTCGAGGAAGCCTATCGCTTCGCCGAGAGCGTGTTCCCGCTGGTGCGCGACCGGTTGGTCCCGGCGTCCGCGGATGCGCCTCGGACGGACGCGACGCCCACGACGCCGGCCCGGCGCGGCGAGGCGGTGGGTAATCTGTATCTGCCCGGCGGCGCCAATGGGCGCGTCGCGGCGTAGGGGGGTAGCGGATCATGGCTCATCGTTCCGTCCCCGCGCCCCCGACGCCGCCGCCCCGGCCGAACACCGACGCCGCGCTCGCCGAACCGCCGGTCGCCGACAGCATCGTCTGGCAAGAGCCGCTGAGCGTGTTCATCGACTCGCCGCTGACGCGCGGCGACACGTGGCGCCGCTGGGCCGGCCAGGCGGCCAAGGCCTTCAAGGCGCTGCCTTCGCTGCTGCTGCCCTGGCTGCTGCCGGCGCTGCTCATCGTCGGCTGGCACTTCGCGTCGACATTCGGCCTGCTGTCGACCCGCATCCTGCCGGCGCCGCTGGAGACGCTGACCACCGCCCGCGACCTGGCGCTGTCCGGCGAGTTATGGACGCACATCCATGTCAGCGCCGGCCGCGCGATCGCCGGCCTGGCGATCGGCGGCGGGCTCGGGCTCGCGCTGGGCCTGCTGACCGGCTCGTTCCGCTTCGCGCAGACGCTGCTCGACTCGACGATCCAGATGATCCGCAACATTCCGGCGCTGGCGCTGATCCCGCTCGTGATTCTGTGGTTCGGCATCGACGAGACGTCGAAGCTCTTCCTGATCGCGGTCACCGTGTTCTTCCCGATGTACCTGAACACGTTCCACGGGATCAAGAACGTCGACCCGGCGCTGATCGAGATGGCGCGCGCTTATGGCCTGTCGGGATGGCGGCTCTATCGGGACGTGATCCTGCCCGGCGCGCTGCCGTCTATCCTCGTCGGCCTGCGCTTCGCGCTCGGCCTGATGTGGGTCGTGCTGATCGTCGCCGAGACCATCTCGGCGCAAGCCGGCATCGGCTACATGACGATGAACGCCCGCGAGTTCCTGCAGACCGACGTCGTGCTGGTCGGCATCCTGCTCTACGCGTTGCTCGGCAAGATCGCCGACGTGCTGGCCCGGCTTCTGGAACGCGTGTTCCTGCGCTGGCACCCCGCTTATCGCGCCTAGGACGAATGACATGATCTGGGAATCGATCTTCGACACGCTGTGGTCGCACCAGGCCCAGCCTCCATTGATCCACGCCGAAATAGCGTCATCGCCGCGCACGGCGCCGATCGAAGCCGAGGCGCTCTCCACGCCGACCGACGGTCTCGACGTCCGGCTGCGGCAGCTATCGAAACGGTATGGCGCCCGGCAGGTGCTCGACCACATCGACCTGCACATTCCCCCCGGGAAGTTCGTCGCGATCGTCGGCCGCAGCGGCTGCGGCAAGAGCACGCTGCTTCGATTGGTCGCGGGGCTGGAAAGCGGCAGCGATGGCCAGGTGGGGCTCGATGCCAAGCCGACGGACGGCCTGCGCGGCGACGTCCGCATCATGTTCCAGGACGCCCGATTGCTACCCTGGCGAAGCGTGCTCGACAACGTCGCGCTGGGCCTGCCGGACCGCGCATTGCCGCGCGCGCGACAGGTGCTGGCGCAGGTGGGCCTCGGAGACCGGGGCGCCGACTGGCCGGCACAGTTGTCCGGCGGTCAGCGCCAGCGGGTCGCCCTCGCCCGCGCGCTCGTGCACGAGCCGCGACTGTTGCTGCTGGACGAGCCGCTGGGCGCGCTCGACGCGCTGACCCGCATCGAGATGCACGAGTTGATCGAAGGCTTATGGCGCCAGCGCGGCTTCACGGCCTTGCTCGTCACCCACGACGTCCAGGAAGCGGTCGTTCTGGCCGATCGTGTCATTCTCGTCGAGGACGGTCGTATCACGCTCGACGAGCGGATCGACCTGCCCCGGCCTCGCGAACGGGGCTCGGCCGCCTTCGCCCACCTCGAAGCGCGGATCCTGGCGCGGGTGCTGAACCACACGGCGACCGAGTCACCGCCCGCCGGCCCCACGGGCGATCGCATCCGGCGCGAAGGCTCCGCCGACGTCGCTCGCCGGCATGACGTCACCAATCCCGCCATCGCGTTCGATGGCATTCGCTGGGCTGTCTGACGACATCGGCCCGGCACTCATCAGACAGGAAAATTCCGCATGACCATCCAAGCCATCAACGTGCGCAACCAGTTCCGTGGCCGCATCCGCGAGATCATCCGAGGCGACGTCCTGTCCGAGATCGACGTCGAGACGCCATCCGGCATCGTGACCTCGGTGATCACGACGCGCTCGGTCGACGCGCTCGAACTGCAGGTCGGCTCCGAGGTCGTCGCACTGGTGAAAGCCACCGAAGTCTCGTTGGCCAAGCTTTGACGGCGTCATCATGGCGTTGCTGATCATCCCGGGGCTTGGCGACAGCGGGCCCGAACACTGGCAGACCTGGCTGCAACAACGGGCCTGGCGGGCCTGGCGCGTCGAGCAACCCGACTGGCATGACGCGAACCTCAGCCGATGGTCGGCGGCGATCGGTCGATCGCTACGCCAGCGAAGGCACTGGCGTTGCGCCGCGCAGGAGCCCGTCATCGCGGTCGCGCACAGCTTCGGCTGCCTGGCTCTCGCGCGTCATCTGCTGGACGGCGAAGGCATCGACGCGGCGATGCTGGTAGCGCCAGCGGCCCCGCGAGCGGTCGGCGTCGACGATCGACTGGTCACGCACGCACTGTCCTGCCCGGCCGTGGTCATCGGTAGCGCCAACGATCAATGGGCCAGCATCGACGACACGCTGCGACTGGCCAACGCATGGGGCGCAGGTCTCATCAACCTCGGTCAGGTCGGCCACCTGAACGTCGCCAGCGGACACGGTCCATGGCCGCTCGCGCTCCGGCTGACGCAGATCCTCGCGCGGCGGGTAGCCGCTCAGCGGCGTTGGCAGCAGGAGGCCATGCCGGCATCGACGGTGAATTTCGCGATCTGAGCGCGAACCAGCCCATCTTCCAATGGGCCGAAATCCTTGCCGCTACTTGTCCAGGCCGTGCCAGACGATGTCGGCCACGTTGATCTTGCGGGGAATCACGCCGATGGCCTGGAAGTCGTCTGCCAGTTGCTGTTGACCGGCAACGTGCGCGGGCGTCACGGGGCCCAGCGAGAACTCGGCGCGGGCGAACGCCGTCGACCAGGTCTTCGCGTCGATGCCGGTCGCTTCGGCCGCCAATGCCGCGAGATCGTCACGATGCTCGCCGGACCAGCGCGTCAGCGTCGCCAGCTCTTCGAGCACGGCAACCAGCACCGCCGGGTGACGCTCGGCGAAATCCTTGCCCGCCATGTAGAACGACGAGCTGACCAGGCGTCGATCCGACGTGTCGGCGAGCACGCGGGCGCCATAGTGCTGCTGCGCGATCGCGAAGTACGGATCCCAGACCACCCAGGCGTCGACATTGCCCCCGTTGAAAGCGGCGGTCGCGTCGGCCGGCGCCAGGTAAGCGGGTTCGATGTCCTTCAGGCTCAAGCCGCTGAGCGCCAGCACACGGATCAGCAACGCGTGCGCACTCGATCCCTTGCCCACCGCGACACGCTTGCCTTTGAGCTGCTCGATGCCGCGGATCGGCGACTGCCTGGGCACCAGCACCGCGTGCTGGGCGGACGGCGTCGCGGCGGCGTACACCAGGCGCGACTGGCCCGCCTGCGCGAAGATCGGCGGGGTATCGCCGACCGATCCCAGGTCGATGGCCCCCGCACCCAGCGCCTCGAGCATCGGCGGGCCGAACTGGAACTCGACCCATTTGACGCTGTCGATGCCGATCTTCTGCAGGCGCTTCTCGATCACTTGCCGCTTGCGGGCCAGCACCAGGATCGCCGCCCCCTTCTGGAATCCGAGCCGGACTTCCCTTGGGGTCGATTGCGCGCGCGCGGCCGGTGCGAAACCAAGCGGGGCCGCGGCGGCGGTGACGGTTGCGGCGAGCGCCAGGCGACGGCGCGTTCGATCGATCACGGGATTCTCCTTCTTGACGGCGGGGCGGTCCGCCCCGATGACACGCCATCCTAATCATCCAGTCGATCGAAGAAAACGAACATGATCCGCTAAGCATTCGATTCGGTGGCGCGAAATCCTTATCTCGTATATTCGCTTGCCGATCGGCGGGATCGCGCCGAGACTCGATCGCCTCACCCATCCAGGAGGCTCTCGCGATGAGCGTCGTCATCGACCCGTCCATCACCGCCGCCGCCACGCCAGGCATCGGCCTCGAGCTTCAGCCCGTCGGTGGCCGCCTCGGCGCCGAAGTCCGCGGTTTGCGCCTGAACGGCGACCTGTCGCCCGAGGTCATCGCGTCGCTGCGAGCCGCCCTGCACGCCAACAAAGTCCTGTTCCTGCGCGACCAGCATCACCTCGACGATGCCACGCAGCAGGCGTTCAGCCGCTTATGGGGCGAGCTCGTCGAACACCCGACCGTGCCCTCGCGCGACGGCACGCGCATCTTCGAGCTCGATTCGCGGCACGGCGGACGCGCGAACTCCTGGCATACCGACGTGACGTTCGACGTCGCGCCGCCGCAGGTATCGATCCTGCGGGCCGTGGTCATCCCCGAGCGCGGCGGCGACACCGTCTGGGCCGATGCCGTCGCTGCCTATTCGGAGTTGCCCGCGCCGCTGCGCGCACTGGCCGACCAGCTCTGGGCCGTGCATGGCAATGACTACGACTACGCCGCGACGCGAGTCGAGCCCGATGACGCGGGCGCCCAACGCTACCGCAAGGTCTTCACCGCCCGCTTGATCGAGAGCGAGCATCCGCTGGTACGCGTCCACCCGGTGACCGGCGAGCGCGCGATCGTCGCGGGCCACTTCCTCAAGCGGTTCGTCGGCTACAACTCGGCCGACTCGCGGCACCTGTTCAGTTTGTTCCAGGACCACGTCACGCGACTCGAAAACACGGTGCGCTGGCGATGGGCGGTCGGTGATGTCGCGATCTGGGACAACCGCGCGACGCAGCACTACGCGATCAACGACTATGGCGGTCAGCATCGGGTGATGCGCCGCGTGACGATCGCGGGCGACGTCCCCGTGTCGGTCGACGGCCGGCGGAGTCGACGCCTGGCCCACCAGCACGGATAGAGCGGCCGCGTTCGAGGAACTCGCTGTCTCGGCCGGCAGCGGCCTGCGCGTCGGCATCGCCGATCCCGATGACGCCGGCAGCGCTGCAACGCCGCTTCGGCTCGAACTACCGGAGCGCGGGCGCCCCGTGACGGCGCATCCCTATCCAGGCGATCGCCGCGATGCACGCGCTGCCGACCACCGCCAGGACCGCGAGCGCCGCGCGCCAGACGACGAGCAGGTCGATCGAGGGCGCGAGCGTGCTGCCGATCGAGGCCAGCACATAGGCCGCGAGGCCCAGCAGCAGGATCGGCCGCCGGCCGAAGCGGTCCGACGGCGGCCCCCGGAACATCTGCGACGCGCCGAACGCGAGCAGCAGCGTCGTGAGCGTGAGCTGGGCGCCGGACGGCGGCGCACCGAAATCTTCGGTCAGTGCATGATCGTCAAGGATGCGGCGACCAGCAGCGGCCAGGCCCGAGGGTCGCGCAGTATCACGTTCACGCCACCGCTCCCGCGACCGCCGCTCGTTCGTAGGGCCGCGCCAGACGGGCGCTGCGCAAGGCCCGCGCCCACCAGTCCAGGCGCCAGCATACGGTCGCGATCAGCCGCGCCATGGTTGCGTGCTCGTCGGCGTCCAGCAACTCGTTGTCGGCGCCGAAGCGGTCGTGCGGAAAGGCGAAGCTCGCGGTGTCGCGCAAGGCCACCGCGTGCAGCTCGGCCACCACCAAGCGCAATGCTTCGACGGCGCGCAATCCGCCCGAACGGCCGCCGTAGGACACGAAGGCCACCGGCTTGAGCGCCCAGCTATCGCCGGTCGCATCCATCAGCGACTTCAGTGCGCCGGGCGCCGAATGGTTGTATTCCGGCGTGGTCACCACGAAACCGTCGACCGGCCGCAGCAGCGCATCGAGCGCATCGGCCGCCGACGAATCGCCTGTCTGGATCGGCAGCCAACGCGGATCGGCCGGATCGATGACCAGGATCTCGAAGCCGGCGGCCTCGAGCGCTCGCCGTGTCCAGGCCGTGATAACGTCGTTGAAGCGGCCCGCGCGGATGCTGCCCTGGATCAGCGCAATGCGCAGCGGGGAGATATCGGAAGAGAAGCGAGGCATGCCATGACTCCATCGGGGTGAATGGAGGTTCAGCATCAAATATCAACTATAGTTTATGTCAAGCGCCTATCGCGGCAGCCCGGGATCGCTGGATGACTTCGGCGTGCGAGCCGGCCCATGGCGCCGATCACCGATCCGAACCGAGCCATAGGAGGACCTTGGTCATGGCGAACGACAGCCCTGAATCCAGGCCGCGCAAGCGACCTTCTGGAGCCGACGCCGATGCCGGCCTGCCGCCGATGCTGAGCGTCGGCGAGCTCGCGCGCCGCAGCGGCCTGCGCGTGTCGGCGATCCACTTCTACGAGCGTCAAGGCCTGATCCGCTCCGAACGCACGGCCGCGAACCACCGCCGCTACCCGCGCAGCACGCTGCGCTTGCTGGCCGTGATCAAGGTCGGCCAGGGTGCGGGCCTGCCGCTCGCCCGCATCGAGGCGGCGCTCAAGCCCGCGCTGGAAACCCGTCAGTTGAGCGCGGCCGGCTGGGCGCGGATCTCCGCGAGCTGGCGTGACGACCTGAATGCCCGCATCGCCGCCCTCACCCGCATCCGCGATCGCCTGACCGGATGCATAGGCTGCGGCTGCCTGTCGCTCGAAACCTGTCGTTCGGTCAATCCCGACGACCGGGCTGCGGGCTTAGGTCCCGGAGCGGTCGGGCTGGACGGACGGATCGATGCCATGACGCGATCGGATGCGTGAGGCCCGCCTGTCTCTGGCGAGCTTTCTCTCATCGTGGATTCCCCGGTATCGCGGTGACTCGCCCATATAGTTTCCATTTTTTATAACTATGTGGTAATTTGGAAACTATATCTCCCATCTACGCATACCGAGGAGCAGGCGATGAAACCGACACCCGTGGACTGGCCGCGCATCTCGGCCTCCGTGTTCTACGACGACCCGAGGGCCGCCATCGATTTCCTTTGCAAGGCCTTCGGCTTCAGGACGCGGTTGCTGATCGAAGGCGAGGCCGGCCGCATCGAGCACTCCGAACTCGACTACGGCGACGGCCTGATCATGGTGGGCCAGGCCGGCAAGGAGGATCAGCGCGAGAACTGCCAACCCATGAAAACCCGCAGTCCGCGCGCCGTGGATGGGGCGGTGACCCAGGCGCTGGCGGTCTTCGTCGACGATGCCGATGCGCACTGCGAGGCGGCGCGGGCGGCCGGCGCGCTGATCGCGCAGGAGCCGATCACGTCGGACTACGGCGAGGACTATTGGGCCGACCGCTGCTATCGCGCCGTCGACCCCGAAGGCCATCACTGGTGGTTCATGCAGCGGGTCAAGACACACGGTAAACCGGTATGACCGGGGCCGCGGGCCGACTCGGCGCAAGCGACACGAGCAGCGTGAACGGGATAAGCGGGATAAGCGGGATAAGCGGGATAAGCGGGATAAGCGGCCCGAGTGGCACGCCCGCCGCGATCGGGCCGCCGGGCACCCTCGACCAGACGCTGAGCGCGATGGCCGATCCGCAACGGCGCGCGATCATCGACCTGCTGCGCCATGGCGATCTGCGGCCCAGCGAGGTGGCCGAGCGCCTGCGGATCGCGCGCCCCGCGCTCAGCCGTCATCTGCGGGTGCTGCGCGAGGCCGGCATCGTCGAGCAACAAACCGCGGCCGACGATGCGCGCTCCCGGCCGATCCGCCTGCGTCCCGAACCCTTCGGCGAGGTGCGCGACTGGATCGCTTCGCTCGAAGCCCACTGGGACGAGCAACTGCTCGCGTTCAAGGCGCATGCCGAAGCGCGCGCGCGGGACCCGCGCCGGTGACGGCCAGCCCGCGTCCGGCAACGGCTGGGTTCTCGTCCGGGATCCACGCTGGCCGCCTGCCCTTCGATGGTCTGGATCTCGCCGCAGCCTGCGCGCCCTCGAGACTGACGAACCGGGCCGAATGATGCGCCTCGATCAACGCCACGAACGCGATCGCGCGAAATCAGAGGCAATGCGATTCCATTGTCATGGCAATTCAATTGCATTACCATGCACGGCATCTCCAGCCAGAGCGCGCCATGCCCGCCCCCCTCGAAGTCGAATCCACACTGACCGACCGTTACCAGACCACGGTCCCGGAAACCGTTCGCCGTGCCCTGAGACTCGGCAAACGGGACAAGATTCAGTACACGATCCGCCCGAACGGCGAGGTGGTGCTGACCCGTGCTTCAGGCACCGAGGGTAGCGACCCTGTGCTCGGGGCGTTTCTGGGCTTTCTCGCTCGCGATATCGCCGAGCACCCCGAACGCCTGCAGGCCGTGGATGCCGGCCTCGTTCAGCGCCTGCGGACGCTGGTGGGCGATGCCGACGTCGATCTCGATGCCGTCCTGTCGGCGGACGATGAATGAGGGCGGGCAATCCCGCGCCCCTGGTCATCCACGGCTGGACAGTCTTTGCCCATCCGCTGTTCCTTGCGCAGATTGAAGCGCTGGCGCGGCAGGTCGAGGCCCTCAGGCAGAAAGACCCAGCCGGATACCTGAAGAAGAACGCCAGCAAGCGACTGGCAGCCATCACGAAACTGGCGTTCGACGTCATCCCGCAAGACCCGGCACGACCGGAGTACCGGCAGGGCGGTGCGCTGGGTAACGATCACAGGCACTGGTTCCGGGCGAAGTTCTTCCAGCAGTACCGGCTGTTCTTCCGTTTTCACGCGGCGGGCCGAGTGATCGTGCTCGCCTGGGTCAACGACGAGAAGACCCTGCGCGCCTACGAAAGCAGCGACGATGCCTACCGGGTCTTCCGCAAGATGCTGGAAAGCGGCCGCCCCCCGGACGACTGGAACCCATTGCTGGCGGAAGCACGCGCCGAGGGCCTGCGCCTGCAGCGATTCGCGGCCGCCAACGCGCCGATGGAATCGCCATGATCGCAGCCGGGCTCGACTGTTCGGCGCAGCCGGGCAAGACGGCTCGCGCCGGAGGTCTTGGCAGATTCCGCAGGCCCGGGCACCGGCCGGTTGCCAATCTTTGTGTCCTCGGGACCCACATTCGGCACCGTGCGGGGTACTCTTGGCTCCCAGGTGCGCATTCCATCGATCGCGGATACCCATTCCACGGTGATGGCGGACAGTGTTCCATGGGATCACGGACACCGGCACAGAGGGGTCGGGGTGACGGTGTGGATCGTACCGTAGATGTCCGCGATCAGGATGGAATGCTGTCCGGGATCAGCGTGCAATGAGGCGGGCAACGGCAGTCCGGGGAGTAGGTGCCGAAGGCGATGCCCGGTGACGAACGACGCCGATGCAGCCTTGTCCACGGCGGCGGCGTCGCCCGCGACGAACGCCGACGCGGTGGGCAAGGCGGGCGCGTCAGCCGTGTTGCCGCTGACCTGCTGCTGGATGCCGTCAGGCGCGTTTGGCCGCGCCAGGGGCAACCGTTTCGCGGCGACGCATCGACTCGCCCTTGAGCGCGATCGAATGGTGAAATCCACGCCGCGCCGCGAGCGGCCCGTCGGCTCACCGACCCGACCCGTTCAAGGAGACCCCGATGATCGCGACCATGGAGGAATGGACCTGGGTTCGGTTCTCGGGGGCGTGCTCGGCAGCCTTGGTGGCCAGGGCGGAGGCGCCGGCGGGGCCGGCGCCCTCGGTGACGTGCTCGGCGGCCTGCTCGGCGGCGGGCTCGTCGGCCTTCGGTGGCCGCCAGGGCAATCTCGACGGTCTGCTGGGCCACATCTTCGGCGGCCAGCAGCAACGAGCCG
>JASGFT010000003.1:0-55951 GCA_047605425.1 Burkholderiaceae bacterium | reverse complement strand
CCTTCCAGCCGGTGACGTGGAAGGTCTTGCCGAAGCTCGAGACGATGACGCTGCGCTCGGCCAGCGCCGGATAGCGGGCGACGCTTTCGTGGCGCGCGCCGTCGAAGACCATGTGCTCGTAGACCTCGTCCGACAGCACGAGCAGGCCGTGATCGCAGGCGATCCGCTGCAGCGCGAGCAGGTCGTCGGCGTCGAACACCGAGCTGGTCGGATTGTGCGGCGAGTTGACGAGGATCATCCGCGTGCGCGGCCCGACCGCCTGCCGCACGCGATCCCACGGCACCGTATACGTGGGCCGCTGATCGGACGGCGGCGTCATCGGCACGAGGACCGGCACGGCGCCGGCCATCGTGATCGCAGGCACGTAGCAGTCGTAGGCGGGCTCGATGACGATCACCTCGTCGCCGGGGTGAACGAGCGCGAGGATCGCGGTCAGGATCGCCTGCGTCGCGCCCGCGGTCACCGTGATCTCGCGATCCGGATCGTAGACGCCGCCGTAGCACTGCGCGATCGTCCGGCTGATCGCCTGTCGCAGGGCCGGCCAGCCCGTCATCGGCGGATACTGGTTGTGGCCGGCGCGCATCGCCGCGTCGACCTCGTCGAGCAGCCGCGGGTCGCAATCGAAATCCGGAAAGCCCTGGCCGAGGTTGACGGCCCCGTGCTCGGCGGCCAGCGCCGAGACGATGGTGAAGATCGTCGTCCCCACCTTGGGTAGGCGGGAAACCGGCGACGGAAGCGGAACGATGGCCGGGGTCGCGCCGGACCGATCGGGCGCGCCGCCGGCAGCGGCAGATTCGAAGACGGGCATGGCAGGGGGGACCGGCCCGCGCGGGCCGGTCGGGTAGAGCGAAACCGGGGCGGCCACTATACCAATCCGAGCCGTCCTTGGCGCAGGACGATCGGTGCGCGGACCGGGCGCGCCGATTCGGGTCGGCCTTCTCGTCCGGTCAATCCTCCGCGTCCGGTCAAGATCTCTGGACCAGGGTCCGATCGATCCTTGAACGAACAGGCTTGGCTAGTGTGGCAGCCGGACCTGCCAGCTCGCCATCGACCAGTCGACCGGGCAGGGGCTGGTCACGCCATCGATCTCGATCCGGCGGCGCAGGTAGGTCGGGTGATCGATGCTCTCGGCGGGCGACGGAACGGCGTCTCCATCGCTCGCGTCCGGGGCGCCGTCGAAGACGTGTCGGGCGATCGACGTCAACCAGCCGACGAAGGATCGGGTCGTCTCGGCAAGGGGATGGCTCATGATCGGACTCTCCGGAAAAGACGAGGCGGCGCGGCGGATCGGCACGGCGTTCCGCCGCTGGGCCTCTAGTCAAAATCACAGGGTGTATGAACGTACAGTACTGAGACTCGGCCCGGCTGTCAATCGTCCGCCGGTCTCGTCCGCCGGTCTCGTCCGCCGAATCGAACGTTGCCGGCCAGCCGCAGCGATCCGCCGCTCGTGGCCCGCGCGCCGCCGCCCGCCTGCCTCCGGCTTATCCGGGCCAGCCGCTCATGGTCTGCTGCAGGGATGGATGCCAGCGCCACTTCCGTCCCGCAAACCGGTCCGGCAGGCGAGCCGCTCGCGCACAGGGAACGCGCCTGCCTGCTGTTGGGGGCATTGGGCGACGCCCTCGGCGCGCCGCTCGAACACCTGAGGATCGAGGAGATCCGCACCGCCTACGGCCCGCGAGGGCTGCGCGAGCCGACCCGGTTCAACGGGCGCGTCGGCTCGGTCACCGACGATACGCAGATGATGCTGTTCACCGCCGAAGGGCTGCTGGACGCGATCGGCGAGCACACCGGCCCAGGCGAGCCCTCGTACGACACGGCGGTCGGCGCCGCCTATCTGCGCTGGCTGGCTTCGCAGGGGCTCGGCGACGCCGGTACGGCTATGGGCGCGCCGCGCGGCCTGCTCGCGCTGCCCGAGCTGCGCGTCCAGCGCGCGCCGTCGCTGACCTGCCTGGACGCGCTCGAGGCGACGCGAGCGCCGGGCCAGGCGGCGGTCAATACCCGGATGGGCAACGTCGCGGCCGGCCGGACCGCGCCGGTCGGCGTGCTGTTCGGCGCGCTAGCCGGCGCCGACGCGAAAACCGGGGCGGACGCGCTGGCGCGCTGTCAATCGCTGGCGGGGCGCCTCGCGCGCCTGACGCACGGGCACCCGACGGCGATCCACGCGGCCGGCGCGTTCGCGACGCTGATCGCCGCGCTGCTGGCCGGCCGTTCATGGGACGAGGCGCTGGCGCGCGTCGACGAGATCCTGGCCCAGCACGCGGACGCGGCGCCGGTGCGCGCGGCGATCGCGCGGGCGGTCGAGGCCTCGGCCACCGGCGAGGCGACGTCGGATCCGACCGCCAGACTGGGCGAGGGCTGGGACGCGCACGAAGCGCTGGCGATCGCGATCCACGTCGCGCGCGAGGCGAACGACCCCGGCGAGGCGCTGCTGCGGGCCGTCAACCACAGCGGCGATTCGGACGGCTGCGGCCTGATGACCGGATGCCTGATCGGCGCGTCGCGAGGGCTGATGGGCGTGCCGTCGACCTGGTTAGCGCAGCTCGAGCTGGCTTCGGTGATCGGCGATCACGCCGAACGCCTGCGCGCCGCCGCCGGCGTGCTGGTCCGATCGCCGGCGTTCGAGGCGATCGCCACCGGCGCTTGAGAATCTGTGAACGAGCCCGCGACGCCCGCTCGTCGCGCCAGGACGTCCCCGCTCGTCGTTGCGAATGCTCGGCATATCGCCGATCACTGCTTCTCGATCCGCGCGGCCTCGGCGATCTTGCGGTAGCGCTCGGAATCGGCCAGGTGGAACTCGCGCATCGCCGCCGGCGCCAGCGGCATCTGCTCCCAGCTATTGCGCACCGCGTACTCGCGCGCGGCCGGGGTGTTCAGGACCTTCTGCATCGCGTCGGCCAGCTTGTCGACGATGTCGTCGGGCGTCGCGGCGTTGACGTAGAACGCGCACCACGTATAGGTCACGAAGTCCTTGAAGCCGAGCTGCTGCATCGTCGGGACATCGGGCAGCTCGGGCGAGCGCGAATCGCCGCTGACGGCCAGCGCGCGCGCCTTGCCGTCCTTGGCCAGCGGCAGCGCGCCGCCCAGGTCGACCACCGCGAGGTCGATCTGTCCGCCGATCAGGTCGGTCATCGCCTGCGACAAGCCCTTGTACGCGACGTAGTTCAATTCGGCGCCGGTCAGCGTCGACCACCAGGCGGCCGCCAACTGGTAGCCCTGCGAATACGTGCCGACCGAGATCTTGCGCTTTTCGCCGCGGGCGGCATCGAGCAGGTCCTGCAGCGACTTGTAGCGCGAATCGCCGGCGACCATGAAGCCCATCAGGCCGCGGAACAGCCCGGCTACCGGCCGCAGATCGGTCGTCGGATCGTAGGGCAGCGACTTGAGCACGTGCGGATTGACCGACATCGGCGAGTTGCTGGCGGTCAGCATCGTGTAGCCGTCGGCCGGCGCTTGCTTGACGATCCCGATGCCGACGGCGCCGTTGCCGCCCGGGCGGTTCTCGACGACGATCGGCTGGCCCAGCAGCTTGGACAGCTCCTCGGCGTGGTATCGCGTGTTGCTATCGGCGCCGCTGCCGTTGGCGAACGGAACGATGATCCGTATCGGCTTGCTCGGAAAAGCGCCGGACTGGGCGGCGGCCGGGCCGACCCGGGCCCATAGCGGCGCGGCCAGCAACGGCAGGACCGCCCGTCGAGAAGCGCGCATCGAACTGTCTCCTTCTGTTTGTCGAGGGATGCCGCGTCCGCCTGGTGTCCGCGAACCGCCGGTTCGGGCGCGCCGGGCAGGGCCAGCATAGCATCGCCGTCGCGCGGCGACGCGCCCGCCGCCGGGTCCGGATCGCGACACCGTTCGGGCCGGACGCCGTTGCCTGCGATAATGCCGCCTGACTTTTCCCTCTGGGCTCGACTGCCGATGGTGCAAGGATCCTCCTCCGACGCCGCGCGACGCGCGCGAATCGACGATTGCGCGGCGCAGGCCCGCGCGCTGGCCGGCTTGACTCGCGAGCTCGACCGGATCGAAGACACGAAAGGCGTCGGCGCCGCTTATTACGCCAAGCTCGATCAGTGCACGCAGGCCCGTCACGCGCTGGGCGACGCGCTGCGGGGATTCCTGCGCGATGGCGATCGCGAGGCGCTGTGCCGGCTGCGCGGGCGCACGCGCGAGGACGCCGCCACCGCGCGCGCGCTCGACCAGGCGCTGGGCGACGACCTCGCGCAGCTCGTCGATGCCCGCCAGGTGCGCCACGAGCTGTTCGCGGTGCCGGTGATGCTGCCGCGCGGCTTCGCGTCGACCCCGCTGTCCGAGACGATCCGCGAGGCGCTCGCGCAGGCATGGCTGCGACTGAACGAAGGGCGCGACCATGACGAGGACGAGGTGCGGATCACCGTCATGAAGACCCTGTTCGCGCCGGGCCGGATCGAGCGCCTGGACGAGGTCGAGGTCTTCGCGTGGCTCGGCGCGTGCGCGGCGGCCGACGAGGACGGTAGTGAGGACGAGGACGGCAAGGAGGACGACGATGGCGGCGGCGCCCGCGATCTTCGCGCGGGCGGCGGCGCCGATGCCGACGATGCCGACGATGCCGACGAGGACGACGAGGACGACGATCCACCGATCGAGCACTGGGACGAGACGCCGATGGCGCTGCGCTACATCGTGATCCACGTCGCCACGCCGCCCGAATGGCTGGACGACGACGAGGCGATGCCGGCCGACGACCTGCGGCCTTATCTGCCGAACTTCGCCGACCTGCCGAAGAACCATCTGGACTGGTCGGCCGACGCGCGCCGGGCGCTGTCGCGGATCACGCGCGGGCACATCAACGTCGGCTTCCCCGACGACCTGCGCGCGGTCCGCGTCTCGGGCCGTTATTTCGCGCAGTTCTGGGTGGCCCGCTACGACCTGCATCGCCAGCTCGAAGCGATCGGCGCCGAGGACGACGTCGCGCGGATCGCCTGCTCGCTGCATCGCCGCGGCGGCGGGGCGCCGGCCAAGCCGCGCTTGTCGATGCGAATCAGCCTGCTCGACGACGACGGCGACCTGCTGGCCGGCCACGAGACCGAGCTCGACGGCGTGTTCACGCTCGAGGCGGCGCAGCCGCTGATCGGCGACCTGGCGCTGGCCCTGTCGATCGACGAGCAGACGACCGTGCCGGGGCTGCACGAGCTGCCGGACGACGCGCCGGGGCGGCCGCTGTTCCATACCGCTTCCGGATGGAGGAGCGCGTCGTGAAGATCGCGATCTACGGCGCGGGCGCGATCGGCGGATTGATCGGCGCGCGCCTGGCCGCCAGCGGCGCGGCGTCGGTGTCGGCGGTGGCGCGCGGCGCGACGCTGGCCGCGCTGCGCAGCGAGGGCTGGCGGCTGCGCCATGACGGCGCCGAGCTGCGCGCCGACGTGCGGGCCAGCGACCGGCCGGCCGAGCTCGGACCGCAGGACCTGGTCGTGGTGGCCGTCAAGGGCCCGGCGCTCGCGTCGGTCGCCGAATCGGTCGCGCCGCTGATCGGCCCGGCGACGGTCGTGCTGCCGGCGATCAACGGCGTGCCCTGGTGGTTCGGCCAGGGCATCGACGCGCTGTCCGGCGCGCCGCTGCGCAGCATCGACCCGCAAGGCGCGATCCTCGCGGCCATGCCGCTCGCGCATATCGTCGGCTGCGTCGTGCACGCCAGCGCCGCCTCGACGACCCCGGGCGTCGTCGAGCACCGGATCGGACGCGAGCTGATCATCGGCGAACCGTCGGGCCAGCACAGCGCGCGGCTGCGCGAGGTGCAAGCCGTGCTGACGGCCGCCGGCTTCGACGTGCGCGTCTCCGAGCGAATCCGCCAGGACATCTGGTACAAGCTGTGGGGCAACCTGACGATGAACCCGGTGTCGGCGCTGACCGGCGCCACCGCGGACCAGGTGCTCGACGATCCGCTGGTGCGGGCGTTCTGCTCGGCGGCGATGCGCGAGGCCGCGCAGGTCGGCGAACGCATCGGCTGCCCGATCGCGCAGACGCCCGAGGACCGGCACGCCGTCACCCGCAAGCTCGGCGCGTTCAAGACCTCGATGCTGCAGGACGTCGAGGCCGGCCGGCCGATCGAGCTCGACGCGATCGTCGCCGCCGTCGCCGAGATCGCCGGCCGGCTCGGCCTGGCGACGCCGAACATCGACGCGCTGCTCGGGCTGACGCGGCTGTTCGCGCGCCGGCGCGGCCTGTATCCCGAGGCTTCCTGACGCGACGGCGTCCCGGGGCCGCTCCCTTCCGCTCGAGCCAGGCATTCGATTGTCCGTATCCGCCGATTCCACGACCCGCGTCGATCCGACGGCGCTGCTGCGATTGAGCGCGTTCGGCAGCCTGGCGTCGATGCGCGTGTGCGACAGCCTGACGGCGCCGCTGGCCGATGCGTTCGCCGTCACGACGGTCGAAGCGGCCCATGCGATCTCGTTCTTCGCGATCGCCTACGGATTGCTGCAGGCGTTCTACGGGCCGCTGAGCGACCGCATCGGCAAGACGCGGGTGATCGGCCTGGCGACGGCCGGCTGCGCGCTGGCCAACCTGTTCGTGCTGCTGGCGCCGTCGATGCCGGCCGTGTCGATGCTGCGCGCGCTGTCCGGCGCGTTCGCCGCCGGCATCGTCCCGATCGGCATGGCCTACATCGGCGACACGGTTCCCTACGACCAGCGCCAGCCGGCATTGGCTCGCTTCATGACCGCCACGCTGACCGGCATGATCTGCGGCCAGTGGTTCGGAGGTGTGCTGGCCGAGGCGATCCACTGGCGGGCGCCGTTCGCCGTGCTGACGCTGATCTTCGTCGCCGCGCTGGTCGCGCAGGGACGCGCGGGGCTGCTGCGCGCCGCGCCGCCGGCCCCGCCGGACGCCGGCGCCGCGTCTCGCGCTTCGTTCATCGCCCAGGTCGGCGGCATCGCCGCCGAGCCGTGGGCCCGCGTCGTGCTGCTGCTGGTCTTTCTCGAAGGCGCGGCCGCGTTCAGCCTCTACGCGATGGTCCCCACGCACCTGCACCAGCGTTTCGGCCTGTCGATGACGGTGGCCGGCGGCATCCTCGCGCTGCTCGGCGTCGGCGGCATGCTGTATACGTTCTCGGCAGCGCGCCTGATCAGGCGCCTGGGCGAGGCGGGTATGGCGCGGCTCGGCGGAACCCTGCTCGCCGTCTCGTTCCTGCTGCTGGGCCTGGAGACGCGGGCCTGGCTGGCCGCGCCGGCATGCCTGATCGGCGGCCTGGGACTGTACATGCTGCACAACACGCTGCAGACCAACGCGACGCAGTTGTCGCAGGCCTATCGCGGCACGGCGGTGTCGATGTTCGCGTCGAGCCTGTTCGTCGGCCAGTCGGTCGGCGTCGCGGTGGCGGCCGAACTGGTCGGCAGCGGCCAGGCCGGAGCCTTGTTCATCGCTTGCGCGGCCGTCGCCGCCGCGCTCGGCATCGGCTTCTCGATCGCGATCGGGCGCCGGCAGCGCGCGTGATCGGCGCCGCGGCGAGGGCCGCCGGTACGGGCGCGAGTGTGGGTACGAGTGCGGGTACGAGTGCTTGACCCTGGCCCCGGGGCCGGTCAGCCCATCGGTCCCGGTCTCACGCGCAGGCGCGCGAAGCTCGCCACGCAGCCGATGCACGAGAACACGGCGCCGAGCCACATCGCGGCGATGTCCCCATGGTCCGGCGTCAGCAGGAAGCACGCGGCCACCAATGCCGTACCGGTCGCCTGGCCGGTCAGCCGCGAGGTGGCGATGATGCCGCTGGCCGCGCCGCTGCGATGCGCGGGCGCGCTGGTCATCAGCGCGTTCAGGTTCGGCGACTGGAAGAAGCCGAAGCCGATCCCGCACCAGACCATCCGCCAGACGATGTCCCAGTCCGACGGCGCGGCCGGCATCGTCGCCATCAGCGCCATGCCGCTGGCCAGCACGGCCAGGCCGATGCCGCCGAGCAGCCCGGCCGGATAGCGGTCGGACAGGCGGCCCGCGATCGGCGCTAGCGCGGCGACCACGACCGGCCAGGGCGTGATCAGCAGGCCGATCTCGACGGCCGAGCGTCCCAGGCGCTGCTGGAACATGAACGGCAGCGCGACGAACGCGAAGCCCTGCGTCGCGAACGCGCACACCGAGGTCAGCGACGACAGCGCGAACAGCGGCCGGCGGAACAGATCGATCGCGAGCATCGGCGCCGGGTGCGCGGCCTGGCGCCGCAGCAGCCAGACCAGGCAGGCCAGCGTGATCGTCCACTCGGCGGTGACCCGCGGCCAGGGCGCCGCATGCGAGATCTCGCCCAGCCCGAGCACCAGCGAGCCGAACAGCAGCGCGCACAGCACCGACGCCGGTCCGTCGAACCTGTGCGCGGCCCGGGCGGTGTTGGGCAGCGACGTCCAACCGACGTACAAGGCCAGCACGCAGATCGGCAGCTTGAACAGGAACAGCCACGGCCAGGGCGCGATCGCCAGCACCAGCGACGTGACGGTCGGGCCGATGACGAAGCAACTGCCGACGACCATCGCGTTGATGCCCAGCGCGGCGCCGAGCCGGTCCGGTGGCGCGATGAAACGGATCATCGCGCCGTTGACGGCCATCATCGCCGCGCCGCCCAGGCCCTGGAGGCCGCGGAAAACGACCAGCGACGGCAACGACCACGCGAAGCCGCAGGCCGCCGACGCGAGCGTGAACAGGATCAGCCCGGCCAGGCAGACGCGCTTGTGGCCGGCGATCTCGCCGAGCGACGCGAGCGGCAGAACCGCCGCGACCATCGTCAACTGATAGGCGTTGACGATCCAGATCGAATCGGCCGCGGTCGTGCCCAGCGCCGCCGCGAACGTCGGCAGCGCGGTGTTGGCGATCGCCGTGTCGAGCGAGGCCATCGCGACGGCCAGCATGACCGACAGCATCGCCCGGAAGCGCAGGTGATCGGGCAGGCCGCCCGTCGTCACCGCGTGGCCGGCATCCTGGGGGATGGAGGAAGAGGAAGCGGGCGCATTCTGCATGGGCCCGCCATGATACTGCCCGATGCGACGGGGCGCCGCGGGCCGCGACGCCGTCGCTCGACGCCCGGATCGACGTGTCGCCGGGCGCCGCCAACCGACTCGCGCGAACCCGGGACGGCGTTACCAGTGGCCGTAGACGCGAACCGGCGCGGACCTGTAAGGCCGGTAAACCGGCGGCGGCTGGACGACGACCGGGGGGCCGTAGACCGGCGTACCGTAGACGGGAGCGCCGTAAACAGGGGGGCCATAGACCGGTCCGCCATAGACCGGCGGGGCATAACGCCGCGGAGGCGGCGGGTAGTAGGCCGGCGGCGGCGGATAGCCGTAGACCGGCGCGGGCGTGACGTAGGCGGGCGGCGCGACCGGCACGCCGATGCCGATCTCGACGGACACGCCGCCATGCGCATGGGCCGGCGCCGACATCAACGCACCAGCGCCCAGACAGAACGCCGCGACGGACAGCTTGCTCATCATGATGTCACCTCGATCGATCCTCGGATGCGGACCGTGAGGACAGCGTATCGCCGCGCGCCGCGACTGTCGCCAGCCAAGTCGTTACCGGTGTGACGGAGGGTAACGACGGGCGATAATGCCGCAGAGGAGACATCGATGAACGAGCTTCGTCCGAACGAGCAGGCGGCGATCGAGCCCTGCTACGAGATCTTCGCGATCCGCTACGCGAGCGTGCAGCGGATGCGGCGCGACAACTTCATCGGCAACGATCCGCATGACGGGCCGATGCCGCTGGACTTCTACGTCTGGCTGTTGCGCGGCGCGGGCCGGCACATCCTGGTCGACACCGGGTTCAACGAGACGGCCGCGCGCGAGCGCGAGCGCGTGCTGTCGCGCTGCCCGATCGAGGCGCTCGCGGTGCTCGGCGTGCAGCCCGCGCAGATCGCCGACGTCGTGCTGACGCACCTGCACTACGACCACGCCGGCAATCTCGACAAGCTGCCGGCCGCCCGGTTCCACGTGCAGGACGCCGAGCTCGACTACGCGACCGGCCGCTGCATGTGCCACCACGCGCTGCGCCACGCGTACTCGGTCACCGACGTCGTCGAACTGGTTCGGCACGTCTATGCGGACCGCGTCGAGTTCCACAGCGGGGATTCGCAAGTCGCCCCGGGGGTCGAGCTGATGCTGATCGGCGGCCACACGCGCGGCCTGCAGGCGGTGCGCGTGCGCACGCGGCGGGGCTGGGTCGTGCTGGCGTCCGACGCCAGCCACTTCTACGAGAACTTCCAGCGGGAGCGGCCGTTCCCGATCGTCTTCAACGTCGCCGACATGCTGGCCGGCCACCGGCGGATCCAGCAGGCGGCCGATTCGCTCGACCACGTGGTGCCGGGCCACGACCCGCTGGTGCTCGAACGCTATCCGCGCTGGCCGGGCGACGACATCGGCATCGCCCAGTTGCACCTGCCGCCGTCGGCGGCCTGATCGCCGCGCGACGCCGCGCGAGCGGGGCCGCGAGCGCCGCCGTGGCGGCGCTCCCCGTCACGGCGGGCACCCGCCATGGCGGCAGTCCTTCACGGCGGCACTTCCTCGCGGCGGCGGCCTGTCACGGCAGCGCGCCCAATGCCTCGCGCGCGGTCTGGCCCAGCGCGTCGGCGGCCTGCCGGATCCGCGCGTCGTCGTGGCCGGCGAAACCCAGCACGAAGCCGTCCGGCCCTTGGCTGCGCAGGCGCGTCTCGCTGAGCAGCCACACGTCCAGCCCCGCCCGCTCACGGATCCGGCCGGCCAGCGAGGCCGGCGCCCGCTCCGGCAGGCAGGCCAGCAGGTGCAGGCCCTGCGCCGGCACGACCAGCGTCAGCGCGGGGCCCGCGGCCCGCCGCAGCGCATCGGCCAGCAGATCGCGGGCGTGGCGGTAGCGCGATCGCATCCGCCGGTGGTGGGCGCGCAGCGATCCGTCGGCCAGCAGTTCGGCGACGGCGCGCTCGGGCAGGCTGGGCGGAAACCGATCGAACGCGGCGCGAAGCGCCACGACGCGTTCGACGATCGACATCGGCAGCACGACGTAGGCGAGCCGCAGCGCCGCGAACAGCGTTTTCGAGAACGTTCCCAGGTAGAGCACGCGATCGCCGCTCATGCCGGCCAGCGCGGTCAGCGGCGGCCCCTCGTAGCGGAACTCGTTGTCGTAGTCGTCCTCGATGATCCACGCATCGTGACGCCGCGCCCATTCGACCAGCGCGATCCGGCGCTGCAGCGTCATCGTCACGCCGCTGGGGAACTGGTTCGACGGCGTCACGTAGATCGCGCGGGCGCGCCGCGCCGTGGCCGACGCGCGCTCGATGTCGAGGCCTTGCGCGTCGATCGGCATCGGCTCGAGTGCGAGCCCGGCCTGGCGCAGCGTGTGATGGGCGACCGGGTAGCCGGGATCCTCGACGCCGACACGGTCGCCGGGGCGCAGCAGCGCGGCCGCGATCAGGCGCAGCGCCGGCTGGGTGCCGGACGTGACGATGATCTGGTCCGCGTGGCAATGCAGACCCCGGCTCGAGGCGAGCTGACCCGCCAGCGCTTCGCGCAACTCGCGGGAGCCGCGCGGATCGCCGTAGCCGAGCGTGTCGGCCGAACCGGCCAGCGTCTGGCGGCGCAGCGCGCGGCCGAGCCGACGCATCAGCACCGGATCGATGGCGGTACGCCCCAGCGCCACCAGCCCGTTGCGCGGCAACGCGATCCGGGGCGGGCGCGAGGGCGCGGCGTCCGGCGGCCGGGGCAGGCGGGCGGCGACGTAGGTGCCGGCGCCGGTGCGTCCTTCGACCAGACCGTCGGCCTGCAGGCTCTCGTAGGCGACGACGACCGCATTGCGCTGCACGCCGAGCTGCGCGGCCAGCGAGCGGCTCGACGGCAGGCGGCTGCCGGCGGCCAGCCGGCCGCCGAGAATCGCCTCGCGCAGCGCCAGGTCGACGCGGCGACCCTGGTTGGCCGGATCGGCGGACAGCGTCAGCGGCAGATCGAACGCATCGCTCGGCCGCGACGGCGGCCTGCTCGAAGTGGTTGGCATGTTTGCGCGCGAAATGGACCTTTTCCCGACCATTGTCGATGCCTAATCTGTTCGCCGCAAAGGAGAAAACGAATGCCGATCGATACGTCCGCTCCGCCCGGTACGGCGGGCGCGCCGCCCAGCTATCCGGTCGACGCGACCAATCGCGTCAAGCGGCGGCACGACCGCGGCGCCTACGACCACGAAACCATCCACGCGATCCTGGACGCCGCGACGATGTGCCACGTCGCCTACGTCATCGACGGGCAGCCGTACTGCACGCCGACGCTGTTCTGGCGCGAGGGCGAGCGTCTGTACTGGCACGGCAGCAGCGCCAGCCGCATGCTGCGCAACCAGTCCGACAGCCAGCCGGTGTGCGTGACCATCACGCACCTGGACAGTCTGGTGCTGGCTCGCTGCGGCTTCAATCACTCGGCCGACTACCGCTCGGTGATGGCCTTCGGTCGGGCGCGGCTGCTGACCGACCCGGCCGAGAAGGAGCGCGCGCTAGTGATGATGGTCGACCGGCTGTTTCCCGGACGCACCGCGCAGTTGCGTCCGAGCACGGCCCGGGAGATCAAGGCGACCTCCGTCGTCGTGATGCGGATCGACAAGGCGTCGGCGAAGGTGCGCGGCAAGGGCGTCGCCGATGACGAGGAAGACTATGCGCTGCCGATCCATGCGGAGCGATTGCCAGTCAGCCTGGTGATCGGCGAACCGCAGCCGTGCCCACGCCTGCTGCCGGGGGTCGAGCGCCCGGCGCAGCTCGCGCCTTACCGGGCCGGGCGCAGGCTCGACGACGCGCTGGCCGAAGCGCACGCACTGAGCTACGGGCCGGCGCCCGAGCTCATCGCGCCAGCCGGAAAGTCAGGTTGATCCGGCGGCGCCCGGTCAACGGGTGCTCGGCCTCGCGCAACGGCAGGATGCCGTGGAAGCGCAGCCGGTCCTCGCCGCCCCAGACGACCACGTCGCCATGGGCGAGCATCACGCGCTGCGCCGGGTCGGTACGGCGCAGCCCGCCGAACAGGAAGGTCGCGCCGACGCCGAGCGAGACCGAGGCGATCGGCGCCGTCAGGTCGCGCTCGTCGCGGTCCTGGTGCAGCGACATCTTCGCGCCGGGCTCGTAGACGTTGATCAGGCAGCTATCCGGCGCGAAGGCCGGAAAACCGGCCGCCGCCGCGGCCCGGCTCGCCAGATCGCGCAGCGCGGCCGGCATCGGCGGCCACGGCTCGCGCGTCAGCGGATCGATCGGCGCATAGCGGTAGCCGCGCGCGTCGGTGATCCAGCCGACGTCGCCGCAACTGCTGCTGGCGACCGACATCGGTCGTCCGCCGGGCGTGATCATGCCGCGCGATGGCGAGCGCGCGAGCACGCGATCGACGTCGGCCAGCAGCGCCGGCGCCTCGTCCCGCGCGAATCCGCGCAAGACCAGCGATCGCGCGCCGATCGACTGCGGCGGCAGCGACGGAAGCTCATCGAACAGATCGAAGCTCATCGGTCCGGCCCGGGCGGAGCGACGCCCCGCGCGCCGTGCTCGCTTCCGAGCAGCGCCCGCCTGCGTTCCGGACCCCATCGGTAACCGCGGATAGAGCCGTCGCGACGTATCACGCGATACGCGTCGCGCAACTGCGCGATCGCCTGCTCGGCGGTGTCGCCGAGAAAGATCGCATGCAGCGCATCGCGGTCGCCCGCGACCAAGACGGTGCCCGAGTCGCAGGGCGCGCACGCATGCAGGAGCCGATCCGGCTCGCGTCCTCGTGGATCGACTTCGAGCCGGCAGGCGGGCAGGGACGGATCGGGCATCGGCCATCTCCTTGGCATGAGTCGGTCGCGGTCGGCGGCGAGACGGCGAGACGGGGTCGGTGAGGCTCGCTCGGGTCAGTCGCGTTCGCGCGACAGCAACGCGCGCTTGCGCTCGACCCCCCAGCGGTAGCCGGACAGCCCGCCGTCGGTACGGATCACGCGATGGCACGGGATCGCGACCGCGAGCGGGTTGGCGGCGCAGGCCTGCGCGACCGCGCGTACCGCGCGAGGCTCGCCGATCCGCTGCGCCAGTCGCGCGTAGGTGATCGTCTGCCCGGGCGGAATCTCGCGCAGCGCCTGCCATACCCGCTGCTGGAAGGCCGTGCCGCGCACGTCCAGCGGCAGGCCGGTGCCCAGCGACGGGGCTTCGACGAGGCCGACGATCTCGGCGACCCAGCGCTCGAACCTCGCGTCGGCGCCGATCAGCGCCGCGTTGGAAAACCGGCGCTGCAGGTCGTCGATCAGCGCTTGCGGGTCGTCGCCGAGCATGATCGCGCAGACGCCGGCCGGGCTGCACGCGACCAGGATGCTGCCGAGCGAACACAGGCCGACCGCGAAGCGGATCGGCGTCGACTGCCCGCCTTCGCGCCAGGTGCGCGCGGGCATCCCCAGCAATCGGCGCGACTGCTCGTAGAACCGGCTGTTCGAATTGAAGCCGGCGCCGTAGACGGCGTCGGTGATCGTCGGCGCCTCGCCGAGTTCCTCGCGCAGGCGGCGCGCGCGATGCGCATCGGCATAGGCCTTGGGCGTCAGCCCCGTCTGCGCCTTGAACAGCCGGTGCAGGTGGAACGGGCTGATCCCGGCGCGGGCCGCCAGCTCATCGAGGCGCGGCGGCGTGCCGGCCGCCTCGATCGCCCGGCAGGCATCGACGACGAACTCGCGATGCAGCCGGGCCAGTTGCTCGCGGTCGGCGCCGGCGCGCAGGCTGGGGCGGAACCCCGCGGCCCGCGCCGCCTCGGCCGACGCGAAGTAGACGACGTTGCGGCGATTCGGCCGGCGGGCCGCGCCGCTGGGCGGCGCGTAGACGCGGGTGGTGCGCACGCCGTAGACGAAGTGGCCGTCGGCCTTGGGGTCGCGGTCGACGATCGCCTGCCAGCGCGCGTCGTCGCTGGCATAGCGGGCGACGTCGGCGGCGGTGCGGGCGCCCGCTGCGCCGTCGGGCGGGCAGGCGGGCGATGAAGGGTCGGCAAGGGGGCGGAGCATCATGGCGGAATCCGGATGCGTGACGAACGGCGTCGATCCAATGTAGCGCCGCCCGCGCTGGCCGGCATCCTCGTTCTTGCGGTCGAATCCCGCCGCGCGCGGCGGATCGGGAACGATGGGTCGCAAACCTCAGCGGCCGTCGCCGACGATCCGCGCCGGCAGCGCGACCGGCGTGCCGCCGACCGGCATCCCGGCCGCGCCGGGAAGCAGCTCGTCCAGCGTCCTGGCGTCGAGCTCGGCCAGGAATCGATCGGTCGCCCGCTGCAGGACCTGCGTCAGCCGGCAGCGGCCGGTCAACACGCAGCGGCTCCTGGACCCCAGGCACTCGACGACGGCCAGATCCGATTCCATATGTCGCACGACCTCGCCCAGGACGATCTGCGAGGCCGGGCGGGCGAGACGGATGCCGCCTCCGCGGCCCCGGACCGTATGCAGGAAGCCGCCGAGCCCGAGCTGATGGGCGACCTTGGTCAGGTGCGCCTGCGAAATGCGATGCGCGGCGGCGACTTCGGCGATGGTCGCCAGCCGGTCGGGCGTGCTGCCGACGAACATCAGCATCCGCAGCGCGTAGTCGGTCATCATCGTCAGGCGCATGTCGTCGCTCCGGCTGTTCTCGGTCCGCGGCGGGGAAGGGTCGGGCGACCGGGACCGGCCGTCCGGGCGCGCTCGGCGATCAAGAGGCGGACGACGCCGGCAGGTCGGCCGGCATCTGGTCGGGCGCGTTGACCGCCCGGTAACCGAGCCACAAACCGCGGGCGATGCGCTGCGCGGCGGCCACCGCCAGCCGCGCCATCTACTTCCGGAACGCCTGGCGCCGATCGGCTTCCGATCACGACGATCGACGAAGGACGGTAGCGAGCGGAGACCGCCCGGCCGGGTAGGCCTGCGGACGCAGGCCGCCGGCGGTGTCGGTCAGCGGCGCCGCGCGCCGTGGCCGCCGGGCGTCATCGGGGGGCGGCCCTCGATGTGGCGGAACTTGATCCGCCCCTTGGACAGATCATAGGGTGACAGTTCGAGCGAAACGCGATCGCCGGCGAGGATGCGGATCCGGTGCTTGCGCATCTTGCCCGCCGTGTAGGCGACGAGGTTGTGCCCGTTGTCGAGCGTGACGCGGAACCGCGCGTCGGGCAACACCTCGTCGACGACGCCATGCATTTCGATCAGTTCTTCCTTAGCCATTGAGACCTTTTCCAATGAGACTTCGCGGGCGGATGCCGAACGTCGCCCGTCTGCCGGTGCCGCGACACGGTGGACAGCGAAGGGGAGGGACAGGGATCGGCAGTGCCACCGCAGGCGGACGTCCCGGCGGAGACCGGGTCGGGAAACTCGGGCTTGCGCTGTCGAACACCACGCCTTGCAGCCAAGCTCGTCGGCGGATGTTTCACGGTGGCGGCAACGCGAGTCGCCCGCGTCGCGATCGACGGCACGGCGGACGTGTCGTGACGATCGCAGCGCTTCGACAGGGTGAAGCGTCGTCCGTGAGTCAGACCGCGATTATAGCATCCGGCCTTTCGTTGCACCAAGGTGGGCGACCGGGCGGGCGTCAGGCCGCGTCCCGGCGCAACGTGCAGCCATCGCCGATCCCTTCGCGCCGCACGGTCACCGCCGACAGCCGAGCGACCTCGGGATCGAGCTCGGCCCAGATGAACGCGCACAGGTTCTCCAGCGTCGGCGGCCCGAGACCGTCGACCTCGTCGAGCAGCCGGTGGTCGAGCCGGTCGCGCAGACGCGCGATCGCCGCGCGCACGAAACCCAGGTCGACGACCATCCCGCTGGCCGGATCCTTCGGCCCGGATACGCACACGTCGACGTGATAGGTGTGGCCGTGGATCCGTCGGCTGGCATCGGCCTCGATCCGCCGCTGGAGCGTATGCGCCGCGTCGAAGAAGAAGCTCTGGCGCAGTTCGTAGCGTCGCGGGACGGTCATCGGATACCGATCATCTTGTGCGTCTGCACGCTCAGCCGCCAGCGCGGGTGGTGCAGGCACCAGTCGATCGCCCATTCGGTGTTGCGCGCCCTGTCGACACCGTCCATCGGCTGTACGAAGAAATGTTCGAAAGCCAGCGATTCGAACGCCCGCAGATCGATCTCCGGCTGCGGGACGACGACCTTCAATTCGGCGCCGCTGCGCTGCCGCAGCGGCGCCGCCCTTGGGGCTCACGCAGATCCAGTCGATGCCCGGGGGCGCGGCGATCGTGCCGTTGGTCTCGACGGCCAGCTCGAAGCCCCGTTGGTGCAGCGCGTCGATCAGCGGCGGGTCGACCTGCAGCAGCGGCTCGCCGCCGGTCAGCACGGCCAGCCTGCGGCCGCCGGCCGGCGACGGCCATTGCGCGGCGACGACGTCGGCCAATGCGTCCGCATCGGCGAACTTGCCGCCCAGCGTGCCGTCGGTGCCGACGAAATCGGTGTCGCAGAAGCGGCACGCGGCATCGGCCCGATCGGCCTCGCGGCCCGACCACAGGTTGCAGCCGGCGAAGCGGCAGAACACGGCGGGCCGGCCGGCATTGCCGCCTTCGCCCTGCAGCGTATAGAAGATTTCCTTGACCGAGTAGGTCATTCCGAGGATTCCTGCATCATGACGACGGCGAGGCGAAGCCGGCGCGCGCGGTAGCGGCCATGCACGCCGACCAGCGCGCGCCCCGGACGCCGCGCCGGCGCGATGAGCGGGCGCTCACGAGGCGAGGCGAGAAAGTTTGGCGCCCGGATTCAGACCCCGGATGGACCGCCAGGGGCCGCGGGAGGTCGCGCGGCGTCGTCGGCTGTCATGTTACCAGCGCGCCGCCGGTCGCGCCTCGCCGGCGTGGCGCTGGCCGGAATCTTGCACGACCCGTGCACGGTTGCACACCAATCACCATTCCCACGATGCCGGTTCTCCGCCGTTCGGCTAGGATCGGCGCTCGTCACCCGATGCCTTTTTCATGATGCAATTCTGGAAAGTGCTCACCCCGTTGGGAGAGTCGCTGATCCTCATGCCGGCCGTCGGCGTGCTGGCGGCCTGGCTGCTGCCGCGCGACCGAGGCTCGACACTGGTCTGGCGCTGGCTGCTGGCGGTCGGTGCGGCCGCGTTGATCACCGCCTGCTCGAAGATCGCCTTCATGGGCTGGGGGCTGGGCAGCGCGCAATGGAACTTCACCGGCATCTCGGGCCATACGATGTTCGCGGCAGCGGTCTATCCGCTGCTGTTTCGCACCGTCGTGTCGGCCGCGCCGCCGCGATACCACTGGCCGTCGATCATCGCCGGCTTCGTGCTGGCCGCGCTGATCGGCATCTCGCGCGTGCGGATCGGCGCGCATTCGTGGTCCGAAGTGGTGGCCGGCTACGGACTCGGCGGCCTGGCCAGCCTGCTCGTGCTGGGGCTGGCCTACGTGCCGCCGGCGCGACCGCCTCGCTGGCTGCTGGCCGGCGTCGCGCTGTGGCTGGGCGTGATGATGGTCGGCGCGCCGCGTTCGCCGGCGCACGGCTGGATCACGCAGGTCGCACTGGTCCTGTCGGGCCGCCAGACGCCGTATACGCGCTCGGACCTGTTCCGCCCGTCGCCGCAGACCGGCGCGACGGCCGCGCGGCGATTCTCGTGGCACCAACCGGTCTCGGCGATCGGCGTGGTGCAGCGGCCAGGCTCGGCCGCGCAGCGGCCCGGTTCATGATCGACGAAGACGCCGACGCATCGGCCTACATGCGGATGGCCATCGACCAGGCGCGGCAGGCCTGGTCGGCCGGCGAGGTGCCGGTCGGCGCGGTCGTCGTGCACGCGGGGGAGGTGATCGGACGCGGATACAACCAGCCGATCGGCGCGCACGACCCGAGCGCGCACGCCGAGATGCGGGCCTTGCGCGACGCGGCCCGGCGAATGGGCAACTACCGGCTGCCCGGCTGCGATCTGTACGTGACGCTCGAACCTTGCGCGATGTGCGCCGGCGCGATCCTGCACAGCCGGATCCGCCGCGTCGTGTTCGGCGCCCGCGATCCGAAGACCGGCGCCTGCGGCAGCGTCATCGACGTGTTCGGCGTGCCGGCGCTCAACCACCAGACCCGTGTCGACGGCGGGCTGCTCGGCGACGAATGCTCGGCGCTGCTGCGCGCGTTCTTCGCGCAACGCCGCGCCGACCAGCGCGCGGCGGCCCGCGCGGCGCCGGCGCCCGGACCGGACGCGGCGGGCCAGGAGCCGGTTCCGTCGAACATCGAACCGACCTGAAGCCCCGTTCGAGCCCGCCGCGGCGCGAGGGCGCAGGCGGGGGCGGGGGCGGGGGCGTTTACTCGATCTTGGCGCGCTCGCGCAGCGTCTTCTGGAGCTGCTGGACCTCGCGCCGTTCCAGCTCCTGGGCGATCTGCGGGCGAACCTGCTCGAGCGGCGGCGGCGGGACGTCGCGCACGTCGTCGAGGCGGATCACGTGGTAGCCGAACTGGCTCTTGACCGGCTCGCTCGTGTACTGGCCCTTGTTCAGCTTGACCATCGCCTCGGAGAACTCCTTGACGAAGGTGCTCGGACCGTTCCAGTCGAGATCGCCGCCGTTGGCGGCCGAGCCGGTGTCCTTCGACTGCTTGGCGAGATCCTCGAATTTCGCGCCCTTGCCGAGGTCGACGATGATCTGCCTGGCCTGCTCCTCGCTGTCGACCAGGATGTGGCGCGCGCGGTACTCCTTCTCGCCGCTGGTCTGGCTCTTGAGCTTGTCGTACTCGGCCTGGATCGAGGCATCGGTGACCGGATGCTGCTTCAGGTGGCTCTGGATCAGGCTGCGGACCAGGATCTCCTGGCGCGCGCGGTCGAGCTGGCGCTGGAACTCGGGCGTCTTCTGCAGGCCCTGGCGGTCGGCTTCCTGCGTGAACAGCTCGCGCGCGACCAGTTCCTCCTTGATCGCGGCGCGCAGCTCGGGCGAGTCGGGCCGCCCCTGCGCCTTGAGCAGGTCGACGAACTCGTCGATGCGTTTCTGGGGGATCGGCTTGCCGTTGACGATGGCGATGTTTTGCGCGACGGCGGGGGAGGCGGCGACGATCGACCCGCCGGCCGCCAGCGCGATCGACAGCGAAACCAGCAGGCGCGAACGGTGCGCACGTTTGATCATGGGAAGTCCTTCGGAAGCGATGGAACGGAGTCTCGATGTCGATTGCCGTCGACGATCGGGCGGGGAGGCTTTCATGCGCGGATGCCGGCGCGAGCGCGGCCGGGCGATGCGGCGGCCGGCCGCGCGCAGCCGGTTGCGGCCGATGCGCGGAAACGGCCCGACCGACTCAGCCGGCTTCGTCGGGTGTCCGCGCTTCGATCGTCAGGGCATGGATGCGGTCGGGCATCCAGTCCCGGACGGCATCATACACGAGGCGATGGCGCGCCATCAGCGCGCGCCCGTCGAACTGCGCGGCCACCAGCCGGACCCGGTAATGGCCGGCGCCGCCGGCCGCGCCGGCATGACCCGCATGCAGGTGGCTCTCGTCGACCACCTCGACGCGGGCGCTCGGAAAGGCTTCGGTCAGGCGCTGGCGCAACTCGTCGATGCTGGGCCGCATCCGCTCAGTCCTCGTGAACGTGCCGGCTCAGGTACAACGCCTGGCCGATGATGAACAGGATCGTCAAGCCCAACGAGCCGAACAGCTTGAAGTTGACCCAGGTCTCGGTCGTGAACCGGTAGGCGACGACGACGTTGACGACCGCCATGACGGCGAAGAAGGCCGCCCAGGCCAGGTTCAGCCGGTCCCAGATCGGCCGCTCGAGGCTGACCTGTCGGCTCATCAGCCCCTCGATCAGGTTGCGCCCGAAGCCGTAACGCGCGGCGATCAGCGCGGCGGCGAAGGCCGCGTACAGGACCGTCGGCTTCCACTTGATGAAGGTCTCGTCGTGGAACAGCAGCGTCATCCCGCCGAACACGCAGATGATCGCCAGGCTCGCCCACTGCATGCCCTCGATGCGCTGGCCGCGCAGCTTCATCCAGGCGATCTGGATCACGCTGGCGGCGATCGCGACGCCGGTGGCCACGTAGATGTCGTAGACTTTGAAAGCGACGAAGAACAGGACGATCGGCAGGAAATCGATCAGCAATTTCATGGCGCGGATTCTAGCCGATAAGCGGATGACGGGGGATCCACGTTACACTAACGGGTTTTGACCGACCCATAGGAGCGCCTTTCATGGCCGAACGCACCCGTACCCGTCGCAACACGCTCGAGCGTCGTTGCCTGCAAAAGACGTTCAAGCGCCTGTTCAAGGGCGAGAACAAGACCGTCTTCAAGATGCTCGAGAAGATCAAGAAGGCCTGAGACCGAGAGTCTTTCGGGCACGGCCGAAAGACTCTCGGTCTCTGATTCTCTGATCCCGCTCGACGGGCCCCGGCAGCCGCCGGGGCCGCTCCGGCCGGCCGTTCGCGCCGCGCCGCTCTCCCTCTGCGCATCCCTCGCCCGGGCTCCGCTTCCCCGTCCTCGCTCTCTCCCCCTCGCTTTTGGCCGCTATTTTTTGGCCGCCATTCGTCTCCGCCGCCGGCCCAGCGCCTGTCGCGCGCCACGCATCGCCCGTTCGTTCGACGCCGCCAGCCGCGCCCGCGGGCGCCCGCGCGCCGGAACGCCGCCGTATTGGGGTCAACCCCAGGTCGGCGGGCCGTCGCCCGGCCGCGCGATCGGAGTACCTTATGATGCAGCCGCTTCCCATTCATCCAACCCGCGCAACGCGGGTTTCTCGAGGAGTCGTTCGATGCTTGGCCAGATGATGGATGTTCCGCTCCTGATTTCGTCGATCCTGCAGCATGCCTCGCGCCATCACGCCGACGCCGAGATCGTGACGCGCCGTGTCGAAGGCGATATCCACCGGTATACGTATGCCGACTGCGAACGACGCTCGCGCCAGCTCGGCGACGCGCTGGCCAAGCTCGGCATGCAGCCGGGCGACCGGATCGGCACGCTGGCCTGGAACACTTACCGCCACATGGAGCTGTATTACGGCGTCGGCGGCATGGGCTCGGTCATCCACACGATCAACCCCCGCCTGCACCCCGACCAGATCGCCTGGATCGTCGGCCACGCCGAGGACAAGCTGCTGGCGTTCGACCTGACGTTCTTGCCGATCATCGAGACGATCGCGGCGCAGTGCCCGACGGTCAACGGATGGATCGCGATGACCGACCGCGCGCACATGCCGGCGACGGCGAAGATCCCGAACCTGCTGTGCTACGAAGAGCTCGTCGAGTCGGGCTCGCCGTCGACGCGCTGGCCGAAGCTCGACGAGAACACCGCGGTCGGGCTGTGCTACACGTCCGGCACCACCGGCAATCCGAAAGGCGTGCTGTACTCGCACCGTTCGTCGGTGCTGCACGCGTACGCGGCGTCGCTGCCCGACGCGATGTGCGCGTCGGCCCGCGACGTGATGCTGCCTGTCGTACCGATGTTCCACGTCAACGCTTGGGGCATGCCGTATTCCTGCGCGCTGGTCGGCGCCAAGATGGTGATGCCGGGGCCGGCCCTGGACGGTAAGTCGCTGTACGAGCTGTTCGAAACCGAGGGCGTGACCTTCGCGGCCGGCGTGCCGACGGTCTGGCTGGGGCTGCTGCAGCACCTGCAGGCCAACAACCTGAAGTTCTCGACGTTCAAGCGCACGGTGGTCGGCGGCTCGGCCTGCCCGCCGGCGATGATGACGTCGTTCCGCGAGCAGTACGGCGTCGAGGTCGTCCACGCCTGGGGCATGACCGAGATGTCGCCGCTCGGATCGCTGTGCCGGTTGCAGGGCAAGCACCTTTCGCTGCCCGAACAGGCGCAGCGCAAGCTGCTCGAGAAGCAGGGCCACGTCGTCTATGGCGTCGACCTGAAGATCGTCGACGACAACGGCGACGAGCTGCCGTGGGACGGCAAGACCTACGGCAACCTGCTGGCGCGCGGCGCCTGGGTGCTGAACCGCTACTTCAAGGGCGAGGGCGGCGACCCGCTGCAGTACGACGCCGACGGCAATGGCTGGTTTCCGACCGGCGACGTCGCGACGATCGATGCCGACGGCTACATGCAGATCACCGACCGCAGCAAGGACGTGATCAAGTCCGGCGGCGAATGGATCAGCACGATCGACCTCGAGAACCTGGCGATCGCGCACCCGGCCGTCGCCAACGCCGCGGTGATCGGCGTCGCCCATCCGAAATGGGACGAGCGCCCGCTGCTGATCGTCTCGCTCAAGCCCGGCGCGCAGGTGACGCGCGAAGAGTTGATCCAGTTCTACGACGGCAAGATCGCCAAGTGGTGGACGCCGGACGACGTGCAGTTCGTCGAATCGATCCCGCTGGGGGCGACCGGCAAGGTTCTGAAGACGCGGCTGCGCGAGGTCTTCAAGGACTACAAGCTGCCGACCGCCTGATCCGGGAAACTCCGGGGTCCGCCGCCGACGAGCCTCCCTACCACGCTGCGTTACCATGACGCGCACCTTCCGACACGCGCCCGCGTTCCGGAAAGACGGCCTCGCCGTGCCGAGGCGCCGCGTGCAGTCATGACAAGCGTAAAGGAGATATCGATGGGCCCGTCCCTTCCTGCGGCATCCTGGCCGACCCTCAGCAGCGCCGCGCGGCGTCCGGCCTCGCGGCTCCGGATCGCCTGCGCCGGCGGACTGCTGGCGGCGGCGCTGCTCGCGCCTG
Source organism: Burkholderiaceae bacterium (assembly GCA_047605425.1). Taxonomy (GTDB): domain Bacteria; phylum Pseudomonadota; class Gammaproteobacteria; order Burkholderiales; family Burkholderiaceae_E; genus JAKPAM01. Next base: position 32,411 of record JASGFT010000003.1, on the reverse strand, counting down.
GCGCGCAGGCGCAGACCGGTACCGTCAAGATCGCCTGGGTCGATCCGCAGTCGGGGATGATGGCGCCGCTGGGCCAGAACCAGTTGCGAAGCTGGCAGTACGCGGCCGAATACGCGACGCAGAAGAAGCTGGCCGGCGACGTCAAGTTCGAGATCGTGCCGTTCGACAGCAAGCTGAGCCCGCAGGAAAGCCTGACCGTGCTCAAGTCGATCATCGACCAGGGCATCCGCTACGTCGTGCAGGGCAACGGCTCGGGCGTCGCGCTGGCGCTGAACGACGCGATCACCAAGCACAACGACCGCAATCCGGGCAAGGAGATCGTCTACCTGAACTACGCGGCCGTCGATCCGTCGCTGACCAACGAGAAGTGCAGCTTCTGGCACTTCCGCCTGGACATCAATGCCGACATGAAGATGGAGGCGCTGACCACGTTCATGGCGAGCAAGCAGAACATCAAGAAGGTCTACCTGATCAACCAGGACTACGCGTTCGGGCATTCGGTCGAGAAGGCCGCCGAGGAATACCTGAAGAAGAAGCGCCCCGACATCCAGGTCGTCGGCAAGGACCGCCATCCGCTGGCGCAGGTGCGTGACTTCTCGCCGTACATCGCCAAGATCAAGGCCGCCGGCGCCGATACGATCATCACCGGCAACTGGGGCGCCGACTTGGCGCTGATGGTCAAGGCCGCCAAGGACGCCGGGCTGACCGCCGACTTCTATACGTACTATGCCGGCACGACCGGCGTGCCCACGGCGATGGGCGCCGCCGGCGCCGACCGCGTCAACATCGTCGCGAACTGGCAGCCGAACGATCCGAAGATGAAGGGCCAGGACATCCTCGAAGGCTTCAAGACGAAGTACAACGAGGACTTCTACACGATGCAGACCTTCGAGGGCATGGCGCTGCTGGCCGACGCGATCAAGCGCACCGGCTCGATCGAGCCGCTGAAGATCGCGTACGCGATGGAAGGCGCCAAGGTCATGGCGCCCAATGGCGAGATCGAGATGCGGGCCTCCGATCACCAGCTCCAGCAGCCGGTCGTCATCGCCACCTGGAAGAAGGTCGACGGCAAGACGGTCAAGTACGACCAGGAGAACACCGGCTACGGCTGGGCGACGCAGGCCTATCTCGAACCCTACGTCGCCGCGCAGCCGACCTCGTGCCAGATGAAGCGCCCGGCCAAGCCCTGATCCCGATCGACCGACGCCGCCGGCCATGTCCGTCGAACTGATCAGCACGTCGCTGCTGAATGGCGTCAGCTACGGGCTGCTGCTGTTCATGATGTCGTCGGGCCTGACGCTGATCTTCAGCATGATGGGCGTGCTGAACTTCGCGCATGCGTCGTTCTACATGCTGGGCGCGTACTTCGCGTACCAGATCAGCTCGTGGCTGGGCTTCTGGCCGGCGCTGTTCCTCGCGCCGCTGCTGGTCGCCGGCTGCGGCGCGCTGGTCGAGCGCTACGGTCTGCGGCGCGTGCACAAATGGGGGCACGTCCCCGAGCTGCTGCTGACCTTCGGGCTGTCGTACATCATCGTCGAGCTGGTCCAACTCGTCTGGGGCAAGGCCGCGGTGCCGTACCAGATCCCGCCGTCGCTGCAGGGCACGGCCTTCCACATCTTCACGACCAGCTATCCGGTCTACCGCGTGTTCATGATGGTGGTCGCGGTGCTGATGCTGATCGCGATCTACCTGGTGCTGACGCGCACGCGGATCGGGCTGGTGATCCAGGCGGCGCTCACGCATCCGGACGCGGTGCAGGCGCTCGGCCACAACGTGCCGCGGGTGTTCATGCTGGTGTTCGGCGGCGGGGCGGCGCTGGCCGGCCTGGCCGGCGTGATCGGCGGCAACGCGTTCATCACCGAACCGTCGATGGCCGCGCTGGTCGGGCCGATCATCTTCGTCGTCATCGTCGTCGGCGGCATGGGATCGCTGGCCGGCGCGTTCCTCGCGTCGCTGCTGATCGGCGTGCTGCAGACGCTGGCGATCGCGATCGACGCGTCGGTCGTCTCGGCGCTGGCCGACAACGGCATCACGCTCAGCGCCGACTCGCCGTTCTACAACGTGCTGTCGCTGAAGGTCTCGCAGCTCGCGCCGATCCTGCCTTACCTGCTGCTGGTCCTGATGCTGGTGTTCCGGCCGAAGGGCCTGCTGGGCACGCGGGAGAGCTGACCGACATGGCCGCCGATCCGATCGATCGCGCCGCGCGGGCCGCGGTCACCGTAGAACCGCGCAGCCGCATGGGGCTCGTCTGGGTGCTCGGCGCGATCGTCATGATCGCGCTGCCGCAGTTGTTCACCAGCGGATTCGCGATCACGCTGATGTCGCAGATGGGCATCATGATCGTGTTCTGCCTGTCGTACAACATGCTGCTCGGGCAGGGCGGCATGCTGTCGTTCGGCCACGCCGTCTACTCGGGGCTCGGCGCGTTCTACGCGATCCACACGATGAACTGGATGACGCAGGACGCGCCCTGGCTGCCGGTATCGATGATTCCGCTGGTCGGCGGCCTGGCCGGCGCGTTCTTCGGCATCGTGCTCGGGTTCGTGACGACCAAGAAATCGGGCACCACGTTCGCGATGATCACGCTGGGCATCGGCGAGCTGGTGTTCGCGATGTCGCTGATGTTCCCCGGCTTCTTCGGCGGCGAGGGCGGCATCACGACCGACCGCGTGATCGGCGAGCCGTTCATGGGGATCACGTTCGGCCCCGGCATCCAGGTCTATTACCTGATCGCCGCCTGGTGCCTGCTGTCGATGATCGGCATGTACGCGTTCTCGTGCACTCCGCTGGGGCGGATCTCGAACGCCGTGCGCGACAACCCCGAGCGCGCCGAGTTCATCGGCTACAACACGCAGCGCGTGCGCTACCTGGTGCTGATCGTGTCGGCGTTCTTCGCCGGCATCTCGGGCGGCCTGTCGGCGATCAACTTCGAGATCGTGTCGGCCGAGAACGTGTCGGCGATCCGCTCCGGCGGCGTGCTGCTGGCCACGTTCATCGGCGGCTCGATGTTCTTCGGCGGGCCGATCATCGGCGCCGTCGTGTTCATGCTGTTCGCGGTCGCGCTGTCGGACTACACGCGCGCCTGGCAGTTCTACCTGGGCGCGTTCTTCGTGCTGATGGTGCTGTTCGCGCCCGGCGGGCTGGCCTCGCTGATCATGATGAACGTGCGCATGGTCCGGCAGCGGATGATCGGACGCCTGCTGCCGCACTACCTGGCGGTGCTGGTGACCGGGGCGGTGCTGCTGGCGGCGACGATCCTGGTGATCGAGCTCGGCTACCACCGCCTGCTCGAGGCCGGCGGCGACCCGAAGACGACGGTGTTCGGCGTCGCGTTCGACACGGCGTCCGGCGCGACCTGGGCGGCGGTCGTCGCCTTGCTCGTCGTCGGCGGCGCCGGCTTTCGCTGGGCGCAGCAGCGTTTCATCGGCGCCTGGGACGCCGCCGAGGCGGCGGTGCTGGCGGCCGGCGCGCCGGCCGCGCATTGAGCAACGGCCATGGGAACGCCATCGATGACGGGGATTCGCGCATGAGTGGGCAAGCCGGCGCGACGCCGACCCCGGCGCTCGAGCTGTCGGGCGTTCGCAAGCGCTTCGGACAGACCGAGATCATCCGCGGCGTCGACGTGGCGATCGCGCCCGGCGAGCGTCATGCGGTGATCGGCCCGAACGGCGCCGGCAAGTCGACGCTGTTCAACCTGATCTCGGGGCGCTTTCCGGTCAGCGAAGGGCGCATCGCGCTGAACGGCCGGGACATCACCCGCGCGCGGCCGTTCGAGATCAACCGCATGGGCCTGTCGCGCAGCTTCCAGGTCACCAACATCTTCTCGCGGCTGAGCGTGTTCGAGAACCTGCGCTGCGCGACGCTGTACGCGCTCGGCTACCGGTATTCGTTCTGGCACCGGCTCAGCCGCCTGCGCGACGCGGCCGAGCGCGCCGAGGACGTCCTCGAACGGATCGGCCTGAGCGCGCGCCGCGACGTGCCGGCGAGCCTGCTCACTTATGCCGAGCAGCGCGCGCTGGAGATCGGCATCACGATCGCCGGCGGCGCCGACGTGATCCTGCTCGACGAGCCGACGGCCGGCATGAGCCGTTCCGAGAGCGACCATGCGGTCGAGCTGATCCGCCGCGTGACCGAGGGCAAGACGCTGGTGATGGTCGAGCACGACATGGCCGTCGTCTTCGGGCTCGCCGACCGGATCTCGGTGCTCGTCTACGGGCAGATCATCGCCACCGACGTGCCCGAGCGCATCCGCGGCAACGCGGCGGTGCAGGAGGCCTACCTGGGCACGCCGGCCGACGAGTCGGCCGACACGGCGGCAGACACCGCGCTCGACGAAGGAGACCGCTGATGCACGGCGCCTCGCTCCGGATCAACGACCTGCACGCGTACTACGGCAAGAGCCACGTGCTGCACGGCGTGACGATGCACGTGGCGCCCGGCGAGGTCGTCAGCCTGCTCGGACGCAACGGCGTCGGCCGCTCGACGCTGGCCAAGAGCATCATGGGCCTGGTCGACTGCCAGGGCGAGATCCTGTTCAAGGACCGGTCGATCCAGGGGCTCAAGCCGTTCGAGGTCGCGCATCGCGGCGTCGGCTACGTGCCCGAGAGCCGCGACATCTTCCCGTCGCTGACGGTCGCGCAGAACCTGGCGCTCGGCCAGAAGCAGCGCGCGCCCGGGCAATGGAAGGCCGACGACATGTTCCGGATGTTCCCTCGGCTCAAGGAACGCGAGCACACGGCGGCCGGCGTGCTGTCGGGCGGCGAGCAGCAGATGCTGACGCTGTGCCGCACGCTGATGGGCGATCCGGAGCTGATCATCATCGACGAGCCGACCGAAGGCCTGGCACCGAAGATCGTCGCGCTGGTCGGCGACTTCCTGGCCACGCTCAAGGAGCGCGGCGTGTCGGTGCTGCTGATCGAGCAGAAGCTGGACATCGCGCTGAGGATCTCGCAACGCGTCTACGTGATGGGCCACGGCCAGATCGTGTTCGAGGGCACGCCGGCGACGCTGCGCGAGAATCCGGACGTGCGGCGCGAGTGGCTCGAGGTCTGACGCGTTCGCCGTCTCGGCGCTTTGGCGAATCCCGACGGGCCGGTTACACTTTCGGTGATCCGCCGGGGCCCATCGCCGTGTCGAGCCGGGGCCACCGCCTTCCCGCCGGGATGCGTGGCGGGCGGATGCAGGGCTTGCTATCGCGATCAAAAATAGTACGTCCGTTCGCTTACGAGACAACGGGCGCCGACGACCTTCTCCCGGGCCTCCGGGAGCCCATCTCATCAGGATCCCCATGAGTCAAGCAGACTATTCCACGCAAGGCGACGTCGCGGTCATCACGATGAACAACCCGCCGGTCAATGGCCTCGGCCATGCGCTGCGGCAAGGCATCATCGAAGGGCTGATGAAGGCGCTGGCCGACGACGCGGTCAAGGCGATCGTGCTGACCGGCGCGGGCAAGGCGTTCTCGGGCGGCGCCGACATCCGCGAGTTCAATACGCCGAAGGCCACGGCCGAGCCGCATCTGCTGACGGTGATCGGCGCGATCGAAGCCTCGACCAAGCCGGTGGTCGCCGCCGTGCACAGCGTGGCGATGGGGGGCGGTCTCGAGCTGGCGCTCGGCTGCCATTTCCGCGTGGCCGCGCCGGGCGCGCTGATCGCGCTGCCCGAGGTCAAGCTCGGCCTGCTGCCGGGCGCCGGCGGCACGCAGCGGCTGCCGCGCGTGATCCCGTTCGAGATGGCGTTGAACATGATCGTGTCGGGCGAGCCGGTCAAGTCCGAGAAGTTCAAGGGCACCAAGCTGTTCGACGAGATCGTCGACGGCGACCTGCTGGCCGGCGCGGTCGCGTTCGCGCGCAAGGCCGTCGCCGAGAACCGCGGCCTGCCGAAGGTGCGCGACCTGAAGGTCGATTACCCGAACGCCGAAGGCTTCGGCGCGTTCGCGCTGAACACGATCGGCACGGTCGCGCGCAACTTTCCGGCGCCGCGCAAGTGCGCCGAGGCGGTGATCGCCGCGGCGACCAAGCCGTTCGAGCAGGGCATGAAGGTCGAGCGCGATGGCTTCAACGAGCTGGTGCTGACGCCCGAGTCGCGCGCGCTGCGCCATGCGTTCTTCGCCGAGCGCGCGGCCAGCAAGATCCCCGACGTGCCCGAGGACACGCCGCTGCGTCCGGTCAAGTCGGCGGCCGTGATCGGCGCCGGCACGATGGGCGGCGGCATCACGATGAACTTCGTCAACGCCGGCATCCCGGTGACGCTGCTCGAGACCAAGCAGGAGGCGCTCGACCGCGGCGTGGCGACGATCCGCAAGAACTACGAGAACACCGCCAAGAAAGGGCGCATCAAGCCCGAGGACGTCGACAAGCGGATGGGGCTCATCAAGCCGACATTGTCGTACGACGACATCGCGCAGGCCGACATCGTCGTCGAGGCCGTGTTCGAGGACATGCCGGTCAAGGAGCAGGTGTTCGGCCAGCTCGACGCGGTGATGAAGCCCGGCGCGATCCTGGCGACCAACACCTCGACGCTGGACGTCGACAAGATCGCCGCGTTCACCAAGCGGCCGCAGGACGTCATCGGCACGCACTTCTTCAGCCCGGCCAACGTGATGAAGCTGCTGGAGATCGTGCGTGGCGCCAAGACCGCCAAGGACGTGCTGGCGACGACGATGAAGCTGTCCAAGACGATCAAGAAGATCGGCGTCGTGTCGGGCGTGTGCGACGGCTTCATCGGCAACCGGATGATCGAGCAGTACAGCCGCCAGGGCCTGTACATGCTCGAGGAAGGCGCGACGCCGCAGCAGGTCGACAAGGCGATCGAGCGCTTCGGCTTCGCGATGGGGCCGTTCCGGATGGCCGACCTGGCCGGCAACGACGTCGGCTGGTACATCCGCAAGCGCCGCTACGCCGAGCGGCCCGACATGCAGTATCCGAAGATCGCCGACAAGCTGTGCGAGCTGGGCCGCTTCGGGCAGAAGACCGGCGCGGGCTGGTACCGCTACGAGCCGGGCAAGCGCGACGCGCTGCCCGATCCGGTCGTCGACAAGCTGATCACCGACCATCGCGCCGAGATCGGCCTGGCGCCGCGCAAGCTCAGCGACGACGAGATCGTCCATCGGCTGGTATTCGCGCTGGTCAACGAAGGCGCCAAGATCCTCGAGGAGGGCATCGCGCTGCGCGCGTCCGACATCGACATGATCTATCTGAGCGGCTATGGCTTCCCGCTGTTCCGCGGCGGCCCGATGCTGTATGCCGACCAGGTCGGGCTGTACAACGTCGTCAACCGGATGCGCCAGTTCGCCGCGAATCCGCACGGCGATCGCGCGTTCTGGACGCCGGCGCCGCTGATCCAGCGGCTGGTCGAACAGGACAAGGGTTTCAACGACTGAGCCCCACCGGGCCGAGTCCCTCCCAATTTCCAGCAAGGAATCATCATGCGTGAAGCAGTGATCGTATCGACCGCGCGCACCGGCCTGGCCAAGTCCTGGCGCGGCGCGCTGAACATGACCCATGGCGCGACGATGGGCGGACACGTGGTGCGCGCCGCGATCGAGCGCGCCGGCATCGAGGCCGGCGAGGTCGAGGACGTGCTGATGGGCTGCGCGACGCCCGAGGGCGCGACCGGCTCGAACATCGCCCGCCAGATCGCGCTGATGGCCGGCTGCCCGGTGACGGTGTCGGGCATGACGATCAACCGGTTCTGCTCGTCGGGGCTGCAGACGATCGCGATGGCCGCGCAGCGGGTCATCGCCGGCGAGGGCGACGTCTTCGTCGCCGGCGGCGTCGAATCGATCTCGTGCGTGCAGAACGGCACCAATACGCACATGCTGGTCGACGCGGCCCTCAAGGCGAAGAAGCCCGAGATCTACTGGCCGATGCTGCAGACCGCCGAGATGGTCGCCAAGCGCTACGGCATCGCCCGTCAAGTGCAGGACGAATACGGCGTGCAGAGCCAGCAGCGGGCCGTCGCCGCGGCCGAGGCCGGCAAGTTCAAGGACGAGATCGTGCCGATCACGGTCCGCATGGCCACCGCCGACAAGGCCACCGGCCAGTTGATGACGCGCGAGGTCACGCTGGACGACGACGAGGGCCGGCGTCCGGGCACCACTTATGAGAGCGTCTCGCAGATCAAGCCGGCGGTTGCCGGCGGCGTCATCGCCGCCGGCAACGCCAGCCAGTTCTCGGACGGCGCCGGTGCGGTCGTCGTGATGGAGGCGAGCCTGGCCGAGAAGAAGGGCCTGAAGCCGCTGGGCGCGTTCCGAGGCTTCGCGGTCGCCGGCTGCGAGCCCGACGAAATGGGGATCGGGCCGGTGTTCGCGGTGCCCAAGCTGCTGCAGCGCGCCGGCAAGAAGGTCTCGGACATCGACCTGTGGGAGCTGAACGAGGCGTTCGCCGTGCAGGTGCTGTACTGCCGCGACAAACTCGGCATCCCGGCCGACCGGCTCAACGTCAACGGCGGCGCGATCGCGGTCGGCCATCCTTATGGCGTCAGCGGACAACGGCTGACCGGCCACGCGCTGATCGAGGGACGCCGCCGCGGCGCCAAGCTCGCGGTCGTGACGATGTGCATCGGCGGCGGCATGGGCGCGGCCGGCCTGTTCGAGGTGTTCTGAACCGATGGTCGCATCGACGACGACCCGCGGCGGGAGCAGGCATGGCTGAGCTGATCCTGTCCCGCCGCGACATGGCGTTCCTGCTGCACGAATGGCTCGATAGCGCGGCGCTGACGCGCTATCCGCGCTTCGCCGAGCATTCGCGCGAGACCTTCGACGCGGTCCTGGACCTGTGCGAACGGATCTCGACCGATCATTTCTATCCGATCAACCGGCTGCTCGACGAGAACGAGCCGCGCTTCGACGGCGAGTCGGTCACGACGCCCGACGCGCTCAAGCCGGCGCTGCGCGCGTTCATCGACGCCGGGCTGACGGCGGCCGGCCAGGACGAGGCCGACGGCGGCATGCAGTTGCCGTGCCTGGTCGACAAGGCGTGCTTCGCGTGGTTCAACGCCGCCAGCGTCGCCGCGGCCGCCTATCCGCTGCTGACGATCGGCAACGCCAACGTGCTGCGCCGCTTCGCGACGCCGGCGCAGCGCGACGCCTACTACCGGCCGATGCTCGAAGGCCGGTTCTTCGGCACGATGTGCCTGTCCGAGCCGCAGGCCGGCTCGTCGCTGTCCGACATCCGTACCCGCGCCGAGCCGCAGGACGACGGCAGCTACCGGCTGTTCGGCAACAAGATGTGGATCTCGGGCGGCGACCAGGACCTGTCCGAGAACATCGTCCACCTGGTGCTGGCCAAGGTGCCCGGTCCCGACGGCAAGCCGATCCCCGGCGTCAAGGGGATCTCGCTGTTCATCGTGCCCAAGATCGTCGTCGAGGCGGGCGGCGGCGCGCGGCCCGGCGATCGCAACGACGTTGTCGTCGCCGGCCTGAACCACAAGATGGGTTACCGCGGCACGACCAACTGCCTGCTGAACTTCGGCGAGGGGCGCCACCAGCCCGGCGGCCACGCCGGCGCGATCGGCTACCTGATCGGCCCGCTGCACCAGGGGCTCGCGTGCATGTTCCACATGATGAACGAAGCGCGGATCGGCGTCGGCCTGGGCGCGGTGACCACCGGTTACTCGGCGTACCTGCACGCGCTCGACTACGCGCGGCTGCGCCCGCAGGGCCGTCCGCCGCAGGGCAAGGACCCGGCCAGCCCGCAGGTGCCGATCATCGCCCATGCCGACGTGCGGCGGATGCTGCTGGCCGCCAAGTCCTACGTCGAAGGCGGCCTGGCGCTGAACCTGTACTGCGCGCGGCTCGTCGACGAGCAGCAGCACGATCCGGACGCGACCACGCGCGAGCAGGCCGGCTGGCTGCTCGAGCTGCTGACGCCGATCGCCAAGAGCTGGCCGTCGCAGTGGGGGCAAGAGGCCAACAGCCTGGCGATCCAGGTGCACGGCGGCTACGGCTACACGCGCGACTACCGCGTCGAGCAGCTCTATCGCGACCAGCGCCTGAACCCGATCCACGAAGGCACGCACGGCATCCAGGCGCTCGACCTGCTCGGCCGCAAGGTCCGGATGCAAGGTGGCGCGGCGCTGCGCCTGCTGATCGCGCGCCAGCGCGAGACCGTCGAGCGGCTGCGCGCGCTGCCGGGCGACGCGGCGGCCGAATGGCTGGCGCTGGCCGAGCGCCTGCAGGCGCGGTCGACGCGGATCGAGGCGACGGTCGCGCGGCTGTACGAAGCGCCGGACCTGGATCGCACGCTGGCCAACGCCAGCCTGTTCCTCGAGGCCTTCGGCCACTGGGTCGTCGCGTGGATCTGGCTCGACCAGGCCCGCGCGGCGCTGGCGGCCACCCGCGCGGACCCGGCGGCGGCCGCGGCGCTGCCCGCCGACGATGCGGCGTTCTACGCGGGCAAGCTGCAGGCGGCGCGCTATTTCCTGCGCTGGGAACTGCCGCGGATCGATCCGTGGCTGGATGTGCTCGACGAGCTCGACACGACGACGCTGGACATGCAGCCGGCGTGGTTCTGACGCGTCGGCGGCGCCCGCCCGCGGGGCGCGCCGCGCGATGATCCGACATGCAACCCGATATTCGAGAGGAGACGCGACGATGACGAACGGCGAACGCAATCAGGGCTGGGTGCTGGCCCGGCGGCCCAAGGGGCAGGTCGTGCCCGAGGACTTCCGGCTCGAGTCGACCGAGCTGCCGGCGATCGGCGACGGCGAGGTGCTGGTGCGCAATCATTACCTGTCGCTCGATCCGTACATGCGCGGACGGATGGACGACGCCAAGTCGTACGCGGCCTCGCAGCCGCTGGACAAGGTGATGGGCGGCGGAACGGTCGGCGAGGTCGTCCAGAGCCGCAGCAGCCGGCTGAAGGTCGGCGACAAGGTCGTCGGCATGGGCGGCTGGCAGTCGTACTCGGCCGGCGCCGACCGCGACTTCAAGCCGATCGACACGACGCGGGTACCGATCCAGGCGTACCTGGGCGTCGTCGGCATGCCGGGCGTGACCGCCTGGCACGGGCTGAACGAGATCATCGCGCCGAAGGCCGGCGAGACCGTCGTCGTGTCGGCCGCCAGCGGCGCGGTCGGCGCGACGGTCGGACAACTGGCCAAGCTCAAGGGCTGCCGCGTCGTCGGCGTGGCCGGCGGCGCCGAGAAGTGCCGCGCGGTCGTCGAGGAATTCGGCTTCGATGCCTGCGTCGACTACAAGGCCGGCAACCTCGACAAGGACCTGAAGGCGGCGCTGCCCGACGGCGTCGACGGCTATTTCGAGAACGTCGGCGGCGCCGTGCTCGACGCGGTGCTCAAGCGCTTCAACGCGTTCGGCCGCATCGCGATCTGCGGCCTGATCGCCGGCTACGCCGGCGAGTCGATTCCGGTCCACCAGTTCCGCTCGGTGCTGGTCAACCGGCTCAAGCTCCAGGGTTTCATCGTCTCCGAGCATCCGGCGTCCTGGCCCAAGGCGCTGGCCGAACTCGGCGAGCTCGTCGGCAGCGGCCGGATGAAGTACCGCGAAACGGTCTCGCAGGGGCTCGACAGCGCGCCCGAAGCGTTCATCGGCCTGCTGACGGGCCGCAACTTCGGCAAGCAACTCGTCAAGCTGGTCTGACGTGGACGGCACCGACCATCGCCCGCAACGGCTGCACCCGGCGATCCGCGCCGGCGTGCGCGACCTGCGGATCGCGCGCCTGCCCGAGGCCACGCATTGGCTGGTCCACGAGCAGCCGGACGAGGTCGCGCGCGTGATCCGGCGGTTCATCGACGATGCCGCGGATTGAGCCGGCATGAGCGCCGAGCGATCAGCGATGCGGCTGGTCCTCGGCGACTGGCCGTCGCTGCAGCCCGACGCGAGCCGAGTGCGCGAGGCGGTGTTCGTGCGCGAGCAGGGCATTCCGATCGAGCTGGAATGGGACGAGTGGGATCCGCGCTCGCTGCACTGCGTCGCGTATGACGACGGCAGGGCGGTGGCCACCGGACGTCTGCTGCCCGATGGCCACATCGGCCGGATGGCGGTGCTCAAACCGCATCGCAGCACGCGACTGGGCGGCAAGGTGCTCGAGGCCCTGATCGCGGCCGGCCGCGAACGCGGGCACCGCAGCTTCGAGTTGAGCGCGCAGCAGTACGTCGCGCATTTCTATCGCCGGCACGGCTTCGCGCAGATCGGCGAACCGTATGACGAGGTCGGCATCCCGCACGTGCGGATGCGGCTGGACGACAGCCTGCCGCGCCAGGGCGAGATCGTCGAGCGCGCGTGGGAAACGAAGCGCCCGGACGGCACGCGGCTGTTCCAGCGCGAATGGCTGCCGGCCGAGGACCGTCCGAACGCTTGCGTCTACCTGTTCCACGGCCTGGGCGAGCACAGCGGTCGCTATGCGGCGCTGGCCCGGCAGTTGTGCGCATGGGGCTGGCAGGTTCGCGCGCACGACCATCGCGGCCATGGCCGATCCGGCGGGCGCCGCGGTGCGCTCGCGCAGCCGAACGACCTGCTCGACGACGGCCTGGCGCTGCTGGCCGAGTTCCACGACCAATGCGGCCAGAAGCCGGTACTGTTCGGCCACAGCCTGGGCGGAGCGCTGGCCGCGCAGCTCGCGGTCGCGCACCAGGCGCGGCTGCGCGCGCTGGCGCTGTCGTCGCCGGCGCTGCAGCTTTCGCTGTCGTCGGCCACGCGCTGGAAGATCCGGCTGATGAACCGGCTGGCGCCGGAGCTGGGCGTGCCCAACGGTCTGGACGCCAGCAAGCTGTCGCACGATCCGGCCGCGGTGCAGGCGTACCGGAACGATCCGCTGGTCCACGACCGGGTGACCGGGCGGCTGCTGACCTGGCTGCTGGCGGCCGGCGAGCAGGCGCTCGCGCAGGCGCCGTCGCTGGCGATCCCGATCCTGCTGCTGGTCGCCGGCAGCGATCAGGTCGTCGATCCGGCCGGCAGCCGCTCCTTCGTCGAACGCGCGGCGACGGCGCCGCTGACGCTCAAGTGGTACGACGGCCTGTCTCACGAACTGATCCACGAGCGCGCGGCGGACCGGCTGCGCGTCATCGACGACCTGCGCGGCTGGCTGGCTTCGCTGCCGCGCTGATCTCGCCGCCGAACCGGCCACCCAAGCTCGTCAGCGGAGCACGGCGTGCGGTGAGCGCCGATCGATGCCGCGCAGGCTCACTACCACTGCAGACTGAAGCGCGCGTGGCGGTGCGTGAATCGACCGTCGGGCTCGAAGTCGCGCTCGATGTAGTCGACGCGATGCTGGCGGTCGACCAGCACGACGGTCGACGCGCGCGTGCCGTACAGGCTGGTCGCGATGAAGGCCGGCGCCAGGAAGCGCTCGCGCAACAGCCCGACGCCGGTATCCGGCAGGTTCTCGTCGGGCGGCAGGCGGCGATCGGCCAGCGCGTCGAACAGCATCGATTCGATGCGCCGCGCGTCGCGCACGTCCATCGTCCGCTCGATCGCATCGGTCAACTGGACCGCCTTCGGCCAGGCCGTGTCGAGCAGCGCGTTCGACAGGCTGTGCACGCCGGCGTCGATCGGCCGGTCCGCGGCCGCGAAACCGGCGGCGCCGGTCGCGACGCGGTTGCTCAGCCACCAGCCTCGCGCGCGCGTCTGATCGAGCGAGAACAGCAGCAGGTTGAAACCGGCGTATGCGGGGGCCGTGGCGACGACGCGCGTCCGCTGCCGGGCGATGAAGCGCTCGCGCTCGGCATCGGGCATCGAACGCGGCAATACGAAATCGCCGACCAGCCTGCCGCGCGACGGCGGGTCGGCCGGAGACGGGCTGGCCGGCGCGTCGATCGGCTGCCGAAAGTTGGTGACCGCCGCCATCCGGCCGTCGCGATGCAGCGCCATCCAGCTACCGCCGGCCTGCAGGTCCTGGCCGCCGTGCACGTCGTCGTGCCCGGGCCACCAGCCGGCGGGCCGGGTCGGGCGCGCATAGGCCTCGTCGCGGTTGGCCGCGATGATCAGCCGGTAGTCGGGATGGCAGTCGAGCGCGAAGCCGATCAGGCACATCGCGCGGTCATCGCTTGAGGTCGTACGGCAAGGCCAGCAACTCGACGTCGGCGTCGCCGATCCGCACGCCGGCCAGCTCGACCGCGGCGATCTGCGACTCGAACAGCACGTCGACGCCGCCGGCCGGATTCGGCGCGCTGATCACGACCTGGCCGCTGGGTTCGCCGCCGGCGCGCGGTACGACGTCCTGGCCCGGGTCGGGCAGGGCGGCCGTCGCGTCGACGGCCAGGTGGCCGATGAACATCCGCCGCTTGAGCTTGCCCAGGTACTGGCTGCGCGCGACGATCTCCTGGCCCGGATAACAGCCCTTCTTGAAATTGACGCCGCCGACGGCCTCGAAGTTGACCATCTGCGGCACGAACAGCTCGACGCTGCCCGGGAACAGGCGCGGGATGCCCGAACGGACCTCGGTCCATCGCCACAGCGCGGTGTCGCGGATCGGACCGGCCGCGCGCAGCGCGGCGATTTCGGTCGAGGCTTCGGCACGGGGGCCACCGGCATCGGCCAGCGGCAGCCACAGCATCACGCGGGCGACGCCGGCCGGCGCCTGCGGCAACGCGATCGCGATCGGGCCGGCGCCCTGGTCGGCCTGCGCGCGGCGCGAGACCGCCATCGCCGGATCCGGGCGCGGCAGGCCGACCGCGGCCAGCGCAGGATCGATCGACTCGCCGAGCAGGCCGACGGCCAGCCAGTCGGCCGATGCGTCGGAGATCCTGGCCTTGGTCCGAAGCACGTACATCGACAGCCGTTTGCGTAGCGACTCGGCCTGCGTCCGCGCGACGGCCAGCGCGAAGCCGCCGGGCATCGACCAGGCGAGCGCGGTCGTCAGCAGCCGCCCCTTGGGCGTGCAGTAGCCGGCCCAGCGGGCCTCGCCGGCGGGCATCGACAGCACGTCGTTGGTCAACTGGTTCTGCAGGAAGCTGCCCGCCTCCGCGCCGTCGGCGATCAGCAGGCCGTAGTCGGGAAGCGGGCACAGGCCGGCGACCGCTGGTGCCTGGCCGCCGGACGGCGCCGAGGCCGGGACCGCTGCGTGGAACAGCGGACCTTGCGCGTCCGCGTGCAGCGTGCCGCCCAGCGCCTGCATCGAGGCGGCCAGCGCGACCCATCCGGGATGCGCGGGATCGAACGGGATGGGCGCTGCGGGCCCGGCCGCGGGACGCGCGGCGGGCGGCGACGGAATGGACGGCGTGTTCATCGGTCTATTATAGGAAGACAACAGGCCGTGGGATCGGATCCGTATCGATGCAAGGGGTGTACACGACAATCAGGCGCGCGCTGATCACCATCGTCGCGCTGGGCATGCTGGCCGCCGGCGGTCTGGCCGCCTGGGGCTGGTATCGCTACCAGGTCGCCGACCTGGCTTTCGGCGCGTATCCGGTCCGCATCGAGGTGGCCAAGGGCGCCGGCCCGCTGGCGATCGCGAACGAGCTCAATCGCAAGGGCGCTTCGGTGCCGCCGCTGCTGGTTCGCCTGGCGTTCCGGCTGCGCGGCGGGATCGTCGGCATGAAGTCCGGCATCTACCAGATCGACAGGCCCGAATCGCTGCGGGCCGTGCTCGACCGGCTCTACAGCGGACGGGTGACGCTCGAGGACATCCGCCTGGTCGAAGGCTGGACGGTGCGCCAGATCCGCGCGCAGATCGACCGGCACCCGGACCTGGCGCACGATACGCGCGGCCTGAGCGAGCAGGCGCTGCTCGAGCGGATCGGCGCCAAGGAGCCGGCGCTCGAAGGCTTGCTGTTCCCGAGCACGTATTACTTCTCGCCGGGCAGCAGCGACGTCGAGCTGTACAAGCAGGCGTACCGGCGGATGCAGCAGACGCTCGAAGAGGCCTGGTCGCAGCGCGCGCCCGACCTGCCGATCAAGACCCCGTACGAAGCGCTGGTGCTGGCATCGATCGTCGAGAAGGAAACCGGGCTGGAGGCCGATCGCGACAAGGTCGCGGCGGTCTTCGTCAACCGGCTGCGCAAGCGGATGATGCTGCAGAGCGACCCGACGACGATCTACGGACTCGGCGAGCGGTTCGACGGCAACCTGCGCAGGTCGCATCTACAGGCCGACACGCCGTACAACACCTATACCCGCACCGGGCTGCCGCCGACGCCGATCTCGGCGCCGGGCCGGGCTTCGCTGGTTGCGACGCTGCGGCCGGCGTCGATCGGCGCGCTGTACTTCGTCGCGCGCGGGGACGGCACCAGTGAATTCTCCGATGACCTGCCCGCCCACAACCGGGCCGTCAGCCGCTACCAACTGAAGCGCCAATGAACGGGCCGCGACCGACGCGCGGCCGCCCGAGCCCATGACCCAGACCGACGATTCCCGCGCCGCGCCGGCGCGCTTCATCACGTTCGAAGGCATCGACGGCGCCGGCAAGAGCTCCGTCATCGAGTGGTTCGCCGAGCGGCTGCGCGAGCACGGGCTGGGCGTCGTCTCGACGCGCGAGCCCGGCGGCGTGCCGTTCGCCGAAGCGCTGCGGCAGATGCTGCTGCACGAGGCGATGCGGCCCGAGACCGAGACGCTGCTGGCCTTCGCGGCGCGCGCCGAGCATCTGGCGCGGAAGATCGAGCCGGCGCTGGCCGCCGGCCAGTGGGTGCTCTGCGATCGCTTCACCGATTCGACGTTCGCCTACCAGGGCGCGGGGCGGGGCGTCGACTGGGCGATGCTCGAATCGCTGGAGCGCTTCGTCCATCCGCACCGGCAGCCGGACCGCAGCTACCTGTTCGACCTGGCGCCCGAGGAAGCCGCCCGCCGCCGCGCGGCGGTTCGCGCGGCCGACCGCTTCGAAGCGCAGGACCTCGCGTTCTTCGAGCGCGTGCGCGACGGCTACCTGAGGCGCCAGCGCGCGGCCCCCGAACGGATCCGGCTGCTCGACGCCGGCGCCGATCCCGAGACCGTCCGGCGACAGCTCGCCTTCGACCTGCAGTCGCTGGGGATCCGATGAGCACCGCGACGCCATTGCCCGATCTGCCGTGGCTCGACGCCCCGCTGGACGCGATCCTTCGCCGCCGCGACGCGCTGCCGCACGCCTTGCTGCTCGACGGTCCGCCGGGCGTCGGCAAGTCGGCGCTGGCCACGCGCGCGGCCGCCGCGCTGCTGTGCGAGACCCCGAGCGCCGAGGGCAGGGCCTGCGGACGCTGCCTGGCCTGCGGCTGGTTCGCGCAGGGCAATCATCCGGATCTGCGACGCGTCTCGCCGATCGACGATGAGGCGGCCGAGCGCGCGGGGCCCGGCGTCAAGGCCAGCAAAGACATCCGCATCCAGCAGATCCGCGAGCTGGCCGGATTCGTCGGCGTCGGCACGCACCGCGGCGGGCGGCGGCTCGTGCTGCTGGACCCGGCCGATGCGTTGAACCTCGAATCCGCCAACGCGCTGCTCAAGACGCTGGAGGAACCGAGCCCGGCCACCCACTTCATCGTCGTCGCCCGCCGCCGGCAGACGCTGCCGGCGACGATCGTGTCCCGCTGCGTGCGAGTCGACGTCGCCGGCCCATCGCCCGAGCTGGCGCTGGCCTGGCTGCAACGCACGCGGGGCCTGAACGCCGAAGCGGCCGAGCTATGGCTGGCGGCCGCCGGCGGCTCGCCGCTGCGCGCATGGTCGCTTGCCGGCGACGAACAAGGGGCCGTCCATCGGACGACCCTGGAAGTGCTGGCGCGACTGCCCGAGACTGGCGTGGCTGCCGGTGCCGACGTGCTGGTCCTGCGTCCCGCGCCCGAATGGGTCGAGGTCATGCAGGCCTGGGTGGCGGACCTGGGGCGCTGCCGGCTCGGCGCGCCGCCTCGGCGCTTCGTCTCGCAGCGGCCGCGACTCGAACGGCTGGCGCGGCTCGCCGACCCGGCCCGGCTGGCCCGCTTCGCCGGCTGGCTGGATCAGCAGGGCGCGGTCGCCAGTCATCCGCTGAACGCGCGCTTGTTCTGCGAGCGCGTATTGATGCAGTACGAACGGATCTTCGCGGGCTGAGGCCCGCCGACGCGAACAGGTTGCGATGAGCACGAGCACCACGACGACCGCCTCCACGCAGACGCGCCCGCTGGCGCCCGTCGCCGGCGCGGCGGCCCCGCCCCGTCCCGCCGTCCTGTCCTTGTCGATCAAGGAGAAATCGGCGCTGGCGGCCGCGTACATGCCGTTCATCCGCGGCGGTGGCCTGTTCGTGCCGACGACCCGGCCGGCCCGGCTCGGGGACGACATCTACGCGCTGATCTCGCTGATCGACGACCAGACCAAGCTGCCGATCCCCGGCAAGGTCATCTGGATCACGCCGGCCGGCACGCCCGGACGCGCGCAGGGCATCGGCATCCAGTTCGCCGACGACGAAGCGGGCGCGGCCGCGCGGGCCCGCATCGAAAGCCTGATCGGCGGCGTCTCCAAGGGCACGCGCGTCTCGCACACGATCTGAAGCTCCGATCGACGGGCGCCACGCGGCGCGCATCGAACGAGGGGGGGCGTGGCCGCACATCAAACCGGCTCGGCGGGCGGCGCCCGGCGCGCATCGACCGAGGCCGGCCACCGGGACCGCCGCGTCGACGCCCTGTCGATCGCGCGGCGGGACTTAGAATAGCCGGATGTACATCGACTCCCACTGCCACCTCGATTTCCCGGACCTGCGCGAACGCGTCGACGACATCCTGCAGCGGATGACCGACAACGGCGTCGATCGCGCGCTGTGCGTCGCCGTCAACCTGGCCGATTTCCCGAACGTGCTGGCGCTGGCCGAACGCTATCCGCGGCTCGACGCCTCGGTCGGCGTGCACCCCGACTACCAGGACGTCGAGGAGCCGACCGTCGACGGCCTGTGCCGGCAGGCGCTGCATCCGAAGGTCGTGGCGATCGGCGAGACCGGGCTCGACTACTACCGCCTCGAAGGCGATCTCGAATGGCAGCGCGAGCGCTTTCGCGTCCACATCCGCGCCGCCCGGCGCTCGGGCCTGCCGTTGATCATCCACACGCGGGCCGCCGCCGCCGATACGCTGGCGATCATGCGCGAGGAGGGCGCCGACCAGGCCGGCGGCGTCATGCACTGCTTCACCGAGGATTGGCCGACCGCGCGCGCGGCGCTGGACCTCGGCTTTCACATCTCGTTCTCGGGCATCGTCACGTTCAAGAGCGCGGCCGACCTGCGCGAGGTCGCGGCCCGGGTGCCCGACGATCGCCTGCTGATCGAAACCGACTCGCCGTACCTGGCTCCCGTTCCGTTCCGCGGCAAGACCAACGAGCCGGCCTACGTGCGACACGTCGCCGCGTGCCTCGCGCAGGTCCGCCAGACTACGCCGGAATCGATCGGACAATTGACTTCAGAAAATTTCTTCTGCCTTTTCAAAAAGATAAATATCTGATTTGATGTCTTTCATGAAAATTTTTCGCCGCTCGCGACAAGTCGCCTCGCCGCTTGCCGGGGCGCGCCGGCGTCCTGCGGCCGATCGCGGCGGACGCACCAGCGGCAGGGCGCTGGTGGCCGGCACCCTCGCGGCCGCGGCGATGCCGGCGATCGTCGCGCCGGCGATGGCGGCCGACGCCGCCACGGCGCTGGTCCTCGCCGCCCGCGCCAACCAGACGGCGGCGGTGCGCAACGCGCTGCGCGCCGGCGTCGACCCGAACAGCGCCAGCAGCGAATACGGTCCGGCGATCATCGCCGCCGCGTTCAACCAGGCATGGGACACGCTCGGCATCCTGGCCAAGGCCCGAGGCATCGACCTGAATCGCACGAACGAGCGCGGCGAGAACGCGCTGATGCTGGCGGCGCTGCACGGCCAGCTCGACGCCGTCCGGCTGCTCGTCGACGCGGGCGCCGAGGTCAATCGCACCGGCTGGACCCCGCTGCACTACGCGGTGGTCAGCGGCAACATCGACGTCGTCCGCTACCTGCTCGAGCAAAGCGCGTACATCGACGCGCAATCGCCGAACGCCACGACGCCGCTGATGATGGCCGCGCGCCAGAAGCTGCCGTCGATCGCCGAGCTGCTGGTCGAGGAGGGCGCCGATCCGACGCCGCGCAACCAGTCCGGCCTGAGCGCCGCCGACTACTTCGAGCGCAACGGCGACGCCAATCGCGCCGGATGGCTTCGCGAGCGGGCCCGCGCGTTCGAGGAGCGCTACGGGACCGAGGCCGCCCCGAAGTTCACGAGTCCGCGCTGACCAGCATCGGCGGGCCTGCGCGAAGCCCGGCGCGTGTTGCGCCCGGACGGGCAGGCCGTGTTCATCGAATCAGCCCAGCGCCGTATCCAGCACCATCATCAGCACGAAGCCGATCAGCAGGCCCGAGGTCGCATAGCGCTCGTGGCCGCGGCGATGCGATTCGGGAATCACCTCGTGGCTGACGACGAACAGCATCGCGCCGGCGGCAAACGCGAGCCCCCATGGCAGCAGTGGCGCGCTCAGGTCGATCGCCGCCGCGCCGAGCAGCGCCGCGACGGGCTCGACCAGGCCCGAAGCGGCGCCGACGGCGGCCGCCTGCCAGCGCGACACGCCGGCCGCGTGCAGCGCCAGCGCGACGACCAGGCCCTCGGGCACGTCCTGGATCGCGATGCCGGTGGACAAGGCCGCCGCGCGCGCCATGTCGGTCCCGGCCGTCGCCACGCCGATCGCCAGCCCCTCGGGCACGTTGTGCAGCACGATCGCGAAGACGAACAGCCACAGCCGCCGAGCCCGTTCCCGATCGATGTGCTCATGCTCGGCCAGGAAATGCTCGTGCGGCAGAAAGTGCTCCATCGCCATCAGCAGGCCGGCGCCGAGCAGCAAGCCCAGCCCGACGACCAGCGAGCTGCCCCAGCGGCTGAAACCGAGTTGCTCGGTCGCCTCGAGCGCGGGCAGCAACAGCGAGAAACACGATGCGGCCAGCATCACGCCGGCGCCGAAACCCAGCATCATGTCGTAGACCCGCTGGCCGGGCGCTCGCGTCAGCAGCATCGGCAGCACGCCCAGCGCCGTGGCCAGCGCCGCCACCGAGCCGAATGCCGCGGCCGCCTTCAGGTTCGGCAGCGCGTTGAGCGTCTGCCACGCCGTCCCGATCGTCACGCTGAGCCCGGTGAAGACCACCGCCAGGCCGACGAGCAACGGCAAGACCGCCCGCCACCGGCCGCGAGCCGGATGCAACGGCTCGTCCGGATCGGGATGCATCTTGATCGGTGACGGTGAGGACATCGCTTGCGAGACTCCAGGCGGTAGAGGTCCAGCAGTTTAAACAGTAATCATTCGCATTGACAATGCGCAATTGATGCCGTCGCAGTTTGGTGTATCGCTACAACCCCACACTTGCAGTGCGCATAATGTGTATTATGTCAAATAATGGTTTGGCCGAACGTCTATTGGTGCGCCGTCGTCGAGCTATGGCAGCACAAGAAAGTCACGAAGCCATCGATCGACCTCGCGCATCACGCCGGCGTCCACGACGCCCGCGACGTCGACGAGCCGGTCCCGCGTCACGGTTCGCGGCTGCTCGGTCATGGCGAACGTTCGTTCCGCAAGAGACAGGCCCGGGCCCTGCAGCAGCACATGATTTGGCCAACCCCGATCCCGTGATGTGCCCGGAACGACAATCGCTAGTGTGTCTGCCTGTTCGAGATAGAGGTCACTCGCCACGACGAGCACCGGGCGACGACCGGCCTGCTCCCGCCCGCGAACCGGATCGAGCTCTGCCCATACGACCATGCCTCGTCGGAGGTCAGTCAGCATCCCGACCGTCGTCCAGCGTCACATCCCAGTCCAGAAACTCGTCCCGATACCCTTTGTCGGCGCTGCGGAACGCACGCCCGAACGCCTCCATACGCTGGCGACGCTCATAGCCGTCGAGCAGTGCTTCGATCAGCTTGGATGCCGTCACACCGCGCTCCCGCGCGTCACGGTTGATCCGATCACGCAATTCGATCGGCACTTTGATCGTCGTCGTACCCATTTGAATAGCATACCCTCAGGTAGACCATGAGGTCTACCATGAATCCACTGCAATGTATCCGCGATGATCCGCCAGAGCTGAACCGTCGCGCCGCCAGGCCGCCGCGCATGCGCTCGAGCACTTGTTCGACCGATCCCTCCAGCCCTCGAAGTCTCCTCGATGGACACCTACGGATTCGTCAAACACTAGACGCGGTGGTCGTACTGGAAGCGCCGAAGCTTCGTCGCTACGATCCCGGCCGAATCGGCATGGACCGGATTGATGAGGACGTTGTCCTCTTCGGCGATGATGACCGACGGCACCACCAGCAGCGAAGATGCCCCGCTCTCGAGCCAGGCGGAACCGATCGATCGCGAAACCAGGCCCTCGGGAATCGCGTCCCAACCGACGGCGGGCGGACGCGGCAGGATCGTTCGCGCCGCCCAGACCGCATCCGGCACGTCGATACGTACCAGGTAGCGGTTCATCGGCAGCGCGGTGCCGGTCGGACCGAGATGCGCCCGGGTTTCCCAGGCGGCCAGCGAGATCGACGTGGACGCGTGGGTCAGATGCTGACCCGGCTCGTTCCAGCGCGAACCTTTGTACGCCGCGCCCTTGCCGGCCATGTCCTCCGCCGTCCATTGCGGCGTATCCGCAGCGATCCGCCAGAGCCGGACCGTCACGCCGCCAAGCCGCCGCGCATGCGCTCGAGCACTTGCTCGACCGCGCGAAGTCCCTCGGGGTTGCGCAGCATCTGCGCCGGTGTCTTGCCTCCCAGCTCGGGCAACTGCTGGCGCATCCAGTTGGCCAGCCACCCTTCGAGATCGAACGCCTCCGTGGCCTCGGGATCGCCGCTCTCGTCGAGCAGGCGGCGCAAGGTCGCCGCGATGCGCAGCAAGCCCATCACCCTGTGGCCCGCCACGTCCGGCAGCGGCTCGTTCGCTTCCTCCTTGCGACGGAACGTCGTCGGCGACACGCCGATGATGTCCATGACGAGAGACGTGGACTGCCGCGTGGCGACGGCGATCACATCGACCAGGTAGGTCGGCACGCCCTCTTCGACCGCGTCGTACAGGACGACGCCGGGCGAACGATTGACTCTGGCGACCAAGTCGGAAAAGGTACGACGCCACGCCGCGTTGCTGGCGTGGGCGCCGCTCCCGCGAGCCACCGTCCAGAAGCTGCCCCGGCCGGCCCCGGTGCCGGAAACGGAAGTGGAGCGAGAGATCGCGGTCACGGCAGTCCAAATGGTTGTTTCAATCGACCAAATGGTAACTCCGCGGAGGGAGGGACACAAGCTGGCGAAACGTGCCCGATCCGGCGGATTCAGCCTTCGAACGGCTGCGGCAGGAACTTCGCGACGGTCCAGCCACCGTCGACCGGCAGCACCGCGCCATTGACGAAGCTCGCGCCCGGGGACGCCAGGAACGCGCAGGCGTGGCCGATTTCCTCGGGCTGCCCTACTCGTCCCATCGGGCACTGCTCGATCATCATCCGGTGCCACCACTTGTTGTTCTTGATCCGGTCGTCGGTTCCCGGGCTCCAGATCAGGCCAGGCGCGATCGCGTTGACGCGGATGCCGTCGCGGCCGAACTCGGTCGCCAGCATCGTCGTGATGCCGATGACGGCCGACTTGGTCGGCACGTAGCCGGCGCTGACCGCGACGCCGGCGATGCCGAAGGCCGAGGCGATGTTGACGATCGAGCCGCGCGTCTTCTTCAGCTCCGGGATCGCCAACCGGCACAGCCTGAGCACCGGCCGCACATTGATCGAATAGAAGCGCTCGTAGTCGTCTTCGCTCGTTTCGAAGAACGGCTTGCCGTTGCCGACGCCGGCGTTGTTGACCAGCGTGTCGATCTTGCCGAATGCCGACAGACAGCCCTGGATCGTCGCTTCGCAGCCGGCCTGCTCGCACAGGTCGACGATCGCGTGCCGGTAGTTGGCGTTCGACGTCAGCGCCTCGGGCGCGGGCTTCTGGTCGACGCCGAAGACCTGGCAACCGTTGTCCAGGAAAACCTTGGCGATCCCTAGGCCGACGCCTTGCGAGGAGCCTGTCACGATAACCGTCTGCATCCGAATCCTCCAGTTCAATCAATGCATGTCGAGATCGCGATCAGCCCGCGATCGAGTCGAGATCAGCTCGCGAACCGGTCGCGCTTGATCGAGATCCCCGCCTTTTCCCTGTCCCAGGTGTCGGCGGTCAGCCCCTGGCCGCGCAGCACGTACTTCTCGACCTTCTGCGTCGGCGTGCGCGGCAGATCGGCGACGATGCGCACGTAGCGCGGGATCATGAAATGGGCGAGGCGCGGCTTCAGGAACGCGATCAGCTCGGCCGGGTCGATGCGGGCGCCCGGCGCCGGCGCGACCACCGCCAGCACGTCGTCCTCGGCCAGTTCGTTCGGCACCGCGACGACCGCGCATTCGCGGATCGCCGGATGGCCGAGGATCTCGGCCTCGACCTCGAACGACGAGACGTTCTCGCCGCGCCGGCGGATCGCGTCCTTGAAGCGGTCGACGAAGAAGTAGTTGCCGTTCTCGTCGACGCGGAACGCGTCGCCGGTATGGAACCAGCCGTTGCGCCAGGCCTGCGCGGTCGCTTCCGGATTCTTGAAATAGCCGGAGTTCAGCGCCCATGGCGCGTCGCTGCGGATGATCAGTTCGCCGACCGAGCCGGTCGGAACTTCGCGATCGTATTCGTCGACGATGCGCCGTAGCTGATCGTGCCGCCGTCCGCAAAGCGCAGGAACGGCCGATCGGGATGGCGCGCGGCGCGGTCCTCGAGCACGTAGCGCGAGACCGCTTCCGCACGGTCGGGGATGCGGCTTGTCGGATTGCCCGCCGATGCGGGCGCGTCGGATCGCAATGCCATCCGGGGTGTCTCCTGATCGTTCGGCGACCGTTGCCGATCGCCCTCCCCGCGTTCAGCGGACGTTGAACTCTTCGAGCCTGGGGTGCTTGAGACCCGTCTCGAACCGGGCATAAGTCCACGGCCAGGATACGACATTGCCCTGCTTGTCGTAGTACCAGCTCGTGCAGCCGCCGGTGACCCACACGGTGTCCTTCATCGCCGCCGTCAGGTCCGCGTTGAATTTGTCGGTCGCTTCGCGGGTCGGCTCGACTTCCTTGTACGTGCCGGCGGCCAGTTCGGCGACCAGTTGCTCGATGAAGCCGATCTGGACCTCGGCCGTGCGCAGGTACGAGAAGTTGCCGATCGGGCTGTTGGGCCCGCCGACGAAGAACAGGTTCGGAAACCCCGGAACGGCGACCGAGCGATAAGCGCGGCACGAGTCCTTCCAGAGCTCGTTCAGCGACACGCCGCCGGGGCCGATGATCTCGGTCGGGCGGAAGAACGCGAACGGATCGAAACCCGTCGCATAGACGATGACGTCCAGTTCGTGCAGCTTGCCGTCCTTCGTGCGCACGCCGCCCGCCTCGATCCGCTCGATCGGCGTATCGACCAGGTGCGCGTTCGGGCGCTGGATCGCCGGATAGAACTTGTCCGAGACGATCAATCGCTTGCAGCCGGGCTGATAGGACGGCGTCAAGCGGCGGCGCAGCTCCGGATCGTGGACGTTCTTCTCCAGGTTCTCCCGGCACTGCCTGGCCATCTCGGCGAGCCCCTCGTCGTTCTCGCCGACCAGCGCCGACGCGAAGCGCTGGTTGAAGACGTCGTTCAGGTACTCGTAGAGATTCTTCATCTTCTCGGGGTCCTGGCGGAACGCGGCCTTCTTGTCCTCCGGGAACGGATTGTTCGGCACGCCGATGATCCACTGCGGCGTGCGCTGGAACAGCGAGACCTCGGCGACCTTGTCGACGATCGCCGGCAGGATCTGCGTGGCCGTCGAGCCGGAGCCGATGATGCCGACGCGCTTGCCGGTCAGCGGCACGCCGTGATCCCACTTCGAGCTGTGGAACGAGATGCCGGCGAAATCGTCCCTGCCCTCGATCTGCGGCAGCACCGGCTGGTGCAGGATGCCGGTCGCCAGGATCACGGCCTTGAACTGCCCCTGATCGCCCTTGGTGGTCTCGACCCGCCACTCGCCCTCCTCCTCGTAAGTGATGCGCAGGACCTCGCTCGAGAGCTGGACGCGATCCAGGATGCCGCGCGCCTCGGCGACGCCGCGGAAGTACCGGTGGATCTCCGCTCCCGGCGAATATTCATGCGTCCAATCGGGGTTCGGGGCGAACGAATAGCGGTACAGATGGGACGGCACGTCGCAGGCCAGGCCCGGATACGTGTTGTCCCGCCACGTTCCGCCGACGTCGGCGGCGCGCTCGAAGATCATGAACGGGATGGCCGCCCTCTGCAGGCTGACGGCCATTGCGATGCCCGACGCGCCCGCGCCGACGATAGCCACCCTGAACGACTTGCGTCCCATTGTCTTCCTCCATGGTCTCGACGATCTATACCGTACGACAGATTTATCTACTAGTCGGTATTTGTCAAGCATTCGATCGCCGCCCCGATGAGGCCGGGTCCATCCGACGGGGCGCCATCGCATTCGTCAGGCCGAGGAAAACCGGTTGATCTCGACTTTACCCGATGGTAGATTTCACTCGCTCGCAGTAAAGCAGCCAACACGAACACTCATGGGGACAGCAATGATGCGCATCCGCATCCTACTCAGCACTCTGGCGGCCTTCGCGCTGCCGTTCTTGTCGGTCCAGGCAGCCGAGCCTCCGCTGCGCATCGGCGTTCTCGAAGACATGTCGGGGCCCTATGCCGACGTGTCGGGCCCCGGCTCGGTCACCGCCGCCAGGATGGCGGTCGAGGATTTCGGCCCGGTGCTGGGCCGCAAGGTCGAGATCCTGTCGGCCGATCACCTGAACAAGGCCGACGTCGGCACGTCGATCGCCAAGCGCTGGATCGACGTCGATGGCGTCGAGATGATCGCCGGCCTCGGCAATACGGCGACGGCGCTCGCCGTCCAGGGCATGATGGGCGAGCGGAGCAAGATCAACATCGTCATGGGCGCCGGATCGAGCGACTTCACCGGCAAGGCCTGTACGCCCACGTCGTTCCATTGGGTCTATGACACGCACGCGCTGGCCAAGACCATCGGCACCGCGACGATCCAGTCCGGCGCCAATACGTTCTACATGGTGCTGGCCGACTACTCGTTCGGGACGGCGATGTCGCGCGACGCGACGCGGTTCGCGACGGCGGCCGGCGGCAAGTCGCTCGGCGAGGTCCGCGTGCCGCTGAACACGCCGGACATGAGCTCGTTCATCCTGCAGGCCCAGGCCTCGCGCGCCAAGGCGATCATGCTCGCGATCGCCGGTTCGGACCTGCAGAACTTCATCAAGCAGGCCAACGAGTTCAAGGTCTTCGACGGCGGACAGAAGCTGGCTTCGTTCATCTCGTACGTCAACGATGTGCACGGGCTCGGCCTGGAGACCACCAAGGGCCTGCTGCTGGCCGAATCGTTCTACTGGGACCTGGACGACCAGACGCGCGCTTTCTCCAAGCGCTTCCACGACCAGACCCCGGCCGAGTCGAAAGCCGAATGGGACGTCCTGAAACCGTTGAAGAAGCTCAGCGGCGACGAGGCGTTCCGGCCGCTTTCCGAAAGCGAATGCCCGCTGGTCAAGAATGCCCAGAAGAAATGACGACGGGGGAGAATCCATGTCCGGCCCTGTGATGCGATTCGGTGACCTTCCCGGTGACGCGGCCCGGCGCTGGCCCGACAGTCCGGCGCTCAGCTTTCGCGGAACGCGGCTGAGCTTCGGCGAGATCGACCGGCAGGTCGACCGCGTGGCGCGCGCGCTGCTCGCCCGGGGCATCGGCAAGGGCGACGTCATCGGCATCTGGATGACGAACCGGCTCGAATTCCCGGTGGCGTTCTTCGCGGCCCAGCGGATCGGCGCCATCGTCGCGCCGATGAACACGCGCTACCGCGAGCACGACGTCGCCTACGCGCTGAAGCTGGCCGAGTGCAAGCTGCTGTTCGTCGTCGAGCGCTCGGGCCCGGTCGAGTACGTCGAGATCCTGAAGGCGGTGCTGCCCGGCTTCGACGGGCGGCGCTTCGACGGGGCCGACGGTTTCCCGCACCTGAAGGACATCGTCGTCGTCGGCGACACGCCGAGCGATGCGCCGGTCGCCTGGGAGCGCCTGCTGCGGGACGCCGACCGCGTGCCGGCCGACGCGCTCGCGCGGGCCGCCGACTCGGTGGCGCCCGACGATCTCGCGCTGATCGTCTTCACCTCGGGCACGACGGGCAATCCCAAGGGCGTCACGCACGACCACAGCATCGTCCGCAACATCCGCGAACGGCACGAGAAATGGCCGATCCGGGCCGGCGAGGCCGTGCTGTGCAACCTGCCGCTGTTCCATCTGTTCGGCATGTCCGACAACATGCTGGCGGGCACGCTGATCGGCACCCACCAGGTCCTGATGGACATCTGGGATCCGGCCGAGGCGCTGCGCCTGATCGAGAGCGAGCGCATCGCCTGCCTGATGGCGTTCGAGACCCACTATGCCGACATCCTGCGCGAGCAGGCGAGCGCCGGGCGCGACCTGTCCAGCGTCCGCTTCGGCGGCCTGCCGGCCGGGATGGAAAACTCCAACGCCGTCGCCGCCCAGGTGCAGAAGGCGCTGTGCCCGACCGTGTCCGGCTGGGGGATGTCCGAGGTCGGCTGCTACGTGTTCATGAGCACGCTCGACGATACGCAGGAACAGCGCTGCACGACCTCGGGCCGGCCGATGCCGGGCCTCGAAGTGCGGATCGCCGACCCGGTCACCGGCGCCGAGCGGCCGCCCGGCGTCGAGGGCGAGATCCTCGCCCGCGGCTACACGGTCATGCGCGGCTATTTCCGCGACCCCGAGGCCACCGCGAACACGATCGACGCCGACGGATGGCTGCATTCGGGCGATCGCGGCTTCCTGCGGCCCGACGGCTTCATGCAGTTCCTGGGCCGCTACAAGGAGATGCTGAAGGTCGGCGGCGAGAACGTCTCGCCCGCGGCCCTCGAGCAGGAGCTCGTCGAGCTGGTGCCGTCGATCGAGCAGGTCGCCGTCGTCGGCGTGCCCGATCCGCGGCTGATGGAGGTGCCCTGCGCGTACGTGATACCGAAGCGGGGCATGACGTGCTCGCTCGAGGACGTGCAAGCGCGCTGCAAGGGCAAGATCGCGAGCTTCAAGATCCCGCGCTACGTGATCGTCGTCGAGAACCTGCCGATGACCGCTTCGGGCAAGGTGCAGCGCGTGATGCTGCGCGACCGGGCCAGGCAGAGCGTCGAGCGCCCGGCGTCTTCCGACGCGGGTTAGCCGTTGTCGGACGCGCCGCGTCGCTGATCGATCCCTCGATGCGCGACGCGCCCGACGCGACGCGACCCGCGCGCGATGCGCGCCGGCCGTCGCGTCACTTTCTGCGGGGCCGCTTCTTCAGTCCGACCATGTTCATCGCGAACTCCGAGATCGTCGACGCGATCTCGGCAGGCGGCAGCCGCCCGTCCGGGTCGTACCAGCGATGCACCCAGCGAACCATGCCGCTGATGCATAGCGACGCCATCTTCGCGTCCTGGATCGAGTAGATTCCGGCGTCTATCCCCTCCTGAATCAGGTCCGCCAGGATCTTGTTGAACTTGCGCTCGATCGTTCTGACCGTGCTCGCGATCTCCGGCGACAGGTTCTTCTCCTCCTGCAGATAGATGGCGCTGGCGATCTGGTGCTTGATGTTCTCGTCGACGTAGAGCTCGATGAAACGCCGCAGCCTGGCATCCGGCGCCCCCGTTGCCTGGGCGGCCTGCTCGATATGCCCGAGCACCCGATGCGCGGCCTGCTCGTGCACGGCCTCCAGGATCGCCCGCTTGTTGTCGAAGTAGCTGTAGATGAAGGGTTTGGTTACCCCCAACTCCCCCGCCAGCATGTCGACGCTGGTCGCGTCGTATCCGCGTTCGTAGAAAAGCTTGGACGCCTCTTCGACGATGCGCGTTCGCTTGTAGTGCTTGACCTCATCTCGCATTTTCCGACCTTCCGTTCGTTTCGCCCGGGTCGCGCAGGACCGCCTCGTCTGGCGGCCGAACGCCTCGACGCCCTCGGCCGGCTCGCCGTCCATCTTTTATCTACCTGAATGGTAGATAAAATGCAATTTTGGTATCCCAACACATGGTGCAGACCGTGACGATCGGCCTGTCCCGGCCCGGCCATGGCGAACGCACGCGCATCCCGTGAATCACGCCCCCGCATGACGCCCATCCTGCTGACGGTCCTCGATCTGGTCGGAACCTTCGCGTTCGCGATCAGCGTCGACGTGGCGTCGATCGCCGGGTGCCGAGGTATCGGCGTCGATGGCCGGGTATCGCGAGCAGCGCGCTGCTCGCCAGCAGCGCCGAGGCGCTGGTCCCGACCGCCGCGATCCGCGCCCGAGCCCGCCCGTGTCCAGCGTCGACAGCGCGGCCGTCGCGCCGCGCGTCAGGCGGACGGGGGGCCCGCGAGGTACTGCTCGTCGGTCACCTGCTCCATCCACTCGACGTACTTGCCGTCCAGTGCCTCCTGGATCGCGATGTGCGTCATCGCCGTGGTCGGCGTCGCGCCGTGCCAGTGCCGGTGTCCGGGCGGGCACCAGATCACGTCGCCGGCGCGGATCTCGACGACGGGCTCGCCTTCGCACTGCGTCCAGCCGCAACCGGCGGTGACGATCAGGGTTTGGCCCAGCGGATGCGTATGCCAGGCCGTGCGCGCGCCCGGCTCGAAGGTGACGGCCGCGCACGATACGCGGGCGGGCGGCGGAGCGCTATGCAGCGGATCGATCCGGACCGTACCCGTGAACCAGTCGGCCGGACCTTTGGCCGAGGGCTGGGAGCCTGCGCGTTTGAGTTCCATGGTCATCGAGGATAGCGCAACGGACGGGCGCGCGTCGATGCGCGAGCGGATCGGGCAAAGCGATCATCACCCCCCTGAACCGAACGAATGTCACGTTACTCGAGTGTCGAGGCCCTAGTGTCGTGGGTACTCCAACTGCATCGCGACGACGTCCGCCGTATCCGGGCCGTAGCGAGCGCCGATCGCGAGCAGCGCCTGGTCCAGCGCCTGCACCGGCCGTTGCCCATCGACGCGGAGCCGATGCCGTCGCGCCGGCGGCTCCGACGCGACCTCGTCCGGACGGATCCGGACTCCGCCGCGCGTCACGATCGTGGCGTCCGAAGCGGCGAACGCGACGACCTTCGAGCGATAAGTGCGCGACCAGGCATCGGCCGTCAGCGCGAGCGCCGCCTCGTCGCTGCCCGGGCGCAGTTCGATCCCGACGGTCTCCCGGCCCCGCAAGGCCAGCGCGTTGCCGAGGACGTTCGCGAGCACGGTCGTCGCGAACGGCCGCGTCAGCCGGAACGCGTCGCTGGCATGGCGGGCGTCCCATCGCGCCGCGCCGATCTCGCCGGCCAGTTCCTCGGCCACCGACCGTCCGGCGATCGCCTCGACCAGGACCAGCATCGTCGGCATCGATGCGGTGATTCCAGTCGTCGTCACGACCGTGCCGGCCACGCCCGCACGGGTTCGGGTGCCGACGTCCGGGTGCGCGACACCCGCGTCCGCGGCATCCGTCAGCGTGACATCAGGCGCCCCGACATCGACGACCATCCGACGGTCCGGCACCCAGGTGATCGACGGATGCCGCTCGAGCAGCGCCTTCAGGAAGTACCAATGCGTCGTCGCCCGCCTGCCGTCGAGCAGGCCGGCGGCGCCGAGGACCTTCGCGCCCGCGCACACGCCGACCAGCGTCGCGCCCTTGCGCGCCTGCGCCTGCAGCCAGGCCATCACCACCGGATCGTCATCGCGGCTCATCGCCGGCACGATCACGTAGTCGGCCCCGTCCGGATGGCGCGCGTCGAAGTCTTCGATCGTCGCGTCGGCCTCGACGGTGAAGGCCGGATACAGCCGCACGGGGCCGGGCCCGCTCGACAGCATCACCACGTCGGCGACGTCCGCGCGGCGCAGGATGCCGGTGGTCACCAGGTAGTCGGTCGTCTCGGTCGCGTCGTTGATGCCGACGACCGCGACGAGAGGACGCTGCCGCTTCGGCGGCCGCAGCGCGGCGACCAGCGCCTCGCGCTCGGCGACGGCAACGGGCGGGGGATCGGCGGACAGCGGCGTCGGCAGGCTCAGCAGCCAGACGCCGAAACCGGCCAGCGACAACAGCAGCACCGCCAGCCCGGCGCCGACGGTGAAACGTACGGACATGATCACGCACCTCCTTGCAGGCTCCAGTCGGCCCTCTCGTCCTTCGCGCATACCAACGGCCGGCGGGGCGCGGGAACGATCGGACAAGGACAGGCTAGCGCCGAGTCCGATGGCGGAAATGACATAACTCTGCTAATTTCCGCCAATGCAGCGGATGCTGTTCATCGTCTACCCCGGTTTCGAGCTGCTCGACCTGTCGGGACCGGCCTCGGTCTTCAACGGCGCCAACCAGGTGCTCGACGCCCGCGGCCAGCGCCGCCGCTACGCCGTCGACGTCGCGTCGGCGCGCGGCGGGCCGGTGGCGAGCCGTTGCGGCATCGTCGTCGAGACGCGCGACCTCGGCGACGCGGCGTCCGATGGCGCCGGCGCGCCGGACCTGC
>JASGFT010000002.1:0-58270 GCA_047605425.1 Burkholderiaceae bacterium | reverse complement strand
GCACGCCGCAGCGCCTGGCCGAGTTGGCCGCTCTCGAGGCCGGCGATCCGCTGGCCAGACGGGCGGCGCTGCTCGCGGTGTCGCCGCTCGGCGTGGATCTCCCGGGCTTCGAGCGGGCCGAGGGCCAGGCATTGCCGCCACCGGCCCCGGAAGAAGGGCTCGTCAGCGATGGCTGGGCGCTGGGCAGCGCGCATCTCGAGGCGGCCCGCGAACGCGTGCTGGCGAGCCTCGCGGCATTTCATCTGCACCAGCCCGACGAGTTGGGGCCCGACGCGGCGCGGCTGCGACGGCTGACGCTGCCGAGGCTGACCGATGCCGCCTGGCGGGCGCTGTTGGCCGCCCTCGTCGCGCAGGGCGCCGTCTCGCTGAGCGGCGCCTGGGTCCATCTGCCCGAGCACGGCGAGCGCCTCGGCGAGACCGACCGACGGATCGCGGCCTCGCTGGCGCCGCCGCTCGCCGCGGCCGGCTACGACGGTGCCTGGGTCCGCGATCTGGCCAGGGACGGCGGCATCGGTGAACCGCTGCTGCGCGTGACCCTGGCGCGGATGGCGCGTCGCGGCGAGTTGCACCAGGTCGTGCGTGATCTCTACTATCCTCGGGCGACGATGGAAGCGCTCGGCGCGCTCTGCCGGCGACTGGCCACCGAAGACGACGGCGCTGATGCGGCCGATGGCGGCCGGGTCGGGATCACCGCGGCGCGTTTTCGTGACGCGACCGGCCTCGGGCGCAAGCGCGCGATCCAGATTCTCGAATACTTCGACCGGATCGGCCTGCTGCGCCGGGTCGGCGATCTGCACCGCCTGCGCAGCGACAGCCGACTGTTCGAGGGCGCTAACCAGGACGTGGACCAGGACATGGACCTGACCGCGGATAAGGGCGTGGGCGGGGGCATGGACGCGGACGCAGTCGACGGCGCGAGCAGGGGGGCGGACGAGGGCGCGAGCAAGCACGGCTGACCAAGGGCCGTCGAACGATCACGGGAAGGGACACGGCCCCGGTGGGCCGGCCGGGCTTCAAACCCGGTGGGCGGCGCCAGGCGTTGCCGGGAGGGTTCGACTCCCTCTCCCTTCCGCCAGCCTCAGCGGTGCTCGCGCTTTTCCCCATCGCGGTGCCGCCGGCCGCGCGGTGACTCGCCGGCGAAACGCCGGAACACCCGCCGGAACGCGGCCGGATCGGCGTAGCCGACGCGCACGGCGATCGCCTCGACCGAATCGTTACTGGTTTCCAGCAGATGCGCGGCGTGCGAGACGCGCAGCCGCTGCACCCATTCGTTCGGCGTCATGCCGAGCCCGACGTGCACGCGCCGCGCCAATGTGCGCGACGAGACGGCGGCGGTGCGGGCCAGTTCGTCCAGCGTGATCCGCCGGCCCAGATTCTCGGTGATGAAGCGCTCGGCCTTCTGCAGCGCGGGATCGGCGGTGCGCAGATGCTCGATGACCATGTAGCGGGCCTGTGACGGCCGGTGGTCCAGCACCAGATAGCGGGCCACCAGGCGCGCCAGCGACGGGCTGGCCAACCGGGCGATCACCGCCAGCATCAGGTCGGCGTGGGCGAAGGCCGATCCCGCGGTCAGCACGCGGCCGGCATCGACGACCATCCGGTCGACCGTCAAGGAAACGGCCGGGAAGCGGCGCGCGAAACTGGATGCGAGCCACCATGCGGTCGTCGCGCGCCGCCCGTCCAGGACACCGGCCTCGGCCAGCAGAAAGGTGGCCGAGCACGATGCGGCGAGCATCGCGCCCTTGGCGGCAGCGCGCCGCAGCGCCGCGGCCGCCTGGCCGACGTCGTCCTGCGCGAACAGACGCTTGATCGTGGCAGGCGTGGCGGCGAACCAGCCCGGCACGACCACGACGTCCGCGGCGCCGATGCCGCGCAGGCTCAGCGCGCCATCGACCGGGATCGGCCGGCCGGAGCCGGATCGCACGGGCCGGCCGTCGAGCGAAACGACGCGTTGCCGCAGCAGACGCGCCGCCTGCGGTGCTTCGGCCTGTTCACCGGCGGCCAGACTGGAGGCGGAACTGACGATGTCCACGCCGACGCCGAGCGAGCTTTCGGCGACGCCATCGAATACCAGGTGCGTGATCATATTGGCAAGTATGGACCGAAAATAGTCATTCCTGCCACTCGTCGACATCGGCCCGGCGACCTACGATGCTGGGCATGAATACCTCGACGACGATTGCACGAGCGCTCGATGCCGCGGCTCCCGGCGCATTCATCAGCCTGGATCGCTCCTGGTGGGGCTTCGGCGGCGTTCACGGCGGGCTCGCGCTGGGGCTGCTGACGGCGGCGATGCGCGCCAGGGCGCAAGGGCGGGTCCTGCGCCAGGTGTCCGGGCATTTCCGCCGCGCGCTGCGCGAGCCGTTCGAGCTCGACGTGCCCGAGCAGGGCGCGGGAAGAATGGTGTCCTGGCTGGACGCCCGAGCGATCGAGAGCGGGCGCCTCGCGATCTCGGCGACCGCCGTGTTCGCGGACCCGGGCGAGCGGAACGATCATGCGCTCGCGCCGCGAATGCCCGCCGCGCCGCCGCCAATGGCGTGTCCGGTCTTCACCGTCCCGGAGGCTTTCGCGCCTTTCTCGCGCCATACCGAGATCCGGCCGGTCGGCAGTGCCAAACCGTTCGGCGGCGGCGCCGAGCCCGAGCTGATGGCTTGGCTGCGCCTGATCGACGACGACCGGCCGCCCGACGAAGCAAGGCTGGTGCTGCTGATGGATGCGCTGGCGCCCTCGTACGCGGCCGTCCTCGATACGCCGGTCGCGATGCCCACGCTCAGCCTGTCGGTAATGCCGGGTTGGGGCCTGGCGGCAGCCGCTTCGCCGTGGCTGCTGCTGCGCGCGAGCACCGATGCCTGCGGGCGCGACGGCTGGCTGCGGGAGCGGCTCGATGCCTGGGCTCCGGATGGCACTTACCTCGGCTCGGGCGAGCAACTGAGAGTCGTCATGGACGGCAAGGCAAGCGCATGAACACCAGCCACGTCATCGGCGCGGACCGCGCGCCGCGCGGCACCTTGGCGATGCTGGCCGGCCTGGCGGCATTGGGATCGCTGGCCACCAACATCATCCTGCCGGCCTTCGCGGACATCGGCCAGACGCTGTCGGTATCCACCCGGGAGCTGGCGGTCACGCTCAGCAGCTTCTTCATCGCCTTCGCGTTCGGGCAGTTGCTGGTCGGCCCGGCGTCCGATCGCTGGGGGCGCCGATGGCTGGTGCTGGGCGGCCTGGCCGTGCTCGTGGCCGGCAGCGTCGTCTGCGCCAGGGCCGACCGCCTCGAATGGCTGGTCGCGGGCCGCGTCATCCAGGGGCTCGGCGCCTGCGCGACCTCGGTGCTCGCGCGCTCGATCGCCCGCGATCTGTTCGACGGCGCGGCGCTGTCGCGCGCGCTCGCCTTCATCATGGTCGCGATGGCCGCGGCGCCCGGGTTCTCGCCGCTGCTCGGCGGTCTGCTCAGCCAGGCAGCGGGCTGGCGAGGCACGTTCTGGCTGGTCGCCCTGATCGCTGCGTTGCTGGCGTCGCTGTATCTGATGCGCATGGGCGAGACGCATCCGTTCGGCGCGCGACGGCGGGCGACGCTTGGCGAAACGCTGGTGAACTACGTTCGCCTGCTGGTCGATCGCCGCTTCGCTTCCCCCGCGCTGGGCGTGAGCATGGCCGTCGGCGGCCTGTTCGCCTTCTTCGCCAGCGCACCGGCCATCCTGATGGACGGAATGGGGCTCACGCCGATCGAGCTGGGTTATTTCTTCGCGGCGACGGTGTTCGTCGTGTTCGGCGCCGGTATCGCCGCGCCCAGGCTCGCTGCCCGCTGGAGCACGCAGGTCGCGGCGCTGGCCGGCAGCGGCATCGCGCTGGCCGGTGGCGCCGCACTGCTCGGCGGGCCGGCTGGCCTGGTTCCATTCAGCCTGTCGATGATCGTCTTCCTGTTCGGGATAGGTCTCATCAATCCGCTAGGGACCGCGATGACGCTGCAACCGTTCGGCGCGCAGGCCGGGGCCGCGTCCGCGTTGCTGGGGTTCTTGCAGATGGGTGCGGCGACGATCGCCATCAGCATGGCGGCGGCGCTGGACGGGCCCGCGCATCTGGCGCTGGGCGGCGTCCTCGTCGTGTGCATGGGCTCATCGCTGGTGGCGCTGCTGTTTTCCCGCGAGCGCTAGTACCTCGACACCCGAGTAACGTGACATTCGCTGCGACCGTAAGGCGCTCAGGCAAGGCGCAGACGCGGGTCGACGTGCAAGAACGCCGCCTGCCGCTCACGTCAAAAGGTAGTTCTCCGGCTTGAGCGGCGCCGGCACGTCCTTTTCGCCGAGGCTTTGCAGCACGTTGATCTCGACCACGCGGGCCATCGCATCGAGCGCGAGGCTGTTTTCGTTGCGGCCGAAAGGCGCCGACAGGTCGTCGCCGATCGCATCGAGCGCGAAGAACGTATACGAGACGATGCCGGCCAGGAGCGGCGTCCAGTAACCGCTGGAATCGGCCAGGCCGAACGGCAGCAGGCAACAGAACAGATAGGCGGTGCGGTGGACGAGCAGCGTGTACACGAACGGCATCGGCGTCGTCTTGATCCGTTCGGCGCTGGCGAAGCCGTTCATCAGGTTCTGCACGCGCTCCTCCATCATCCGCGCCTGGATCGGCGCGAGCCGGCCGTCCGCCAGCAGCGCGGCGATGTCGACACTGAAGAACTCCAGCAGGCGAGTCGGTTGATTGAGGTTGCACTCCAGCGCCTCGCGCTCGCCGGCTTGCAGATAGCGGGCGGTGTTCGAGCTGATCGGCCGATCGCGAAAGAAATCGCTGAGCAGGTGGATGAAGGCGACGCAGCGCAGCGCGATGCGGCGCGGGGCATCATCGTCCGGATGCGCCTGGATATAGACTCGCTGACGCGCCAGGTTGCGGGTTTCGATGACGATCAGACCCATCAGCTTGCGCGCTTCCCACCAGCGGTCATAGGCGGCCGCATTGCGGAAGGCGGCGAAGATCGCCAGCGCCGCACCGATGACCGTCAGCGCCACCGCCGGAATCGGCGCCAGCCTGAGGCCTCCCGCGCGGTTGGCCAACACGATGACCAGCGACAGCGCGGCCACCCCGAGGATCGACGGCAGGATGCGCGGCAGGATCGAGCCGCGCAGCACGAAGAACACCTCCCACACCGTGGGCCTATCTCGAACGATCATCGCCTCGCCACCTCGAAACTTGGGGTCAGAAAAATTTTCGAGGTCGGAGGATGAGCGAGGATACTCCTGAGTGCCGGGTCTGATGGGGCTCGGGATTACCCGGGCAGCTCAGGTCCCTCCAGCGCCCGCAGCAACGCCGAAAGCTGCACGTCCAAGGCGGCGAGCGCGGCGGCGGGCAGCAACGATACGATCCGGCGCTCGTTGTCGACGTGCGCCTCCACCGCGCGGTCGACCAACGCGCGTCCTTTGCGAGTGAGCCGCACGAGCATGCTGCGCGCGTCCCGCTCATTGGGCTCGCGCTCGATCCATCCGCTGGCTTCCAGGCTCTCGAGCCGATGCGTCATCGTGCTCGAGGTCACCATCAAGGCTGAGAACAGCTCGGTCGGACTCAGGCGGTATGGCGTGCCGGAGCGCCGCAGCGTGGCCAGCATGTCGAACTCCCAGAGGTTCAGGTCGAAGCTGGGTGCTGCTGTCGCAGTCGATGACCGGCATGGCCTTGGCGGGGCTGATGATCGTGCTGGCCAGTGTCTTCGCGGTGCAAAGGACCTCGGCGCATGCCGGCTAGAAGACTCGGATGTGCGTGGCAGCATCCTCGAGCCGTGGTCCGCCAGTCTCGCTCAGTCGCGCCCCATGCCCGGCATAGACCATCACGCCGAGTCATCGCTCCGATAGACGAGCCCTGTGCTCCCGCCGACACTGGGGCATGGCGACTCAAACGCTCCACGACGGCAGCTACAAGGCGCTGTTCTCCTTCCCGGAGATCGTGCGCGATCTGCTGCTGGGTTTCGTCGATGCCGATTGGGTCCGCCAACTGGACCTGGATAGCTTGGAGCCGATCAACAGCCACTATGTGTCCGAGGGCCTGGCCACTCGCAGCGACGACCTGGTATGGCGCGTCAAGCTGCGCGATAAGGACGATTGGCTCTATCTCTATTTGATCATCGAGTTCCAGAGCCGGGACGACCCGACGATGGCCGTGCGGGTCATGGTTTATCTCGGGCTCCTCTACCAGAGTCTCATTCGCCACGGCATGATCGCGGCCGGCGATCCGTTGCCGCCGGTGTGCCCGATCGTCCTCTACAACGGAGTCGCCCCTTGGCGGTCCGCGCAGGATGTCGCCGACATGCTTGTCGCCCCTCCCGGGGCCCTGCAGCCCTACACCCCACGGCTGCGCTACTACCTGCTGGACGAGCATCGGATCGCCGAGGCGGCCCGGGCGGCGGGCAAGGCGCTACCGGACAATCTGGCCGGAGTGGCGGTCGGCATCGAAACCATGCGCAGCCGCCCGGAGATGAAGGCACTCGGCCAGACCCTGCTCGCTCGGCTGGCGCTGTTGCCTACCGAGCGCTTCGATGCCCTGGGGGCGGTCTTCACCGAATGGGTGAACCGGGTCGTGGTCAGGCGGCTGGACTTGGACGAAAATACTCGCCTATTGGCCAATATTCAGGAGGTCGCGATGCTGTCCGAACAGCGTGGGGACTTGGCGGAGATATTTCGCAACGAGGGGCGCACGGAAGGGAAAGAGGAAGGGCGGAAGGAAGTGTTGCTGAGTCTGCTCCATCACCGCTTCGGTGACCTGCCCGAAACCGTGATCGCACGGGTGGAGGCCGGATCGGCCGCTGAGGTGAAGCGCTGGGCCGTGCGCGTGCTCGATGCGCAGACGCTCGACGCGGTGTTCGCGCAGACGAACTGACCAGCGGCGCCGAAGCCTATCGTGTGCATCGAGGTGCCGGCGCCGCCGTGGATGACGATCGCCGGCCGGGGCGGGCCGACGCTGTCGCCGTTCGTCATCAATCGTACTTGCGCGCGTCCTCGATGACCTTGCCGTCGTTCGGCAGGCTGCCCGGCGCGACGACGCTGACCTCGCCGCGCAGCTTGGTCACGTCGCGGATCGTCTCGGTCAGCGCGCCGGCCAGCGCGGCGTCGGCGGCGCCGCTCTCGGTCTCGACGCACAGCGTCATCCGGTCGTTGGCCATCTCGCCGCTGATCACCAGCCGCGCGCGCTTGACGGACGGGTGCCGCTTGACGATCTCGGCGACCTGGCCCGGATGCACGAACATTCCTCGCACCTTGGTCGTCTGGTCGGCGCGGCCCAGCCAGCCCTTGATCCGCACGTTGGTGCGGCCGCAGGGCGAGGGTCCGGCCATCACCGCCGACAGGTCGCCGGTGCCGAAGCGGATCAGCGGGTAGCTGCGGTTGAACGAGGTGACGACGACCTCGCCGATCTCGCCGTCGGGCAGCGGCTCGCCGGTGCCCGGCCGGACGATCTCGAGGATCAGGTCCTCGTCGAGGATCATCCCGTCCATCGCCGTCGATTCATAAGCGATCGAGCCGATGTCGGCCGTGCCGTAGGATTGCAGCACCCGCGTCAGGCCCTGGTCCAGGAACCACTGGCGCAGGCTCGGCGGCAGCGCCTCGGCGCCCAGCAGCGCGTTCTTCAGCGTCAGCTCGACGCCCATCTCGCGCGCCTTCTCGATGATGATCCGCAGGAACGACGGCGTGCCGACATAAGCGTCGGGCCGGTAGCGCCGCATCAGGTCGATCTGCTGCTCGGTCTGGCCGATGCCGGCCGGGATCACCGCGCAGCCGATCCGGCGCGCGCCGGCGTCGATCATCCACGCGCCCGGCGTCAGGTGGTAGCCGAAGCAGTTCTGCAGTACCTGGCCGGGCCGCACGCCGGCCGCCCACAGCCCGCGCGCCGCGCGCCACGGATCGTCGCCGGCCGCTTCCGGTTCGAAGATCGGCCCGGGCGACATGAACAGCCGGCTCATCCGGCCCGGCGGCGTCGTCGTCAGCCCGCCGAACGGCGGATCCTCGTCCTGCAGCGCCTTCAGGTCGGACTTGCGCAGCACCGGCAGTTGCGCGAGCGCGCGCCGCGACGTGATCGTTTGCGGGTCGACGCCAGCCAGACGCTTGCGCCACCCCGGCGCATGCGCGATCGCGTGCGCGAGCAGGTCGGGCAGGCGCGCCATCAGCGAACCCTCGCGGGCTTCGGCCGGGCGCGCCTCGAGGTCGTCGAGAAAGGGGCGGTCGGGGTCGGCGGTCATGCTTGCTCCTGGGCGGGTCAGAGCCAGCGCTTGCGCCGGCGGTAGGATTTTACGTCGCGGAAGGACCGTCGCCCTTCCTTGGCCACGCCCAGGTAGAACTCCTTGACGTCCTCGTTGTCGGCCAGCGCCCGGGCCGGACCGTCCATCACGATGCGGCCGCTCTCGAGGATGTAGCCGTAGTCGGCATAAGTGAGCGCGACGTGCGTGTTCTGCTCGGCCAGCAGGATGCTGACCTTTTCCTTCTGGTTCAGCTCGCGCACGATCTCGAAGATCTCCTGCACGATCTGCGGCGCCAGTCCCATCGACGGCTCGTCGAGCAGGATCATGCTGGGACGCGCCATCAGCGCGCGGCCGACGGCGGCCATCTGCTGCTCGCCGCCCGACGTATAGCCGGCCTGCGACAGCCGTCGCTGCTTGAGCCGCGGAAAGTAGTGATAAACGCGCTCGAGCTCCTGCTGCGTCTGCGCGCGCGACAGCGATCGCGTGTACGCGCCGGTCAGCAGGTTGTCCTCGATCGACAGGTGCGCGAAGCAGTGCCGCCCCTCCATCACCTGCACGACGCCGCGCCGGACCAGCTCGGCCGGCGACAACGCTTGCACCGGCTCGCCGCGGTAGCGGATCGTGCCCTTGGTGACTTCGCCGCGCTCGCCCTTGAGCAGGTTCGAGATCGCGCGCAGCGTCGTCGTCTTGCCGGCGCCGTTGCCGCCCAGCAGCGCCACGATCCGGCCTTCGGGCACGTTCAGCGACACGCCCTTCAGGACCAGGATCACGTGGTTGTAGATGACCTCGATGCCGTTGACGTCGAGCAGCGGCTCGGCGGCCGGCCGCCGCCGACGACGCGGGCGGCGCCGTCCCCGGCACGGCGGGGGGCGCCGAGCCGCCGGCGCCGGCCGTCGCGGCCATCGCCGGCTGCGCGCTCACGACTGGCAGTCCTGCGGCGAGCGCCGCTCGAGCTTCTTCTCGGCCAGGTAGCGGTCGGCCGCCGCCTTGGCCAGCGGCTTGATGATCTGCTCATCGGCCTGCAGCCAGTCGGAGCTGTACTCCCACTTCTTGCCGTCCCAGGTGTGCACGCGCGCCCACGATGCGCCCATGTGGTCGGCGCACGAGGTGCTGATCGGCCGCATCATGCCCGCGAAGCCCAGCGCGTCGAGCCTCTTCTGGTCGAGCGACAGGTTCTCGAGCCCCCAGCGGACCTGCTCGCCGGTCATCGGCTTGCCCTTGCCGAAGCGTTCCTGCGCGGTGCGAACGGCCTCGACGCCGAGCATCATGATCATCAGGCCCCGGTTGTACAGCACGGTGCCGACCTCTTCGCGCGGGCCGCTGCCCTGTCCCTTGTCGTGCAGCGTCTTCAGGATCTCGTTCTGGATCTTGCCGAGCCCGGAGCCGTACTGGATCGTCAGCGCGTTGTAGCCCTTGGCGCCCTCGCCGACGTCCTTGACGTCGGGCTCGCCGCCCGACCACCAGACGCCGTACATCTTGTCGCGCGGGTAACCGGTGGCCTGCGCCTCCTTCAGCGCCGTCGAGTTCATCACGCCCCAGCCCCACAGCAGCACGTAGTCGGGCCGTTGCTGGCGGATCTGCAGCCACACGGATTTCTGCTCGACGCCGGGCGCCGTCACCGGCAGCTTCTGGAAGTCGAAGCCGTGCATCTTCGCGCGCTCTTCGAGCAGCGGGATCGGCTCCTTGCCGAACGGCGAATCGTGGTAGACGAGGGTGATCTTCTTGCCCTTGAGCTTGTCCAGCCCGCCGGCCTTTTTGCCGATGTGCTGGATCAGCACGTCGGCCGCGGTCCAGTACGTGCCCAGCAGCGGAAAGTTCCATTTGAACGCCATGCCGTCCTGCGATTCCGAACGGCCGTAGCCGAAGGTCATCAGCGGGATCTTGTCGATCGGCGCCTTCTCGGTCAGCGCGAACGTGATGCCGGTGGCCTGCGGGTCGAACAGCGACGCGCCGGTCGGCCCCTTGCCCTTGAGCCGCTCGTAGCACTCGACGCCGCGGTCGGTCGCGTAGCCGGTCTCGCATTCCTCATAAGTGGCCTTGACGCCGTTGATGCCGCCGTCGCGCGCGTTGACCAGCTTCAGGTAGTCCTGCTTGGCGTTGGCCCATGGCGTGCCGTTCGGTCCATAAGGCCCGGTACGGTAGACGAGCAGCGGGAAGAACTGCTCGGCGGCCTGCGCCTGCGCGTCGGCGGCCGGCGCCAGGCCGAGGCAGGCGCCGGCCAGCAGGGCCACGGCGGCCAGCGCACTGACGGATCGCGAGTGAGTACGTCGGGTCACGGATGTCTCCTTTCGGTCTGGGGATCAGCGCCGCCGGTCGGGGCGGCCGGTTGAGGGAATGCGGGTCCAGCGAATGCGGGTCCAGGGAAAGCGGATGCCGGGCATGGTGGGAATGCGCCGGTCAATGCGGGAACGGCCACATCCGCAGCTTCTCCTTGCCGATCGCCCACAGCCGCGCCAGTCCGTGCGGCTCGACGATCAGGAAGAAGACGATCAGCGCGCCGAAGATCATGGCTTCCAGGTGCGCGGCCGTGGCCACCGACATCGACAGGCCGAACCATTGCGGAACCTGGCTCAGCAGGATCGGCAGGACCACGATGAAGGCCGCGCCCAGGAAGCTCCCGAGGATCGAGCCGAGCCCGCCGATGATGATCATGAACAGCAGGTTCAGCGACCGGTTGATGTCGAAGGCCAGCGGCTCCCACGAGCCCAGGTGCACGAAGGCCCACAGCGCGCCGGCCACGCCGACGAAGAACGAGCTGAGCGCGAACGCCGTCAGCTTCGCGTACATCGGCCGGATGCCGATCACCTCGGCGGCCACGTCCATGTCGCGGATCGCCATCCACGAGCGGCCCAGGTGTCCGCGCACCAGGTTCTTGGCCATCAGCGCGAACACCGCGACGAAGCCCAGGCACAGCAGGTACTTCTCGACCGGCGAGTCGATCCGCCAGCCGAAGATCTCCAGCGACGCCACGCTGACCGAGCCCGAGGTCGAGTCGTTGGTCAGCCAGCCGATCCGCGAGAACGCCCAGTCGGCGAAGAACTGCGCGGCCAGCGTCGCCACCGCCAGGTACAGGCCGCGGATCCGCAGGCTGGGGATGCCGAACAGCACGCCGACCACCATCGCCACGCCGCCGGCCAGCAGGAACGCCACGATCAGGTTGATGCCCGGGATCCGCACGACGAAGTTGTACGCCGCGTAGGCGCCGACCGCCATGAACGCCGCCGTGCCCAGCGAGATCTGCCCGCAGTAGCCGACCAGCAGGTTCAGCCCGATCGCCGCCAGCGACAGGATCAGGAACGGGATGATCATCGACAGGAACAGGTAGTCGGATGCCAGCAGCGGCACGCCGACGAACGCGAACACGACGAACGCGACGACGACGACGCGGTCCTGCAGGATCGGGAAGATCTGCTGGTCGGCGGGGTAAGTGGTCTTGAACTGACCGTTCTCGCGGTAGAGCATGCGTGCGGCTCCGTCAGACTCGATCGATGATCCGTTCGCCGAACAAGCCTTGCGGACGGATCAGCAGGCAGCCCAGCGCCACCACGTAGGCGAACCAGGTCTCGATGCCGCCGCCGACCATCGGCCCGATATAGACCTCGGACAGCTTCTCGCCCAGGCCGATGATCAGCCCGCCGACGATCGCGCCCGGGATCGACGTGAAGCCGCCCAGGATCACGACCGGCAGCGCCTTGAGCGCCAGGATCGCCAGCGAGAACTGCACGCCCAGCTTGCTGCCCCAGACCATGCCCGAAACCAGCGCGACGAAGCCGGCCACCGACCAGACGATGACCCAGATCCGGTTCAGCGGAATGCCGATCGACTGCGCGGCCTGGTGGTCGTCGGCGACCGCGCGCAGCGCTCGGCCGGTCGACGTGCGCTGGAAGAACAATGCCAGCCCCAGCACCAGGATCACGGCGATGGCGGCCGC
This sequence comes from Burkholderiaceae bacterium, assembly GCA_047605425.1. Classification (GTDB taxonomy): domain Bacteria; phylum Pseudomonadota; class Gammaproteobacteria; order Burkholderiales; family Burkholderiaceae_E; genus JAKPAM01. Next base: position 46,130 of record JASGFT010000002.1, on the reverse strand, counting down.
CACGATGTCGATGCGGTCCAGCAGGATGCCGCCCTCGAACACCGTATCGAGCACCAGCATCGGCTCCTTGTCGATGCCCAGGTCGATCGAGTAGATGTCCGAGCCCCAGATCGTCTGCCCGAGCCCGTCGAGGAAGTACGCGACGCCCAGCGTCGCCATCAGCAGCACGATGCCTTCCTGGTTGACGAGCTGGCGCAGCACCAGCCGCTCGATCAGCCAGGCCAGCGCGACCATGACCGCCGCCGCCAGCACGAACGCGAGCGGCAGCGCCACCGGCGCCAGCGCCGGCACCCAGGCCGGGATCCATTCGGCCAGCCGGGCCAGCGCCAGCGCGCCGAACAGCACCATCGCGCCCTGCGCGAAGTTGAACACGCCCGAGGCCTTGAAGATCAGCACGAAGCCCAGCGCCACCAGCGCGTACAGCACGCCGGCCATCAGCCCGCCGAGCACCACTTCGATGAAGAAACCCATGACCGACCGTCCTTCGTCCGCGTTGCTCAGTGCCCGACGCCCAGGTAGGCCGAGATGACCTCCGGATTGGTGCGCACCTCGTCCGGCGGCCCGTCGCCGATCTTGCGGCCGTAGTCGAGCACGACCACGCGATCCGAGATGTCCATCACCACGCCCATGTCGTGCTCGATCAGCACGATCGTCGTGCCGAACTCGTCGTTGACGTCCAGGATGAAGCGCGACATGTCCTGCTTCTCCTCGACGTTCATCCCCGCCATCGGTTCGTCGAGCAGCAGCAGGCTCGGCTCCATCGCCAGCGCCCGGCCCAGGTCCACGCGCTTTTGCAGGCCATAGGGCAGGCGGCCGACCGGCGTCTTGCGATAAGCCTGGATCTCGAGGAAATCGATGATCCGCTCGACGACCTCGCGATGCGCGATCTCCTCGCGCGCGGCCGGCCCGATCCGCAGCATCTGCGCGAGGATCCCCGAGCGCATCTTCAGGTTGCGGCCGGTCATCAGGTTGTCCAGCACGCTCATGCCCTTGAACAGCGCCAGGTTCTGGAACGTGCGTCCGACGCCCATGCGCGCGACCTGCGCCGGGTTCATCCTCGCGAACGGCTTGCCGCGGAACACGATCCGCCCCTTCTGCGGCGTGTAGACGCCGTTGATCACGTTGAGCATCGAGCTCTTGCCGGCGCCGTTCGGTCCGATGATCGCGCGGATCTCATGCTCGCGGACGTCGAACGAGATATCGGTCAGCGCCTTGACGCCGCCGAACGACAGCGACACGTGCTCGAGGCTCAATACCACGTCGCCGGTCCGGCGGCCGCGCGGCGCGGGGGCCGCCGCCGTGGGGTCGGCGAGCGCCGGATCGGCGGGCAGGTCGGGCGAAACGGTCGCGGCGGACGACTGCGGCACCGTCATGCGTCGGCTCCGACCCGGCGTTCGGCGCCGCCGCTCGCGCCCGTGCCGCCGGTCGACGACGAGGGGGCGGCCGCCGCCGGCGCGAACGTCCGGGCCTCGTCGATCCGCAGCGTCGCGCTGATCGACCCGGTGCGCCCGTCCTCGAAGCGCACCTGCGTCTCGATGAACTGCTCGCGCAGCCCGCCGTACAGCGCATCGATCAGTACCGCGTACTTGCTGGCGATCAGCCCGCGCCGCACCTTGCGCGTGCGGGTCAGCTCGTCGTCATCGGCGTCCAGCTCCTTGTGCAGCACCAGGAAGCGATGGACCTGCGAGGCGGCCATCATCGGATCGCCGGCCAGATCGGCGTTGACCTTCTCGACGCAATCGCGGACCAGGTCGTAGATCTGCGGGCGACCGGCCAGGTCGACGTAGCCGGTGTACGGCAGGTTGCGCCGCTCGGCCCAGTTGCCGCAGGCCTCGTAGTCGATGTTGATGAAGGCCATCACCCGGTCGCGGCCGTCGCCGAAGGCCACCGCCTCCTTGATGAACGGAAAGAACTTCAGCTTGTTCTCGATGAACTTCGGCGCGAACAGCTCGCCGCCGGCCAGCTTGCCGACGTCCTTGGCGCGATCGATGATCCGCAGGTGGCCGTCCTCGCCCAGGTAGCCGGCATCGCCGGTGTGGTACCAGCCGTCGGGCTCGAGCACCTCGGCCGTCGCTTCCGGATTGCGGTAGTACTCGCGCAGCAGCGAGGGACTGCGGATCAGCAGCTCGCCGTTGGACGCGACCTTCAGCTCGATTCCCGCGAGCGGCGGACCGACGGTGTCGGCCTTGACCTGGCCGTTCGGTTGCACGCAGACGAACACCGCCGACTCGGTCTGGCCGTACAACTGCTTCAGGTTGATGCCCAGCGACCGGTAGAACGTGAACAGGTCCGGCCCGATCGCCTCGCCGGCCGTGTAGGCGACGCGGATGCGGCTCATGCCCAGCGCGTTGCGCAGCGGCGCGTAGACCAGCAGGTCGCCGAGCCGGTAGAGCAGCCGGTCGAGCAGCGGGATCGGTTCCGCCGCCGACGCGCCGGCGGTCGTCGCCCGATCGAGCAGCTTGCCGCCGACGCGCGCGGCCACGTCCATGAAGTAGCGGAACATCGCCCGCTTGGGCCGGGCCGCGTCCTCCATCCGGATCGTCACCTGCGTCAGCAGCGCCTCGAGCACCCGCGGCGGCGCGAAGTAATAGGTGGGCCCGATCTCGCGCATGTCGTTCATCACCGTCGACTGCGACTCCGGACAGTTGATCGTGAAGCCCACGGTCAGCCACTGCGCGTACGAGAAGATGTTCTGGCCGATCCAGGCGATCGGCAGGTAGGCCATCACGTTGTCGTCGGGCGCCAGCCCGTCGAGCTGGGCGGCCTCGCGCGACATCGTGATCAGCGAGCTGTGCGTGTGGATCACGCCCTTCGAGCGGCCGGTCGTGCCCGACGTGTAGAACAGCGCCGCCACGTCGTCGGGCGACACCTGCGCGACCTGGCCGGGCAGGAAGTCCGGCGATGCCCGCAGCACCGCCGCGCCGTCCTCGGCGAGCCGGTCGATCGGCGCCAGGCCGGGCGCGTCGTAGTGGCGCAGCCCGCGCGGATCGTCGTAGAAGATCGCTTCCAGCATCGGGTGGCCGTCGCGCACCTCGAGCAGCTTGTCGACCTGCTCCTGGTCCTCGACCACCGCATGGCGGATCTGCGCGTTGTCGAAGACGAAAGCCATCTCCTGCGCGGCCGCGTCCTGGTACAGCGGCACCGGGATCGCGCCGATCGACTGCGCGGCGATCATCGCCGCGTACAGGCGCGGCCGGTTCTCGCCGATGACGGCCAGGTGATCGCCGCGGCCCAGGCCCGCCTGCCGCAGCCCGGCGGCCAGCGCCGCGACCTCGTCGCGCAACCGGCGCCAGCTCAGCGTCTGCCAGATCCCCAGGTCCTTCTCACGGATCGCCGGGGCGTCGGGGCGGCGGTCGGCATGGTCGAGCAACAGTCCGGGAAACGTCGTCAACATGGCGTCCTGTCGTCGGCGCGAACGCTCGCGCCGGTCTCCTGATGGACAACATGCTAAGAACAGGTTTGACGCCAATCTGTCGCTTTGGCGACAATTCGGGGAAATCCCGGGGGAGGCCTGACAGGACGTGCTCGAGCAGCTTGCGGTCTACCGATCCCGTGAAGTTCAAGGCTGCGTCGCGTCCTGCCGGTCGAGCCGGTCGAGGATGGCCAGCGCCTGGGCGACATCGCCGCCGGCGGCCAGGTCGCGCCAGCGCGGCCAATATACCTTCCGGATCGTCGGTGACCGCTACCCGGCTTCGCAGCAGAAGCAGGTCGAAAGCTGATTCGGGAAACGCCGCGATCGCCGTTTGCATGGTATGTATCGATTCGCGCGGATCGAGAACGCCGCGCAACGAATAAAAAGGAGATCGTCGATGACCCGTCTGCAAGTCAACGGCCAGACCCGGGAGGTCGATGCGCCGGACGAAATGCCCCTGCTGTGGGCGCTGCGCGATGAGCTCGGCATGACCGGCACCAAGTACGGCTGCGGCATGTCGGTGTGCGGCGCCTGCACGGTCCATATGGATGGCGCGCCGGTCCGCGCGTGCGTGACGCCGATGTCGGCGGTCGCCGGGCGCGCGATCTCGACGATCGAGGGCATGACGGCCGATCGCGTCGGACGGGTCGTCCAGCAAGCCTGGGTCGACAACGACGTCGCGCAGTGCGGTTACTGCCAGGCGGGCCAGATCATGTCGGCGGTGAGCCTGCTCAAGGCCACGCCGAAACCCACCGACCAGCAGATCGACGAGGCCATGAGCGGCAACATCTGCCGCTGCGGCACGTATCCGCGGATCCGCGCGGCGATCCGGCAGGCCGCGGGCCGCCTCGCGCAAGGAGGCCGGCAATGAACACGACCGCCCGACTCTCTCGACGAGGCTTCCTGCAAGCCGGCCTGGGCGCGCTGGCGCTCGCCGTGACGGCCGATGGCCGGGTCGGCTCCGCCTGGGCGGCCGACGCGCCCGCCAAGAAGTTCGGGGCGGACTCGATGCCCGGCGGCACGGTCGCCGATCCGCTGGTCTTCGTGTCGATCGCGACGGACGGCACCGTGACGATCGTCGCGCACCGGGCCGAGATGGGCACCGGCGTGCGCACCAGCCTGCCGATGGTCGTGGCCGACGAGATGGAAGCCCGCTGGGACCGCGTCAAGGTCGTGCAGGCCGAGGCCGACGAGGCGCGGTACGGCAACCAGAACGTCGACGGCTCGCGCAGCATGCGGCACTTCCTGATGCCGATGCGGCGCGTGGGCGCGGCGGCCCGCCAGATGCTCGAAGCGGCGGCCGCGGCGCGCTGGTCGGTGCCGGTTTCCGAGGTCGAGGCCGCGCAGCACGAAGTGCGGCACGCGCGCACCGGCCGCCGTCTCGGTTTCGGCGAACTGGCGGCGGACGCGGCCCGGCTGCCGGTGCCCGCCGGCGATGCGCTGCGGCTCAAGACGCGCGCCGATTTCCGCTACATCGGCAAAGGGCGAGTACACGCCGTCGATCTGTCGGCCATCGGCAAGGGAGAGGCCACTTACGGCATCGACAAGCACCTGCCCGGCATGGTCCATGCTGTCGTGGCGCGTCCGCCGGTGGTCGGGGGCAAGCTGCGCCGCTTCGATCCCGCCCGGGCGCTGGCCGTGCCCGGCGTGCTCAAGGTCGTGGAGATCCCGGCGATGACTGGCGCGCCGCTGTTCCAGCCGCTGGGCGGCGTCGCCGTCGTGGCCCGCAACACCTGGGCCGCGATCCGCGGCCGCGACGCGCTCGACATCGACTGGGACGACGGCCCGAATGGCGACTACGATTCGGTCGCTTATCGCCGGACGCTGGAGTCGGCCGCGCGCCAGCCCGGCAAGCCGGTGCGCGATCAGGGCGACGCGGCGCGGGCCTGGGCCCGGGCGCCCGAAGCCGAACGCCTGGCGGCCGAGTACTACGTGCCGCACCTGGCCCATGCGTCGATGGAGCCGCCCGCGGCCACCGTGCGCATCCAGGGCGGCAAGGCCGAGGTCTGGACCTCGGTCCAGAACCCGATGGTCGCCAGGACCGGCGTCGCGAAGCGGCTGAAGCTGCCGCCCGAGAACGTCAAGGTCAACGTCCTGCTGCTGGGCGGCGGGTTCGGGCGCAAGTCAAAGCCGGATTTCGTCGAGGAAGCCGCCATCGTCGCGCAGGCCATGCCCGAGGGCACGCCCGTCAAGCTGACGTGGACGCGCGACGACGACATCCGCCACGACTACCTGCACACCGTCTCCGTCGAGCGGCTCGAGGCCGTCATCGACGATCAGGGACAGGTCCGGTCCTGGCTGCACCGCAGCGCAGCGCCGACGATCGCCTCGCTGTTCGCCGAAGGGGCCAAGGGCCAGCAGCTCTTCGAGTCGGCGATGTCGGCGATCAACATGCCGTACCGCATTCCGAACGTGCGGGTCGAGACCGCCGAGGTGGCCGCCCATGCGCGCATCGGCTGGTTCCGTTCGGTGGCCAACATCCCGCACGCGTTCGCGGCGCAATGCTTCATCGCCGAGCTCGCGCATCGCGCGGGCAAGGATCACCGCCAGTTCGCGCTCGACCTGATCGGGCCCGCGCGCAGGATCGATCCGGGGACGATGGCCGACACCTGGAACTACACCGAGTCGCCCGAACGCTATCCGTACGACACCGGCCGCTTGCGCGGCGTGATCGAGGCGGCGTGCAAGGGCGCGGGCTGGGGCCGCGCGCTGCCCAAGGGCCATGGCTTGGGCCTGGCCTTCTGCTACAGCTTCATGAGCTACGCGGCCACGGTCGTCGAGGTCGCGGTGAACGGCAAGGGCGAGGTAGGCGTCGTGGCCGTGGACATGGCGTTGGACTGCGGCCCGCAGATCAACCCCGAGCGCATCCGCGCGCAGATGGAGGGCGGCGCGATCATGGGCCTGGGCCTGGCGCTCGTCAGCGAGGTCAGCTTCGAGAAGGGCCGCGTCAAGCAGAGCAACTTCCACGACTACGAAGTGCTGCGCCATAGTGCCTCGCCGCGCGTGATCCGCACCCATCTGGTCAACGACGACCATGACCTGCCGCCCGGTGGCGTGGGCGAGCCGCCGGTGCCACCGGTGGCCCCCGCTCTGTGCAACGCGATCTTCGCGGCCACCGGAAAGCGCGTGCGCAGCCTGCCCGTGCGCACGGTGGCATAGAGGGCTCGACGCATCATGGCGCGGTTGCCCACCGTGATCGTGCTGGCCGCGGGCCGCGGCCGGCGATTCGCGCGTTCGGGCGGCGCGACGCACAAGCTCGATGCCCTGCTGGGCGGAGTTCCGGTGCTCGAGCACGTGCTGCGCAGCGTGGCCGCATCCGGCCTGCCGTGCCATGTCGTGCGGCCCGCGGATCGCTCGTCCGCCGCCGCGGATGGCATGGGCGACTCGATCGCCCGGGGGGTGGCGGCGACGGCCGATGCCGCGGGCTGGTTGATCCTGCCGGGCGACCTGCCGCTGGTCGCGCCGGAAAGTCTGCTGCGAGTGGCGCAGGGTTTGGCGGTGCAGCCGGTCGTGCTGCCCGTCTGGAACGGGCGGCAGGGCCACCCGGTAGGCTTCGGCGGCGGATGCCGCGCGGCGCTGATGGCGCTTGGCGGCGACGTGGGGGCGGCGGCCATCGTGCGCGCGCACAGGCGGGCCGGGACGCTGCTGGCGCTGCACCTGGACGATCCGGGCATCGCCACGGACATCGATACCTTGGACGATCTGGCGCAGGCCGAAGCGTTGCTCGCCGCCTGCCCGGCGCGATAGGAGGCATTGCATGGAAAGCGCGGATGTGCGCGTGCTGCGCGCCGCGCGCGACTGGCATGCCGGCGGACACCGGTTGATGCTGGTCACGGTGGTCAGGACATGGGGGTCATCGCCGCGACCCGTCGGCTCGATGATGGCGTTGCGCGAGGACGGCCGCTGCGTCGGTTCGGTCTCGGGCGGCTGCATCGAGGACGACCTGATCCATCGCTACACCCGCGCCCATGGCCAGGCGAGCATGCCGTCCTCGGCGCCCGCGCTCGTGCGCTACGGCGTCACGGCGGACGAGGCGCGTCGCTTCGGCCTGCCTTGCGGCGGCACGCTGGAGCTGCTGCTGGAGTTCGCGCCGGATTTCGCCGCGCTGGATGAATCGGTGCGGCGCCTGGAATCCGGACAGCTCGTGCGGCGCACGGTGGACTGCGCCACGGGCGCGGTGACGCTGGCGACCGCATCCGCGCCCGAGGCATTGCACTTCGACGGCGCTACCTTGTCCAGCACGCAGGGGCCGCAGTACCGGATGTTGCTGATCGGCGCCGGCGCGCTGGCCGAGTACGTGGCGACGATGGCCCGGTTCAACGATTTCGCGGTGACGGTGTGCGATCCGCGCGCCGGGCACCGGGGCGCCTGGTCGGTGCCCGGCGTCGAGATCACGATGGAGATGCCCGACGACGCGGTGCGCGCGCTGGCGCCCGATGCGCGCACCTGCATCGTCGCCCTGAGCCACGACCCCAAGCTGGACGACCTGGCGCTGCTCGAGGCGCTGCACGGCCCTGCGTTCTACGTCGGTGCCATCGGCTCGCGCCGCAACGCGAGCAGCCGCCGACAGCGATTCATCGAGCACTTCGGCGAAACCGAGGAGTCCCTGCTGCGGCTGCACTCGCCGGTGGGCCTGTACATCGGCAGCAAGACGCCCGCCGAGATCGCGGTGAGCGTGATGGCCGAGATCCTGGCCGTCAAGAACGGCGCCGTGCCGCCCCGCAGGCTGCGCGATCAGCCCGCCGCGCCGAGCCCGCCCATGAGTCCGGCGGCTTCCGATCAAGTTCTGTTGTGATACAGTAATACCGTATTCGTACAAACTCGACTCCGAGAGTGCATCATGGCCGTATCGGTACGCATGGACCCGTTGATGGAAAAGGCGTTGGAGTTGGCCGCCAAGCGCCAGGGGATCACCAAGTCGCAGTTCATCATCGAGGCGGTCGAGCGTGCGCTGGGCCGTAAGGACCCGGCAGCGCTGTATCGCCAGGTCATGCAGGAAGCCGAGCATCATGACGTCGGTGATGGCGTGTCTGACGGAGACTTGCCGACGCACCAGTCGGTTTTGCGCCAGAGCCTGCGCGCGACGTACGAGCGTCAGCAGGACGACTACGCAGCCTGGTTGGCGCGACGCGACGTCGCGGGCAAGGGGAGCGAAGGGTCGTCGTCTTGACGGTCTGTCTGCTCGATGCCGGACCGATGGTGGCGCTGTTCCACCAGAAGGACCGTTTTCATACCCATTTTCGGCGGCTGATCGTGGATGCCGGAGAGCCCCTGCAGATGCACACGACCTGGCCTTGCGTGACAGAGGCCAGTCATCTGCTGGGGCCGCGCCTTCGGGTGGCGCTGTTGCAGTGGATAGGCAACGGGGCGGTGCAGGTGTGTCCGTTCGATGCTCCGGATCTGCTGGACATGTGCGTCTCGATCAAGCGTTACACGCAGCATCCCCGCACCGAGATGGATCTGGCCGACGCTTCGCTGTACTGGCTGGCCAGCGCATCGGGCGTGGCTCGAATCCTGACGCTGGATGTGCGCGATTTTTCGCGCTATCGCCTGCCCGATGGGCGAGGTTTCGAGATTCTTTGAGCGCTGGCCGTTGCTGAAAGCACTGGCAGCTTACCGTCCCATGCCGTAGAACTCGTCGTTGGGCCGCATGCTGGTGACGTTGGCCATCCGGTTGGACAGCCCGAAGAACGCGGCGATACCGGCGATGTCCCAGATGTCTTCCTGGTCGAAGCCGTGCTGCTGGAGGGTCGCAAAGTCCTGGTCGTCGACTTCCTGTGCGCGGGCCGAGACCTTCATGGCGAAGTCCAGCATGGCCTTCTGGCGCGGTGTGATATCGGCCTTGCGATAGTTCACCGCCACTTGATCCGCGATCAGCGGATTCTTGGCGCGGATGCGCAGGATGGCTCCGTGCGCCACCACGCAGTACTGGCATTGGTTGGCGTTGCTGGTGGCGACCACGATCATCTCGCGCTCGGCCTTGGTCAGCTTGCCCTTTCTTTCCATCAGCGCGTCGTGGTAAGCGAAGAAGGCGCGGAACTCGTCGGGCCGATGGGCCAGCGCCAGAAACACATTGGGCACGAAGCCCGATTTCTCCTGCACGGCGAGGACGCGCTCGCGGATGTCCTCCGGCAGGTCCTTGATCTCGGGCACCGGAAAGCGGCTGATGGGGACGGCGGTTGCGGTCATCAAATGTCTCCGACTCTCGATCCAGTCGCCGTCCGGAGGCGACCGCAAGCGCCGCCGCCACCGTCTGATCCGGTCGACGCTGGCTCTCAGCCTCTCAGGTGTGATGCGCGGCGGTGTCGCCCATCTCTTGCTCACTGCTTCTTGCACTCGGCGCGCGCTCGCGCCACCACAGCAATATCCCGCACAGCATTACGATCAACTGCGTGCCGATCAGCATCCCGAAGCCGGCAAAGAAGCCCGCGCCCGTGCTGTTGGCGTTGCTGGCATCGCCGGAGACGGCGGCAATCACCGCGCCCATCAATGTCGGCATCAGACCGGCGACCAGGCTCCCTACCCCATTGACGACACCATAGGCACTGGCCACGTGCTCGGGCCTGGCGCAGTGCTGAACCGTGCTCGGAATGGCCGGACTCATCAAACCCCAGAAGAAGTTCCCGGCGATCAGGCAATAGGCAGCGGTGTAGCGATCCGATACCTGGATCGCGGACCAGACCGCCAGCGCCACGCCGATGCTGCCAAATACGAAGATCAGGGGCACCTGGCGTCGTTCGATCTTGTCGATCAGGATCCCGCCAATCAGCACCGCGACGACCGATGCGTACTGCGGCAGCGACGCCAGCCAGCCCATCTCCCGCAGCGCGAATCCTCGGGCTTCCTTCAGGTAGGCCGGCAGCCAGTTGCTACTGCCCCACAGGTACGCCAGAAACGCGCCTGTCAGCACGGTAACCAGCAGCAGATAACGCGTGTGCATCGCACCCTTGACGATGCCACCGACGCGCGTGATGGCTTCACCGATCGATTTCGGCTTGTCGACGGCGGTCTCGCTGACCGGCATCTTGATGAAGGCGAGCACCAGCGGAATACCCAGCAGGATATTCAGCACGCCCAGCACATGGAAAGACGTCTCCCAATCGTACGAAGCCAGCAGCAGACCCACGAACGGGTAGCCAACCGCGAGACCGAGCCCCGTTCCCATGTTGACGAATGAATTGGGCTTGCCATTCTCGTGGCTCGCGAAATGCGCCTTGATATAGGCGCCGGCGAGCGAGAACAGCGGCCCTTCTGACACTCCCAGCAGGATGCGCGACGCCAACAGCATGCCGAAGCTGCTGAGTGCGGGCGACAGGAAGGTCACCACGCCCCACAGCGCGAGGCCGTAGATCAGGCTGCGGCGCACGCCGAACAGGGCTGCTGCAAACGGCGTCAACACGAAAGACGAAATGCCGTAGCCGAGCATGAACGCTGTCGCTAGCAGGCCCTGGCTCAGGCGATCCGACTTCGCTATCCCGATGTGATCGAGGAAGGCCTGATCGGTGATCAGGATAGAGATATTGATGCGATCGACATACGAGATCGCAACGATCAGGAACAGGGTGATGACCCCATACCAGCGCATTTTCTTCTCATCCATCTCAGTACTCCTGCGGTTCGACCGCGTGACAGGCTTTGCGACTGCGCCCCTGAGTGCCTTAAATCAGAAGAAGTGACGAATACCGAGTTCGACGCCGTTCGACTTGCCGCCTGCCGGCACCACTGGCCCGGCCAAGCCTTGCGGACTGATGGTTCGGGTAGCGTCACGGTGATTGTTGATGCGACCGTAGCTGGCATAGAGCATTGTCCGCTTCGACAGGTTGTAGCCCCCCCCGACGCCGAACTTGGTCCAACCACCATCGCCCATGCCGGTGGTGTTGTAGCGGCTGACCTGGGCACGGATGAAGCCCAATCCGATCGGCATGGTCGCGCCAACCTCCATCGCACGAACTTCGCGTACGTCACGCTTTTCGACAGCGACCATCGCGATGGGCTTGATCACGCCGAAGTCATAGCTGACGGCGGCGTTGTAGATGATCAGGTCGGCAGCGGGCGGCGTGCCGCGCAGCCGGCCGTACGAACCGGCGACGTGCAACGGGCCGCTGAGGTAGCCTATCCGCGCCCCGGCGTAGTCGCCGGCGCTGCGCGGTACCGTCGTGGTACCGGTTTGTGTAAGCTCACCGAATGCGTACTGGACCTGTCCGTAGAGGCCGCCGAGACCGGATGGCAAAAAGTAGCTGATCGCGTTGCTGATCTGGATCGGGGCGCCGAGCATCGCAAACGCGTTGGTACCCGCCACACCATTGGTCAGGAACGGATCGAAGATCAGCGTGTTCAGGAATGTCGCCGAGTCGTCGCGACCGATGCGCAATTCGCCGAATCGCCCCATGAGGCTCACGGTCGAGCGTCGATTGAACTGCAGTCCGCCATCATTGCGCCCGGTGCCTTCGTCGGGGTTATAGCCGGCCTCCGCCCAGAATCCCGCCGACAGACCGCCGCCGAGGTCCTCGACTCCCCGGAAGCCGATCCGGCTCACGTTGGCACCACTGTGCGAGACGCCGAACTTCGAACTGCCCGACCCCCACAGATACCCCAGGGCTTCGTCAACCGTACCGAACATCGTCACCGACGACTGGGCGCTGGCTGCGTCGCAGGTGGCAGCCAGCGCGAGACCCGCCGCAAACAGGGCCCGCACACGGGTGCGGCGAAGCGATGATTGACTTGTAAGTGGCGTCATTTTTGCGGGCATCATAGTGTGTTGTAGTCAGGTTTCACGGTAAAAATCGCCCCACCCGCATCGAAATCGGCGCGGGTCGCATTGAGGATGGGCGATGGACTACTCGAAAACTCAGATATCCAGAACCAGCGGGCCGCGCTTGCAGCGCGACACGCAGATCATCATGGTCTTGCCGGCTTCGCGTTCCGACTTGGTCAGAACGCCGTCCCGGTGCTCGATCTCGCCTTCGATCACAGCGGTTTCGCAGGCGCCGCAGACGCCCTCCTTGCAACTGTGATCGGGGTTCAGGCCCGCATCGATCAGGGCATCCAGGATCGATTTGCCCGGTGGCACCTCGACGGACTTGCCGGCCTTGGCCAGTCGCACCTCGAATCCTTGCTCCGGACCGGTGGCGGCAACGGGCGCGGCCGCGAATCGCTCGATGTGCGCGTTGGCATACCCCAGACGCTCGCAGGTCTGCTCGAACGCATCGAGCATGGGCGTGGGCCCGCAGCAGTAGAAATACGAATCCTTGGGCTTGTCCGCCAGCAACACCCCCAGATCAGGCGGGCCGCCGGCTTCGTCATCGAAGCGCAGCGTGACCTTGGCTTTGCCCATTGCGGCCTGACCGATCGCGTCGATGAAAGCGGCTTCCGTGCGCGTGCGTGCGCAGTACAGCAACTCCACCGGTCGATCCAACGCCAGCAGCCGCTGCAGCATGCACCAGATCGGCGTCACGCCGATGCCGCCCGCCACCAGAAAGGTCTGCGGCGCGGACTCGTGCAGGCTGAAGTTGTTGCGCGGTGCCGAGATGTCGATGACCTGGCCGACCCGCAATTGCTGATGCACATAGCGTGAACCACCACGGCTCTTGCGGTCATGATTCACGCCAATGACATAGCGCCCGCTATCGCTGCTCGGGTTGCAAAGCGAGTAGCTTCGCAGCAGTCCATTGGGCAGATGCAGATCGATATGCGAGCCGGCCTCGAACGGGGGAAACTCCACGCTGGCATTGGCCGGCCGAAACTCGACGCTGATGATGCCATCGGCTTCATAGCGCATGGTGTGAACCAGAGCCTTGAGCGTGGGGACGGACATGACTAACCTCGCGTGTGGCGTGTGCGGTTTCAGGGGGCGACGGCGGGTTCGTAGCCGCCGTCCCAGTCTCGGTCGATCGCCTTCAGGCGGCGACTTTCTCGCTTTCCAACTGATCCTGGGCCAGCTTGCGCAGGTGCCGGCGCAGGCGAACGATTCCCAGATCGTGCTGATACAGGTTCTCGCGATCCTTGGCGTCCTGCGGCATCAACTCGAGGATGATCCGGTCCTGTTCCAGCACATGCCAATGACGCGCTTCCAGGCGATTGCGATACAGGAATCGCCAGGTATCGCGCTGCCAGCCAGGGCGCAACTTGCGCACGCGCCAGAAGAACACGGCCGTCAGGCGCTCGTTGATCGGCGTGCACATGCCGACGATGATGAAGTTGCCGCCCGGACCGCCGGTCTTCGGATAGGGGATCTCGAGCCGCATCCACTGGATGCCGGTATCGGCGAACTCGGTCCAGTCGAAGTTGACGTTGCGCTGGCCTTCTTTCTCGAAAATGAATCCGGTGTCGGTCACCCGGACTCCGAACTTAGCGGTGCTGTCGCCTTCGGCCATTGAGTGCGACTGCTTGTGCAGGAAGGTGCCATGCATCGGATCCATCACATTGTCCAATGCGTAGCGGTAATCGCACTTCCATTCGATGTAGCACAGGAACGACGAGTAGTCGTCCTCGGCGATCAATTCATCGGGCAGATTCAACGGCGGCGGCGAATCCACCGACTTGGTGCTGTTGTATAGAAAGACCGCCCCGGCGCGCTCCTGAACATGAAAGCTGCGGGTGGCACGCTGGCCTTCGAGCTTGCAACCCGGGCTGCCAGGCACACGGACCACGATGCCGTCATGGCGCACTTCCACGCCATGATAGGGACAGGACAATCTGTCTCCCATCATGACTCCCTGTGACAGCGGCGCGCCGCGATGCGGACAACGGTCTTCCAGCGCATGCAGCGAACCATCCTGGTCGCGCCACAGTACAATCGTCGCGCCCAGTCGCTTGATCTGGATCGGCCGCTCCTTGATGAAGGACGACGGGCAGACCGCGTACCAGTAATCGCGCAAGCCCACGGCAAGCAGTTGCTCGACAGGATCATTTTCCAAGGTGTTCATCTCAAGTCTCTCCAGTAGATGTACGGTGTCCCCGCTTCGGATGCGCCCTCAACCGAGGGTGGCGATCTCGCGGGCGTAGTTATCGACCGTCCACGGTTCTCCTGCCGGCGTCGTCATGCCCTGCTGATTCAGACTCGCCACCAGGCCTTCCAGATCCACGATGCCCGAGGCGAAGGTGCGCTCGATCGCATCCCCCAGGAGATCCTCGAAATTGGTGGGGGGCCGCTTTTGCGCCTGTTTGGGCTGCAAGTAGCGATCGTGCTCATGACTGGGTTCGGGTTGCGGGTTGCCCACGATCTGAACAACCTGCATGAAGCGCTCTGCCATTGCTATCTCCTGTTGTGCTGTCTAGATAGAGGTCCTTCACTCGGCGACGATGCGACGGGCATTGATGATCTCTCCAACGTTGCGTCCCGTCGTGAATCAGTTGGGCGAACTGCCGCGGTGAATCCACCGCAGGGACCAGCTCGTGTCCATCGAGCCGCTCGCGCGCGCATCCTTTTGTTCGAGAATGCGCGCAGCAGTTCGACGGCCTCGGCATCGTTGGCACGCGCGGGCATCGTCCATGCACCGAGCGCACGGGCGTCCATCGCCGGCGCGCGCAGCGTCACGCAGCTTGGGTTCGGCGCAATGCCTTGCATAGCCGATGCGATCTGCTTTCTCACCCCTTGTTCTCCGTCAGGAACTTGCCTTCGGGCGCCCTGGCATTCTTTTGACGACGCGTATTGCCATCGAGCCCGCCATCGATCGCCCACTCCGCGAACACGGTCGGCCCCGGTTCGAATTCGCGCTCGCGCCAATCGCCGGTCAACTGATCCTCATCGGCGTAATACTCGATCAGGCCGCCAGCCGGATTGCGGAAATACCAGAAGTAGGCCGACGACACCGGGTGGCGTCCGGGCCCAAGCTGGGTTTCCCAACCACAGCGCGAGATGTGCAGGCCGCCGCCGAACACTTCGTGGATATCTCGCACCGTGAACGCCACGTGATTGATGCCACGCTTGCCAGAGGGCAGTTGCAGCAGGAACAGGTCGTGGTGTCCCCCTTCGGGCGCGCAGCGCATGAACGCGCCACGACCGGGGTAGCTGTCGGATTGCACGAAGCCGAGCCGGTCACGGTAAAAGGCGCGCGTCGTCGCCACATCGGCGACAAAGAACACGACGTGCCCGACCTCGACCGGTTGCGCCCTGTCGTAGATCGGCGACGGCTGATCGATGCGACGTCGTTCGTTCCAGGTGTTCATGACCGCGCCGGTGACGTCCACGGGTCGCTTGCGACTGAGCTGTACCCGCACCGCCAGGCCATTGGGATCAGTACAACCAATGCGTCGCGCACCATCGACTTCGCAATCGAGGAAGCCTGGCTGATCGCGCAGCGCCTGCGCATAACGATCCAGATCCTGCGGATGCTCGCAACCCCAGACCACCTCGCGCAGGGTCGAGCCGTCCTCGATCGCCGGCGGCAGCCCGGCGGCATCGAGGCGCAGCACATCGACTCGGCAGCCATTGAGCGTCTCGAAACGAATGCCGTCCGACGATTCTCCGACCCGCTTCAGGCCCCAGTCATCGAAGAAGCGGGCGCACAGCTCCAGGTCTTCGACCCCGTAGGTGATGTGATCAATGCCGGCAATGCTCATGCTTTTCTTCCCGTAGTGCTTTGCGCGGGGGCTCTCGACGTTCTTCCCGCTGTACGTTCTTGTCGTTTGCCGGTGCGCGTCAGGTCAGAGCCCAGGGCAGCGGCTGTTCATTCGTGCCCCAATACATGCTCTTTTGCTCCATGTACTGGAAGATGCCCTCGCGCCCTTTTTCACGGCCCAAGCCAGAATCGCGCCAGCCACCGAACGGCGTGGACACCGAAAACTGCTTGTAGGTATTGATCCACACCGTACCGGCCTGCACGGCGCGGCCCAGTCGCCACGCGCGCTTGAAGTCACGGCTCCAGACCCCGGCGGCCAACGCGTAGATGCTGTCGTTGGCCTGGGCGATCAGGTCTTCCTCGGAATCGAACGGCATGGCGACCAGTACCGGGCCGAAAATCTCTTCCTGCGCGGTGCGCGCGTTGTTGTCCAGGCCTTCGATCAGCGTCGGCGTATAGAAGTAGCCATTGTCGACATCGGCGCCGCGCGGACGTACACCGCCGGTGCGGATATGGCCACCTTCCGAGACGCCCAGCGCCACATAGCGCTCGATGCTTTCGCGGTGCTTGGCCGTGATCAGCGGCCCCATTTGCGTGCGCTCCGATGACGGGTCGCCGACCCTGAGCGTCTTGGCGCCTTCGGCCAGCCGCGACACGAATTCGGCATAGATCGGTCGCGCCACGAACAGACGCGAACCGGCAATGCAGGATTCACCCGAGCTGCTGAAGATGCCGTACAGCACGCCCGCGACCGCATGATCGAGATCGGCGTCTTCGAGCACCATCGTCGGCGACTTGCCGCCGAGCTCCAGGGACACCGGCATCATCTTGTCAGCCGCGATATGCGCGATGTGCTTGCCGGTGGTCGTGCCACCGGTGAACGACACCCGCTTGACCAGCGGATGACGGGTGATCGCATCGCCGATCACCGAGCCCTTGCCCGGTAGCACGCTGACGATGCCTTTCGGAATGCCGGCCTCTTCGCAGATGCGCGCCAGCTCCAGCGCCATCAACGGCGTCACTTCGGCGGGCTTGACGACCACCGCGTTGCCGGCCGCCAGCGCCGGCGCGAGCTTCTGTGCTTCGCTGGCGATCGGCGAATTCCAAGGCGTGATCGCGGCCACGACGCCCATCGGCTCGTGCACACTCATCGTCACATAGGGTCCACGCGACGGCGTGATCGACTCTTCGAGCGTCTCGCACGCGGCCGCGAAAAACTGGAACGTGCCGGCAGCGCTGGCCACCAGCGCACGCGTCTCCTTGATCGGCTTGCCGTTGTCGAGCCGCTGCTTCTGCGCCAGTTCCTCGCCGCAATCGCGAATGATCTGCGCCACCCGGTACAACACCGCCGCGCGCTCGTGCGGTAACCGCTGCGCCCAGCCACTACTCGTGAACGCCTTGTGCGCGCCTTCGATGGCCTCGTCGACATCCGCGGTGCTGGCGGCGTTCAGTTGGGCAATCGGCTCGCCGGTCGCCGGATACAGGCTCTCATAGCGCTCGCCGGTCCCCAGACGCCATTGTCCGGCAACATTGATCTGCAGTGGTTCCGTGGTCAGCACAACGCTCTCCTCGATCAGATGGCCAACGGCGACACCCGATTGCGCAGCGCCCGCACGGCGCTGTACACGGTGAGTGCCGAAGTTTTCGGATTGGCTGCCAACGGCTTGTTGCGCATGGTCAGCTCGAACTGGCCGAATGCGCCTTGCGCTTCGACCGTATGGATGTTTTCGGTGCTGGCCGGATCGGCGATCAACCGCACCTGCGTGCGATCCATGCCGAGGCCAGCCAGCGATACCGTCGCCGCGACATTGGCGTTCTTCGGATAAAGCCGGGCCGCTTCGCGAGCGCTTCCCTCGAAGATCACCGTGGCCGTGCGCAAGGTCTTCAGATCGTGCGCCTGCTCCGCGGGGGTGCCCTGCCAAGCCAGCGGAGGCTTGCGTCCGGTATAGCGCACCATCTCCAGGCCGCCGTGCCGCGCGGCGGCCAGCGCATCGATGGCGCCGATGGCGCCGGCAATCAGATGCGCCTGCACGCCCCCGTCACGGGCCGCGTCCTCGACGCGTTGCGCGAGCGCGGCATCGGACAGCGAGCCGACCGACGCCACGATGCACGGCACACCGCGTCGCAGGGCCGGCAGCACGTGCTCCTCGATCGCCGCGTGGCCGGCGGTCTCGACCACGAGATCGACGCCGGTGGTCGGCACACTGCTGAGCACCAGCGCATGTGGCGCCGACTGCGCGACGGTATCGCGCACGCCCGCCATCGCCGATTCGGGCACGACGACCGCGACGACTTTCAGGCCCTCGTCCTTGCGGGTCAGCGCCAGCAGCGAACTGCCGATGGCGCCACAGCCGATCAATGCGAAGCGGATCACGGGCAACGCTCCGTTACTTGGTCAGCGCAGGAATCTGCGTGATCTTGTTGGTCGGTGGACCGGCGAACGTGCTCTTGAACGATCCGATCGACAGCATGTCGATCTCGAGCATGAACGGGCCCGGGTTCGACAGGGCTTTGTCGAGCCGGGCCGGCAGATCCGCCAGACTGGTGACCCGTGCATGCGGCAGCTTCAGTGACGCGCACAACTGCTCGTAGTCGGGCGTGTGCAGTTCGACGTAGCAGCGGCGGCCGCCGTACTGCGAATCCTGGATGTTCTTGATGACGCCGTAGCCCTTGTCATTCATCAGCACGATCAGCAGATCGGCCTTTTCCTGAACCACCGTCGCCAGTTCGCCCAGGTTGAGGATGAAGCCGCCATCGCCTGCCAGGCACAGCGTCTTGCGACCCGAGCCCGTGACTGCTGCACCGATCGCCGCGCCAATGGCCATCGGCATGCCCTGGCCTATGCCACCGCCGGTGGCGTGCACGCCGGCCGTCGGATCGAAGATGCGCAGTTCACGGTTACCCCAGGTGCTGTTGGACACCGTGACATCGCGCACCCAATTGAAATTGCGACCGGCCACGCGCTGCAGATCGCGCACCAGCGCCTCGTACGGACCCAGTCCATCGCGCAGCGTGGCGACAGCCTCGTCGTGGGCGGCGCGAAGATCGGTCAGCAGCGCCGGATCAGCCTTCCAGCCGCGTTTCTCGAGACGGTCGGCCAGACCCTCGAGCACCAGTGCGGCATCCCCGCATACGAAGCCGTCGTCGGTATAGCCACGGCCATGCGCCTGCGGATCGGCGTCGACACGCAGCAACGGGCGCGGCAGCTTCAACTCGTACTTCAGCGTTTCGTTGCTGCGCAGTCGCGAGCCGACCACCAGCAGGGTGTCGCAGGTCTCGTAGAACGCTTCGACCGGCTTGTGAATGTTATAAGCGCCCAGCGAACCTGGATCGTCCTCGGGCACGATGCCGCGTCCCTGCACGGTCGTGACCACGCCCATACCAAGCGCCTGCAGCCGCTTGACGGCGGAGCCGGCATGGCGCGCGCCGCCCCCCAGCCACAGCAACGGACGACGCGAAGCCGCCAGGCGCGTGGTCAGCGCATCGAGGGATGCGGCCGTCGGTACCACCGGATTGACCGGCAGCGGCGACAGGTCGGCCGGCATGGCGGTCAATGCCGACTGGATGTCGATCGGGATCTCGACGCTGACCGGACCGGTCGGCGCGGTCAGCGCGCACTGCACGGCCTGCTTGAGCGTGCCGAGCGCGGTCTCGACGCTGCGCACGCGGAACGCCATCTTGGACACGGCGCCCAGCATGGTCAACTGGTTCGGCGCTTCGTGAATATAGGACAGCCCCTTGTCGAGATACGGCGTCTCGATCTGGCCGGTGATGTGCAGCAGCGGCGCGCCGGCGGTATAGGCCTCGACCAGGCTGCCGGCGATATTGCCGGCGGCCGGCCCGGTACTGGTGATGCACACACCCAGTCGCGACGTCGACCGTGCGTAGGCATCGGCCATGTTGCCTGCACCTGCTTCACCGCGCGCCATCACGAAGCGAATCCGTCCACGCTGCGCGAACGCATCGAGAATCGGCATGTTGTGGATCGAGATCACTCCGAAGGCGGCTTGAACTCCGCACTCTTCGAGGAACGCCGAAACGACGGCGCCAACCGTGACCTGGGGCGTGGTGGATTCATGCATGGCGGGACAAGCCTCCGGAAATATCGATGTGACTGCCGGTTGTGTAGGACGCGAACGGCGAGGCGAGGAATACGATGGCGTGCGCCGCTTCGGCGGGCAGGCCCAGGCGCGCGAGAGGAATTTGCTTGCGGGTGGCAAGTTCACCGGTCCAGCGCGCCCAGTCCTGCGACTTATCGTCGCGGTTCTCGAAGCGGCGGCGCCATTGACCCGACTCGACCAGCCCGATCAGGATGCCGTTGACCCGTACGCCCTGCGGCGCGAACTCGGTTGCCATCGAGCGCACCAAGTTCAGCAGGCCAGCGCGCGCCGCCGACGTGGCGACCATGTGCGGCTCGGGCTGGCGAGCCAGCAGAGAGTTCACGCAGACCATGGCGGCATCGCCATGCACGGCGCGCTGCGCGACCAGTTGCGGCAAGAAGGCACGGGTCGGGTAGATCACCGAGAAGAACTTCAGATGCAACTCTTCGGCCCACGCGGCATCAGCGGTATCGGCGAACGTCGAGACGCGCCCCTGGCCGGCGTTGTTGACCAGTATCGAAGCGGGCCCGAGCGCCTCGGCGCTGGCTGCGGCAAACGCATTGACCGAAGCCGCATCCAGCACATCGCAGGTCCGCGAAAAGATCCGCGCCTTCGGGTGCTCGGCGCGCAGCCGCTCGACGGCCTCGTCGAGTCGCCTGGCATTGCGACCGCACAGCGCGACGGCGGCGCCGGCACTCAGTAGCTGTTCCACGGTCGACAGGCCGATACCGGAAGAACCGCCGGTGACGACAGCAACCCGTCCTGCCAAGGCCTCGGCCGAAAGAAAACCGCGGGCGGCTGCAGCCGGCGTTGTCGATGTTGTCGATGTCGTCATCAACTGCTCCGTCCGCCGCGTAGCGGCACTACGTTGGCGCCGCCCACGGCCGGCGCATAATCAAGGAGTCCGGACAGTTCGTTGGCCGTCATGCGTGCCCGCTCGATCAGCTCGTCGATGCGACCGGCGTCGATGCGCCCGGACGCGACCGTTATGCCAAGGGCCGCTACCACCAGGCCGGTGCTATCGCGCACCGGGGCGGCAATCGTCGAGATATTCGATTCGAAGAATCCTTCGCCCAACACATGGCCGCGCTGGCGGTCGGCCTGAACCAGATCGAACAGTTCACTTACCGTGCGCGGCGTGCTCGCCGAAAACGGCTCGAGGCGTTCTTCGGGATAGAGCGAGCGCAATTCGGGCAACGTCAAGTCCTCGAGCAAGATGCGGCCGAGCACAGTCGCATGGGCCGGCAGGCGGGTGCCCACGTTGACCACGCTGACAAACGGCGAAGGCGGTGCGACCTTGGCGACATAGACGATGGACCGCCCATCGCGCACCACCAGATTGCAAGGCAACCGGACTTCCTGGCTCAGACGATTGAGCAACGGCAAACCGAGTTCATTCAATTCGAGCGAGGCGAGATACTCGAAGCCGAGCCGAAGCACTGCCAAGCCGAGTCGATACTCTCGCCCGCCCTCGGTGCGCTCGATGAAACCCATCGCCTCGAGCGTGTTCAGCAGCCTGAACACCGTAGTGCGCGGCAACTTGAATCGACGCGCCAGTTCAGGCGCTGACAGCGTGTGGCTGTCACGCGTGAACTCGCACAACATCCGCAAGCCACGCTCCAGCGCAGGCACGTTGTACCGGTCGGAGCCATCATCTCCAGACTCGACCAGACTACTGTCCTCGTTCATTGAATTCATTCCTGTAGCATCCGCCGCTCAACCCGTTATCGCGGCATCGGCGACCACTTCGCGCAGCAACGCCGCCACTGCGTCGGGCTTTTCGACGTAGCTGGCATGGCCGGCATCAGCAATCAACTCCAGCGACAGACCGCACTGGCGCGCGATGTCTGCGCAGCCGGGCGGCGGTGTCACCTCGTCAGCCGCACCGCAGGCGATTCGCAGCGGCATCGGCGTCGCATGCAAGAATGCCATCAAGTCAGCGCCGCACAGCAACTCGATGGCCTGCCGATATCCACCTTCATGAAGCTGCGCCATGTTCCAGTAGACCCATTGCCGAGCCAGTTGCGATGCGCTGGCGCTCAGCAGTCGCCCGGAGCGTTGCTGCGCCATGCCTTCGATACCGAGTTCATCGAGCGCATCCAGGCGTCCGTCACGAACGCGCTTGCTCTGCGCTTCGCGACCCGCCGCGCCATAGCCGCGGGCCGGGCTGATCAGCGTCAGCGATGCGAAGCGTTTCGGATCGATGGACGCCGCCGCCGCCGCCATGATCGCGCCCAGCGAATGACCGACCAGCACGCAGCGATCGATCTTCATCGCATCGAGCCAGCTCAGCAGGCGAGTCGCATAGTGCCGGGGCTTGGGCAATGACTTGACCAGCGGCGTTGAAGCGCCATAGCCGGGCGCGTCCCAGGCCAGCAGGCGCGCATCCGGCGCCAGCCGGATCGCGGTGTCCAGCCACGAGGCCGATCCAGAGCCGATCCCGTGCAGGCAGACCACCGGGCATCCCTTACCTCCCTCGCGCATCGATATGCGGCCGCCGTCGGGCGTCGCCACCACGCGACGACCAAACATGGCCTCCAGCCGGTCGAGTTCCGCGGTGGGCAGCCGCAAACTGTCTTGCGGTTCGCTCGCTTCTGAGCTCATCGAATGCCTGCCAGTCGAGGGATTGCCGTCATCCAGTGATCGCTTCGGGTATCAGCGCTTGATCTTGGCCAGCGGATGATCGGGCGGATAGGTCGGCGTGATCGGCTTCTTGGCACCCAGCATCACGCACATCAGCGCATCCTCGTCACCGATATTGATCTCTTCGCGATACACGCCCGGCGGTACCGACACCAGATCGCGTTCGTTCAGAATCGTCTCGAAGCGCTCGCCGTCTTTCTCCAGTACCAGCTTGAGCTTGCCGCGCATCACGAAGAACACTTCCTCGACGTCGACGTGCACGTGCGGCGGGCCTTCATGACCGGCCGGAATGACCATCGTCGAGAACGTGAAGTGTTCGGCGGGCACGGTGTTGGTGTCAGTCGATACACCGGTTCCGCCGGTGCCCAGATAGCGCATCTGTGCGCGCCGGTACTTCGGATCGAAGTCAGCCTGGAACTTGAGCGCATCCCAGTCATAGCTACGCGTCTGGAAGCGCGCGACCCGACTGTTCATCCAGCTCTCGAAGCTGGCACCTTCCGGGCGCGTCCAGGTCGGCTGATCGTCCTGCAGGGATTGTTGGTCGGAAAGGTCGTTCATATCAGGATCTCCTTGGTCGACACGGTTCAGTGCATCACGAAGCCGCCATTGACGGCCAACAGTTGGCCGGTCACGAAACGCGACAGGCCTGACAGCGCGAATAGCACCGCGCCGCAGACATCGGCAGCCTGCTGCTCGCGAGGGATCGCACGGCCGTCGAGGTAATACTGATGGCGGGCCTGGGGGACGTACTCGGTGGCCTCCACCAGCGTCAGTCCGGGCGCCACGGCGTTGACGGTGATGCCGTCATTGCCCCATTCGCGCGCCAGCGACCGGGTCAGCGCGACCACCGCGCCTTTGCTCGATGCGTAGGCCAGCAGCCTCGGTGCGCCCCACAGCGCGGTATCCGAAGCCAAATTGACGATGGCGCCGCGCCCGCTGGCCGTGAGCGCGCCATGACAGGCGCGCCCCATCAGCCAACTGCCGCGCACGTTGACCATCATCACGCGGTCCCAGGTCTCGATGTCGAGTTCATGGGCGTCGCGACCGCCGGAGTTGGTGATCGCCGCGTTGTTGACCAAGCCGTCGAGCCCGCCGAGTTCGCGAGCCGCGGTCCTGGCGCAGGCCTCGATCGAAGCCGGATCGGCAAGATCCAGCGTAACGGCGAAAGCTGTGCCGTGCGCGGCACGAATCGCCTTCGCCTCGGTCGCAGCCAGGTCGCCGAGCACATCGGCGAGCACCACCGCGCCACCGCAACGCACGATGGCTTTCGCAAAGGCCAGGCCAAGACCGCGGGCAGCGCCGGTCACCAGCACCCGGCGGCCCGCAAGCAGATCGGACGGCAGCTCGGTCAGCAACTGACGCAGGCTTTCGGGATCGGGGACAGCACTTGGTTCGGTCATCTAGATTTCCTGTTCGGATCGCTACCAATCGGCCTGAATGCCGAATTCTTCGATCACACGGCCGAAGCGATCGACATTACTGGCGTTGGCCTGCCGAGGATGCGTACCAACGCGTCGGTATCACCACCCGTCGGGTAGGCGACCACCATCACGATCGGTTTGGTGGGGTAGGGCTGGGTACGTGCCGCGATGAAGACCTGCGCCGCGACGGGGGCCGGCGACAACGACAGGCGACGAAGCGACGAAGGTGCGGCCATGGAATACGGGTCCGTGCACAAACCAAGCGACCTGCCTGTGCGGAGTGGACGCAGATGAGGTGAAAGCCAAGCGGAGCAGAGGTTGGCTGAGGTCATAGCAACGGCCCACCCCTCGTTTCACGCCCCTCGTCGCGCCGCGCAGATCAACTGCGCCCGCATCGGAAGCGCTGCACCAAAATGTTTCACTAAAGAAACATTGATTTCTCAGTGAAACGAATATTCAGATTAGTTGAAACTGGCCTGCATCCATATCAGTATTAACCCTAGGAAAACGAACCATGCCCCTCTGGTGAAACCATGATCCACAGGTGTTCGCTTGCCGACGTTCTGCGATTCGAACGCTGGTGTCGACATGGCATTGGCATCGAGGCGCCTGCGCCGTCGCTCGGATCGAGGTCGGATAGGCGTCATGCGGCAATGCGAGGCCGTCAGCACCGCCCGCCAGCAACTCGAAGGGGAGGAAAAACCGGCCACGCACTGCCTCGGCTCGGCTTGCGTGGCTTCGACGAACGGATCATCGCCATGTACGCCCGCGGCATGAGCGCGGTGACGAACAGCTTGCTGTCCGAGTGGGTTCCTGTCGCCGTGTGGCCGGTTCAGTCGATATCAGCGCTGTGAGCGGGTACGGCGCGACGACGTTGACGACCAGCCGCGACGGCGCCTTGGTCGACGAACGCCTCCACAGCGAGCAGCCGTGCCAGGGAGCGGACATGGACGAAAGACTCTCAGAGGACGACCTCGAAGCCTTCGAACTGCGGGTGCCCAAGGTACAGGCCGCGCTGTTGTCCTGCGCCGGCATGCGCGGCGCGAAAGGCTTCCGAGCGGGTCCAGGCCTGGAACGCCTCGGCGCTCTCCCAGGTCGAATGCGAGACGAACAGCGTCGATTCCTCGTCGCTGGGCCCGCGCAGCAGATGGAACTGCTTGAAGCCCGGCACCTCGGTCAGATGGCTGTCGCGCTGGCGCCAGACCTCGACGAAATCGGCCTCGCGGCCGAGCGTGATGCGAAAACGGTTGGTGGCGATGTACATCGACGGAGCCTCCGATACAGATGGGAAAAGTCATGTTGCCATGGCCGTCGCCATCGCCTTGTCATGGCGCGTGTCCACCATCGCGGGTATCGCTTCAATTGACGTTGATCAGCTGGTCGAACGACAATTTGGGCGAAACGCGCCAGACCGATGTCCACGACCCCCAAGCTGCTGCAGCGCCGACGCTCGCTGACGCCCGAAGAACTCGACGGGATCGCCTGGCTGTCGGTGCTCAAGCCCGACGACCGGCGCGTCGCGCGCGAGGCGCTGAGGGTCAGCGATGCGCAGCCCGGCGACTTCGTCTGCCGTACCGGCCGGCCGGTCACGTACTGGTTCGGCGTCATCGATGGCCTGCTGAAGATGACCGCGGTGAGCCCCGACGGGCATGCGATGACGTTCCTGGGCCTGCCGCCCGGCGGCTGGTTCGGCGAGGGCACGGCGCTCAAGCGCGAGGCGTATCGCTACAACATCGAGGCGCTGCGCCGCAGCCGCGTCGCCGGCCTGCCGGTCGATACCTTCCATTGGCTGCTCGATCGCTCGATCGAGTTCAACCGCTACATCATGAACCTGCTCAACGAGCGGCTCGGCCTGTTCATCGCCGCGCGCGAGACCGAGCGTCTGAGCAACCCCGAGGTGCGCGTCGCGCGGACGCTGGCCGCGTTGTTCAATCCGATCCTCCATCCCGGCACGACGACCGACCTGCGGATCACGCAGCAGGAGTTGGCGTACCTGGTCGGCCTGTCGAGGCAGCGCGTCAACGAGGCGCTGGCTTTCCTCGAAAAACAGGGCTGCATCCGGATCGAGTACGGCGGCCTGCGCGTGCTGGACCTGGCGATGCTGCGCATCGGCATCGGCATCGACGGCGACCGGCGCGGCAGGCGACAGGAGACTTCCCATCATTAGCGTCCTTATGAGCCACGGCGTCCTTATGAGCCACGCTCGCGCGATCGGCAAGCCCGCGCTTCGCCTGCTCGCATCGCGGGTACCCGCGATGGCGCCCGCGTTCGGCAGCATTCCGGCGATCCGCGCCGCGTCGCTGCGTCTGGCCGCCGCCGCCGCGCTCGGCGTGGCGCTGGCCGGCTGCGCGACCGGACCGCGCACGCTGTCCGACGAGCGCCTGATCTACAACGAAGTCATCAAGAAGACCGCCGAGCAGCAATTGCTGCTGAACATCGTGCGGCTGCGCTACGCCGACACGCCCAGCAGTCTCGCGGTGTCGTCGGTCGCCACGCAGTACGAGACGGTCAAGTCGCTGGGCCTGCTGCCGTTCTTCGGCGTCGTCGGCAACGAGACCGGCGCCGTCGTGCGCGGCTCGGTGCTGCCCACCGGCGCGGTGGCGGTCACCGAGCGGCCGACGGTGACCTTCACGCCGCAGGACGACCAGGAGTTCACGCGCAAGCTGTTCACGCCGATGACGCTCGACGGCGTGCTGTACCTGGCCAAGACGACCTGGCCGATCGCGTCGGTGTTCCGCCTGTGGCTCGAGAACCTGAACTGGGTGTCCAACGCCGAGACCGCCAGCGGCCCGACCAGCAAGAACGCGCCCGAATACGCGCGCTTTCTCGCCGGCATCGACGCGCTGCAGGCGCTGCAGGACCGGGGGCAGGCCGTGTTCACCAGCGAGGAGCGCGATGAGGTCGTCGGCAGTCCGTTCCCGGCCGACCGGCTCGACGCGCGCGCGATGGTCGAGGCGGCGCGCGACGGGCTCGCGTTCAAGGCGCTGCCCGGTGGCCGGGGCTGGGTGCTGACGCGCAAGCGCGTGCAGCCGATGCTGCGCCTGCATCCGGCCGCGCTCGGCACGGCCGAGGTGGCCGCGTTCACACGCGCGTTCCGCCTGCGGCAGGGGGTCACGCAGTTCGACATCAACATCGAGCAGTTGAACCCGTTCCCCGACACTTATCCGCAGGAAGGGGTCGACACGCTGGACCTGGAAACGCGATCGCTGCTGCAGGTGCTGTACTTCGTGTCCAAGGGCGTCGAGGTGCCCGATACGCACGCGCGCGCCGGCCTGGTCCGCTCGACGCTGAACGAGGACGGCTCGCCGTTCGACTGGCACCGCGTCACCGAGCGGATGTTCCGCGTGCAGGTGGCCGCGGGCGAGGCGCCGCCGCCGGCCGCGCAGGTCGCCGTGCGCTACCTCGACCACTGGTTCTTCGTCGACAAGACCGATCACGACAGCATGTCGACGTTCGCGCTGATGATGGAGCTGTCGCGGCTGGAGCTGACCGGCAAGACCGGGCCCGGGCCGACGCTGACGCTGCCGCTGTCGGGTCGATGACCGGGGCGCTGACCGCGGCGATCCGGTCGGTCAGGACGCAGCCAGCCGCATGCCGTCCTGCCACGCCGGCGTCAACTCGTTCAGCAGGCGCGCGGGGATTCGGTCGTCGCCCGCCGCTTCGGTGAGCGTCTCGCGCATCGCGGCGGCGATGCGCTCGACAACGAGCGCGGGGCGGCTGACCTCGCAGACACTCGATCCGAATCTCAGCAGTTCGTCGCGCAGCGGGTACGACCGGCTCCCGTGCCGACTGGCGAACAGCTTCAGCGCCATCGTGTGATCCGCCTGAGCGGGGCCACCCGGATAGCGGGCATGGCGATAGATCGCCGTCGTCACGACGTCGAACATCGGCGCGAGGCGCGCATCCGTATGCGATCGGTACAGCAGGCCGAAGTTTTTCAGATGGCCGTCGCCGTTTCGCACCATGGCGCTGAACGCGAGCTGCTCGTAGAAGCGATGCAGCTCGCCGCGCGGCAACTGAAGCTGCCGGATCAGCTCGGCGACCCGCTGGTAGCTGCCCTGGTACTTGCGGTCCGACAGGACGTCTCGCACGCGCAGGCCCGCCAGTGCGGCGATGTCTTCGAAACCGAGCCGCTCGACCTGGCCGTCGGCTTCGACGAGATCGAAGCGATCGACGATCAGCATCTGCCCATCGTCGGACAGCTCGGCTCGGGCGGTGTCGATGCCGGCCCGTCGCGCGGCAGCCAGGCACAGGTATTCGTTGGCCGACAGGTCGGGGTAAGCGTCGCTCGCCACCTTGACGATCAGCGTCGGCACGGGAATCGTCGCTCGCTCCGGCACCATGATCTTCGGCTGCATGCCGGCGATCCCGACCCCGGTGCTCAGGTAAGCCCGCACCAGCTCGTCGAAGACCTGCGGCGAATAAGCGGTGCGCAGCAGTGTCTGCTTCGACAGCGGCGGCGCGGCTGGCGGCGTGCGACCAGAGGCTTGCGTCGTGGGCATGCGATAGCCTATCCGCCCGATGCCGTTCATGCCGATCAAGGCGAGCAGGTGCATCGGCGTCAGCGGCTGCTTCGGATAGAGCGCACGCAGGCGCATGAACAGATCGCCTTCGGGCAGGATCTGATCCATCACCGGAAACAGCTCGCCGCCCTGCCAGGTCAGTTGCCGGGCGGCTGGCATCAGCAGCGCTAGCGCAGGCTGATCGGCACGAGGGTCCAGGTATCGGAATTCGTACGTCGAACGCTTGAGCAACTGTCCGCTGGCCGCGCCGGCGATCGATACGTCGAGCAGCGGAATCCGCTCGGGCAGCGCGGTCGACTCAGTCATCGTCGTCGGCGAATCGGTCGGCGACTTCCTGCATCGTCGGTAGCCCGGCCTCGTCGATGCGCATCGCCAGGCCCAGCGCTCCCAGTACGGCCAGCAGCGACGACACGGTGACGTCGTCACCCGCTTCCAATCGGTAGACGACCTCCCGAACCTTGCCTGCGCGCTCGGCCAGGGCCTTCTTGGATAGGCGAAGCGCCTTGCGGCGCTGTTGGATCACCCGTCCGAGCTCATCAGGGAGTCTTATCATGTCAGCCATGGCTGACATAATTGCACCGATCGGTCAAAAATTGCAAGCCATGACTGGCATTAATCAATGATGACCGCCAGCGCGACTGGCGCAGCCGACGCCGCCCCGGCCGGCTTGCGCTACGCGTTGTCTTCCTTTTCCGCGGCGGCGGCGGCCGCCAGTCGCGCGGCCATCGCCTTGCGGGTCGCTTCGGGCAGGCCGGTCGGGTCCATCAGCATGCCGAACACCTTCAGGTTGTGCGTGTGCGCGAGCTGGTGCAGGTGGAACGCGTTCTTCATCGCCAGTTCGCGTCCGCCGGCGTCCTGCGCGCCGTTGATCGCCAGCTTGGTCAGCTTCAGCGCGAAACGCGACTTGGCCGCGATCTTGCGGGCCATCTCCATCGTCGCCTGCTCCAACTGGTCGCGCGGCACGACCTTGTTGACCATGCCCAGCGCCAGCGCCTCGGCCGCGGAGACGGCGTCGGACGTGAACAGCATCTCCTTGGCCTTGCGGGCGCCGACCTCCTGCAGGTGGTGGAACCACTCGATGCCGCCGATGCCGAAGCTGACCACCGGGTCGGCGAACGCGGCGTCGTCGCTGGCGACGATCAGGTCGCAGGGCCAGGCCAGCATCAGGCCGCCGGCGATGCACTTGCCCTGCACCGCGGCGATCGTTGGCTTCGGGATGTTGCGCCAGCGCTCGGAGAAGCCGAGGTAGATTTCCTCTTCGCGCGACATCTGCGCCTCGGCGCCCGCGCAGCCGAAGCCGCAGATCGGGCCGACCGTGCGAAAGCGCTTCATCGCGCCGGCGGAGTCGAGCTCGGACAGGTCGTGCCCGGCCGAGAAGTGCTTGCCTTCGGCGGCGAGGATGATCACGCGGATGTCCGGATCCCGCGCCGCCTGGTCGAACGCGTCGTTCAGCTCGTACAGCAACTGCGTGTCCTGCGCGTTGGCGCGATCGGGGCGGTTCAGCCGGATGCGGGCGATGCCGTCTTCGGGAACGTCGTAGAGAATCGTCTCGAAATTGCCTTCAGCCATGTCTTCTCCTGATGTGGTCCGGCGATTGCCGTGAGGGTCGATGCGGCGCGCGCGGCGCGTTCGGTGCGCATGCGCGTTCGCCGGATGCTACGCGATCATCGTCGCCGGCGGGACGCTTCGCCGGCGTCTGCGCGAAATCGGTACGCGGCGTTCGCGCGTCTAGGGTTAGCCCCGATCCGGGCCAAGCCGGTCGCCCTTATAGTCGTTGGCCATCCCGACGCGTGGCGCGGGCATCGATCGATCCAACAAGGGGCGAACACCATGCGTGGACAACGGCAGTCATCCAGTGGAGCCGCGTCGGCGGGCACGGAGATCCTCGACACCGGGCGACGGCTTTTCGTCGGCGGTGCGGCGGCGGGCGGCGCGAGCCTGGTGCTGCCCCGCGCGACGCTCGCGCAATCGCTGCCCGGCGTCAGCGCCAACGAACTGCGCATCGGCAATACGACGTCGCTGTCCGGTCCGGTCTCGGCGCTGGGGGCCATGGCGCGCGCGCAGGCCGCTTATTTCAAGATGATCAACGAACAGGGCGGCGTCGGCGGGCGCAAGATCAATTTCCTGTTCTACGACGACGGCTTCAATCCGGCCAAGACCGTCGAGATGACGCGCAAGCTGGTCGAGCAGGACGACGTCGCGCTGATGTTCGCCAACCTGGGCACCGGGCCGAACTCGGCGATCGTCAAGTACGTGAACCAGCGTGGCGTGCCGCACCTGTTCCTGTCGGTCAACGGCGACAAGTGGGCCGACTACAAGACGTTTCCGTGGTCGATGCCGTACGCGCCCAGCGGCCGCGTCGAATGCCAGGTATCGATTAAGCATGTGCTGAAGGACAAGCCCGACGCGACCTTCGCGATACTGTACCAGAACGACGATTTCGGACGCGACTACCCGGCCGGCGCGCGCGACGTGCTCGGACCCCGCTACGACAAGCAGGTGCGCGCCGCCTCGTACGAGGTGACCGATCCGACGCTCGATTCGGTGCTGATCCAGTTGCTGTCCAGCCCGGCCGACGTGCTGATCTCGGGGGTCACCGGCAAGTTCGGCGCGATGGCGATCCGCAAGGCCTACGATCTGGGCTTCAAGGGCATGCACTTCATCGCCACCGGGGTATCGTCGGTGCAGAGCGTGCTGCTGCCGGCCGGCGCCGAGCGTTCGACCGGCGTGCTGAGCACCTCGTACTCGAAGGACGTCGGCGACCCGGGCTTGGCCTCCGACCCCGGCGTCAAGGAATACCGCGAGTTCATGACCAAATGGATGCCCGAAGGCGATCCCAACGAGGCGTTGCATGCGTACGGCTACATGACCGCGATGGTGATGATGCAGGTGCTCGAGCAGTGCAACGGTGATTTCTCGCGCAAGCAGATCATGGCGCAGGCCAACAACCTGCGCGATCTGGAGAACCCGATCCTGCTGCCCGGCATCAAGGTGAACACCAGCCCGACCGATCACCGTCCGCTCAAGCAGATGCAGTTGCAGCGCTTCGACGGCAAGCAATGGGTCAAGTTCGGGCCGATCATCGAAGGCGGCGGAACCGCCTGAGGCCGGCCCTGTCCCGGGCGCCCGCTCGGGGCGGCTCGGCGGCGCGCGGCGTTTGCGCCCATACTGTCGGTCAAGCCCGAGCCCGACGATGACGCATTTCGCTTTCGACAACACCTACGCGCGCGAGCTGCCGCAGGCCTATGTGTCGTGGCAGCCGGCCGCGGTCGGGGCGCCGCGCCTGCTGTTCTTCAATCGCGAGCTGGCCGGTGAGCTCGGCCTCGATCCGGTCGCGCTCGATTCGCCCGAAGGCGCGGCGATCTTCGCCGGCAACCAGGTTCCCGACGGGGCGCAGCCGCTGGCGCAAGCGTATGCCGGGCACCAGTTCGGCGGTTTCTCGCCGCAGTTGGGCGACGGCCGGGCCCTGTTGCTCGGCGAGCTCATCGACCGGCACGGCGCGCGCCGCGACATCGCCTTCAAGGGATCCGGCCGCACGCCGTTCTCGCGCGGCGCCGACGGCAAGGCGGCCGTCGGACCGATGCTGCGCGAGGCGCTGGTCGGCGAATCGATGCACGCGCTGGGCATCCCGACGACACGCGCGCTGGCCGTGGTCGCGACCGGCGAGCCCGTGCAGCGCGAGCGCCGGCTGCCGGGCGCGGTGCTGACGCGCGTGGCGGCCAGCCATCTGCGCGTCGGCACGCTGCAGTACTTCGCCGCGCAGCGTCGGCTCGACGTGCTGCGGCAGGTCGCCGATTACGCGATCGCGCGCCACGACCCGGCGCTGGCCGGCGAACCGGGCCGCTACCTGTCGCTGCTGCGCGAGGTCGCCCGGCGGCAGGCGTCGCTGCTCGCCCGGTGGATGAACGTCGGCTTCCTGCACGGCGTGATGAACACCGACAACATGACGCTGTCCGGCGAGACGATCGACTATGGCCCGTGCGCGTTCATCGAGGCCTATGATCCGCGCGCCGTGTTCAGCAGCATCGATGCCGGCGGCCGCTACGCGTTCGGCAACCAGCCGTTGATCGCCCGCTGGAACCTCGCGCGCCTGGCCGAAGCCCTGTTGCCGTTGATCGCCGACGGCGACGATGACGACGCGATCCGGCGAGCCGTCGAGGAGGCGATGACGGTGATCGACGCGTTTCCCGGCTGGTACGACGAGCGGTGGCGCGCAGGCCAGCGGGCCAAGCTCGGCTTGGCCGGGCCCGGCGATGCCGGGACGGCCGCGCTGGCCGACGACTGGCTGGCGCTGCTGCACGCGAACGCGGTCGATTTCACGCAGGCCTGGCGCGGGCTGTCGGCGGCGGCCGACGGTGACGAGTCGCCGCTGCACGAGCGGGTCGGCGACGCAGGCGCGCTCGACGCGTGGCTGGCGCGTTGGCGCGAGGCCTGCGCGGCCGAGGATGCCGCGGGCGTCGGCGATCCGGCGCGGCGGTCGCCGCGGATGCGCGCGGTCAATCCGCGGATCATCGCCCGCAATCATCAGGTCGAGCACGCGCTGGCGGCGGCGTCCGACGACGACGATCTCGGACCGTTCGATCGCCTGCTGGCCGCCGTGCGGCGCCCGTTCGACGACGATCCGGCGCTCGCGCCGTATGCCGAGCCGGCGCCGGCCGCCGTCACGGCCCGCTACCGGACGTTCTGCGGCACCTAGGTCAGGTCCGATCCCAACGCGGGGCACTCCTTTTGCCGCGCGGACTCCCACTCCCAGTCCTTCGCTGCCCGACGCAGGCCCGTTGATCGGGCGCAAGGCCAGGTCCGCGGCGCTGACCCAAGTTGCAGGGGAGGCCGATGGCGTTCATCCCTCGGCACGAATTCGTCCTACCACGCACGGAGGAGCACGATGAGCCTGGGAACGATATTGGTCACGTTGGACGGCACGACGCTGAACGACAACCGCTGCGAACTGGCTCGGGCGCTGGCCTTGAAGCATCAGGCGCACCTGGTCGCCCTGGCCAACATCCGGCCGATCGACCTGCCGCAGGGGCTTTCGTCGGCTTTCAGCCAGGACGTCGCCCGCACGTTCCACGACACGCGCGACGAGGTGGCGCGGCAATGGTGTGACGCGTTCGAGGAGCGCACGCGCGACTACGGCTTGCGCTCGTTCGAGACCCGGGTCGGCCGTGGCGAGCCGGCCGACGTGCTGCGGACGCAGGCCCACTACACCGATCTGATCATCGTCAGCCAGCCCGAGGAAAAGCCGCAGCCGTCGTCCTATCCGGAAGACGCGCTGATCGACCTCGTGATGAGCGGCGGACGCCCGGTCCTGTTCGTCCCGCATTCGGGGCTGTACGTCAAGCCGTTCGAGCGCGCGCTGATCGCCTGGAGCGCGGCGCCCGAATCGCAGCGCGCGATCAGCGATGCGCTGCCCTTGCTCAGGGCGTGCCGGCACGTCGACGTCATCGTCATCAATCCGTCCGACGGCCGCGGCCGCCACGGCGAGGTGCCCGGCGCCGACCTGAGCCTGTATCTGGCGCGCAATGGGCTGAACGTCGAGCTGCACATCGTGCCGTCCGAGATCCGCATCGGCGAGGAGATCCTGTCGCGCGCGTCCGACTACGGCTCCGATCTGCTCGTCATGGGCTGCTTCGGCCATTCGCGGATGCGCGAGCTGCTGACCGGCGGCACCAGCCTGACGCTGCTGCGCACGATGACGCTGCCGGTGTTGTTCTCGCACTGACGGCGCGTTCGCGCGTCGGCGCGGGGCGCTGGCGCGCATCGGGCGCGACACGCGTCCGCGCGCCGCCGCAGGAAACGCGGCATCGGCCGTCCATCGACCTCGTCCGCCCGATCGCTCGATTCTCTCTTAGCCTGTCGCCTTGCGTCGTCGGGCTGGGGCGACGGGCAGCAATCATCGAGGAACGCGGATGAATCACGCGATGCAGGAAGCCGGCCGCGCGCCGGCATCGTTCGCCGTCGGCGCGCCGTCGGCCGCCGAGGCGACGCAGTACCTGACTTTCATGCTCGGCGGCGAGGTGTTCGCGATCGGCATCCTGTCGATCAAGGAGATCATCGAGTACCGGGCGATGACCGAAGTGCCGATGCTGCCGGAAAGCGTGCGCGGCGTGATCAACCTGCGCGGCGCGGCCGTACCGGTCGTCGATCTGCAGGCGCGGTTCGGCCGCGGCGCGAGCGAGGTCGGCAAGCGCACCTGCATCGTGATCATCGAGACCGCGAGCGGCGTGACGGCGCAGCGCCAGGTCGTCGGACTGGTCGTCGATGCGGTCAACGAGGTGCTCGAGATCGACGCCGCGCAGATCGAGCCGCCGCCCAAGTTCGGCGCGCGCGTGCGCACCGAATTCATCCAGGGCATGGGCCGGATCGACGGCCGGTTCGTGATGCTGCTCGACGTCGCGGCCCTGCTCGACATCGACCGGATCGAGGCGGCGTTGCCGGCCGAAGCCGTCAGCGCCTGATCGCGGTCTTTTCCTGGCATGACGGATCCTCTTTCGATGAACACGTTGACGGATCGTGAATTCGCCTGCTTCCAGCAGTTCATCGGCAAGGCGGCGGGCATCCATCTGCCGCCCGGCAAGAAGATGCTGGTGGCCGGGCGCCTGGCCAAGCGCCTGAAGGCGCGCGAGGTGGCGAGCTTCGGCGCTTATTACGAGCTGCTGCAGCGGCCCGGCGAGCAGGACGAGGCGCAGACCGCCGTCGACCTGTTGACGACCAACGAGACCTACTTCTTTCGCGAGCCCAAGCACTTCGAGCTGCTGCGCAAGCTGGCGCTGGAAGCGGCGACGGGCGCGCGCCCGTTCCGCGTCTGGAGCGCGGCCAGCTCGACCGGCGAGGAGGCCTACAGCACCGCGATGGTGCTGGCCGACTGCCTCGGCGAGCGGCCGTGGGAGGTCGTCGGCACCGACATCAGCAGCCGCGTGGTCAAGGTGGCGCGCACCGGACTGTTTCCGCTGCAGCGGGCCAGCAACCTGCCGCCGGCGTACCTGAAGCGGTTCTGCCTGAAGGGCCACGGCGAGCACGCCAATTCGCTGCTGGTCGCTCGCGATCTGCGCCGGCGCGTGTCGTTCCGGATGGCCAACCTGAACGAGACGCTGCCGAGCCTGGGTGAGTTCGACCTGGTGTTCCTGCGCAACGTGATGATCTATTTCAACCAGCAGACCAAGCGGGAAGTCGTGCGCCGCGTCATCGAGCCGCTGCGCAAGGGCGGCTACCTGTGCGTCGGACATTCCGAGAGCCTGAGCGACCTGGACGCGCCGCTCGAGCAGGTCGCCGTATCGGTCTATCGCAAACCGGTTTGAGCGGCGGCTGCCGTGAGCAAGCCGCGTTTCGTCGACGTGCTGCTGCAGCCCGGCGAGTATTTCGTCGGCGATGCGCGGCATCGGATCCGGACCCTGCTGGGCTCGTGCGTGTCGATCACCTTGTGGGATCCCGAGCGGCGGATCGGCGCGATGTCGCATTTCCTGCTGCCCGAGCCCCCGTCGGGCGGCAAGCGGGCGCCGGACGCGCGCTACGGCCGCGACGCGCTGGGCTTGATGATCGCCGGCCTGCGGACACGCCACGTCGCGATCGAGCGCTGCGTCGCCAAGGTGTTCGGCGGCGGCGACATGTTTCCGGGCCGCGGGGGCGCGGCCGCGCAGCGCGCGGTCGGACAGCAGAACGGCGAAGCGGCGCGCGAGCTGCTGCGCTTGCACGGCCTGCCGGTCAGCGCCGAATGCCTGTTCGGCGCCGGGCACCGCCAGATCATCTTCGACGTGCGGACCGGGCACGTCTGGGTTCGGCGGATGCCGGTGACGGCCATCGATTGATCGGTGGCCGCCGGTGGAGACCAGGGCCTGTCCATCCCTCGGCGTGGGTTCGATCTCAGTGTGAACAGGCCCTCGCCTCACATGACCGTGATGCCCGTCTGAACCAGCAGATACGTGTTGCTCGCGTCGTGGTTCCAGACCTGGTAGGTGATGCTGCCGCCGCCGGCCGGGGCGGTTTCGGTGACGTCGGTGCCCTGTGTCCAGCCGTTCGTGCCGGCGTCGTCGCAGATATCGACCGTGCCGCCGCTGGCGCTGATCACGCGCAGCGTGTGCTGCCCGCCGCCCGCGTCGTCGGTGATCAGCCGAAGATCCTGGCTGGCGAGCAGTAGCGTGTTGGTGGCGCCGCCCAGATTGGTCAGGTCGACGATCTCGATGCTCGTGATGCGATTGGCCGAGACATCGCTGTGATTGGCGCCGAAGGTCGAACCGGTCTCCAGGATCGAGGGTAGGTGCAGGGTCAAACCGTCGCCCGCCAGTCTGACCGTATCCGTGCCGCCGTTGCCGTGGATGCGGGCCAGGTCGTCGCCGGGCGCCACGCCTCCGTTGGCGATATCGACGTCCAGGGCGTCGATCAGGTTCTGGCCGATCTCGAAAACGTCGTTGCCGTTGCCGCCGTACAGCGCGCTGACGTGATCCGATCGCAGCACGTCGGCGCCATCGCCGCCGACCAGGATCGACGGCGAGCTCGGGCTGGTCACGGGCGTGTTCGTGCCGTCCCCCGTCAGAATCGCCGCCGTTGGCGACAGCGCCAGCGCGTCGGCCACCGTCACGACATACAGCGGCCCGCTTTGCGCTCCTTCGTTGCCGGCCGCATCGGTATTCGCATACGTGAACGCGTGCTGGCCGTCGGCGAGGGCGGTGTTCGGGGTCAGCGTGCCGGCGGCCGGGTCATACGTGGCGGCGACCTTCACGCCGTCGACGTACAGCACCGGTGTGTTCGGCAGGTTGGCGCCGACATCGATGCCCGGGGCCGGGTCGTCGGTGACGACGCTCGTCATGTGAAGGCCGGTGTCGTTGCCGACGTCGTCGCGATAGTCGACCGGTGCGGCGGGAGCGGTCGGACCGACCGTGTCGACGATGACGCCTCGCGCCGCGCTCGATCCACCAGCGGCCGCCTCGATGGCCCATGCGCCGTCGGCCGGAACCGGGTTGCCGTGGCTCGGGCCGAAACTGGCCGTCCATACCCCGTTGGAGTCCGCCGTGACGGTCTCGGTGCGGCCGTCCCAGGTGACGGCGACCGAAGCGTTGCTGCCGGCCGTCCCGGTGACGGTGACGCCCGCCGCGGCTTCGGCGGCGTTGACGATATTGTCGGTCGCCACGTCATCGATCGTTATCGCGTTCCAGCCAGCGGGTGTCGCATGGGTCAGATCCGAGATCCGGTCGACCAGCGTCTGCGCGATGTCCTCGACCTGGTACGCGCCATCGACCAGCGCCGCGATCGCGGCGGGCGTCAGGCCATCCGGGCCAGCGGCGCCGGCCAACGCATCCAGGACCGCGGCGGTCGATCCACCGTGCGCGGCGCCGGCCAGTGCGGCCAGCAGGCGGCCATAGTCGCTGGCGGCGGGGTTGGACGCGCCCTGCGAGCTTTCGATCGCTTCCGGCGCATCTCCGTCGACCAGGCCCTGCAGCGCACCCAGGCCCACCGCGGCTCGCCACTGGTCGTCGGCGGCCCGCACCTGCGCCGCGTCGATCGCGCCGAGCGCGACCGCCGACGAGCCGTTGTCGCCGCCGGCCAGCCCGAGATCACGGACGGCCATTTCGGTCAGCGTGTTGACGTTGACGTGGTGCGTGCCCGGCGTGGTGATGACGGTGGCCGCGCGCAGGTCGGCGTCCAGGTCGATGTCGGTGTTGGTCGCGACGTCGCGCACGTCCGGGCCCGCCGACGTGTCGGTGACCCGGACCAGCACCACGCCGGTATAGGACGACGGCGTGATCGCCATCGTGAAGCTGCCGTCCGCGGCGACGTCGGTCGACGCCAGTACGTTGCCGTTGGCGTCGTAGGCGGTCGCCTTCAGGCCATGCCCGTCGATCACCGGTCCGGTGACCTGGCCGACGATCGTGCTGGCGGCCTTGGAGCTGCCGTCGTCCTTGCCGTCGATGTCGCCGCTGGCCGTCGGACCGTTGCCGCCGCCACCGCCACCGCCGGCGGCGGCGATGCCGGCGCCTATGATTCCCGCGCCGGCGATCCATGGCCAGGCGACGCCGCGATCGACCGGCGGCACGTAGGTCGAATGCCCGGCGGCGGTATCGAGGCCGGCCAGCGCGCCGCCGTCATAAGTGACGCCCTGTCCCTGCATCAGGCCCGTCACCGTCGCCTGCTCGCCGTGCGCGTACAGCACCTGGCCGGTCTCGCCGGCCGCCACGCCCTGCGGGCTGCCGCCGGACAGCCGGTAGGCGGCCGCCTTGTCGTCGGCCGGCAGCTCGACCGTGCAGCGATCGTCGGCGCAGGCCTCGAAGAAGTCGTCGAAGACGGCTTCGGTCTTGTCCGGATAGTTCAGGTGCAGCGCCTTGCCGCGGCGGGTGGCGATCACGTCGTCGGCCAGCGTCGATTGCGCGTCGCCGGCGACGCCCGGCTGGCCGAGCACGACGCGGTACGTGTGGCCGGCCCGGGCGGGCACGCGGGTGGTGGCGGCCCGGGGCAACGCCAGCGTGTCGGCGTGATCGGTCTGGAGCAGGCGGTGTGTCGTCGATGAGGTCGTGGCCATGCGGATTCTCCGTGGCGCTGAGGCGAATTCCCCCCAGCCGGCGGGCTCTCGCCCGTCGTCGTTGTTGGCTGGTCACCGACCCGATCTGTTTGTTCTGTCGAGGCGCGGGTTCGGTGCACGGCATGGGAGAGTGCCCACGCTCGTCCGCGAAATCTTGGCGCCCGCGTCCCTTGCGGGCGCGCGCATCGCGGCCAGCGGCGATCGCGACCGATGGACGGTCGGCGCGCCGTGGCCGCCGGGCAACGAGCGCGCTGTGGTGCGCGGCGCGGCGTGCCGGGATTGCCAGCGACCGCCTGACATGAAACACTGGTTCCGCGCCGGATGGCGGTGTCCCGCCTTGCCGCGCCGGCGATCGTCGACGAAACCGTTCGTAAAAATAAGGGGACACCCGATGGATCACAGCCTGATGGAGCAGGCCCGTCTGCACGCGGCCTCGGTGCCGCTCGACCAGATCGACTTGTCCGATCCCGAGTTGTTCCACAGCGATACCGTCTGGCCGTATCTGGCCCGGCTGCGCCGCGAGGCGCCGATCCATTACCGCCGGGACGGGCTGCAAGGCTCGTTCTGGTCGATCACGCGCTTCAAAGACATCATGGCGGTGGACACCAACCATCGCGTGTTCTCGTCCGAATCGAGCCTCGGCGGCATCACGCTGACCGACGCGCCGTCGCAGATGCGCAAGCCGATGTTCATCGCGATGGACCCGCCCAAGCACGACGAGCAGCGCAAGACCGTCAGCCCGATCGTCGCGCCCGGCAACCTCGCTAACCTGCAGGGGCTCATTCGCGAGCGGGCGATCCGGATCATCGAGAGCCTGCCGGTCGGCGAGACGTTCGACTGGGTCGACAAGGTTTCGATCGAGTTGACGACCCAGATGCTGGCCACGCTGTTCGACTTTCCGTTCGACGACCGCAAGCTGCTCACTCATTGGTCGGACGTGGCCGTCACGCCGCCGCTGGATCCGAAGGACGCCGCCGGCTGGGAGCGCCGCGAGCAGGAGTTGATGAAGTGCCTGCAATACTTCACGCGGCTATGGAACGAGCGCGTCAACGCGCCGCCCGGCAACGACCTGATCTCGATGCTCGCGCATTCGCCGGCCACGCGGACGATGCAGCCGCACGAGTTCCTCGGCAACCTGATCCTGCTGATCGTCGGCGGCAACGACACGACGCGCAACTCGATCACCGGCGGCATGCTGTTCATGAACCAGAACCCCGCCGAGTACCAGAAGCTGCGCGACGACCCCAAGCTGATCCCCGGCGCCGTGTCCGAGATCATCCGTTACCAGACGCCGCTCGCGCACATGCGCCGCACGGCGGTCGAGGACATCGAGATGCACGGCCAGACGATCCGCAAGGGCGACAAGGTCGTCATGTGGTACATCTCGGGCAATCGCGACGAGACGGCGATCGACAATCCCGACGCGTTCATCATCGATCGGCCGCGCGTCCGCCAGCATCTGTCGTTCGGCTTCGGCATCCATCGCTGCGTCGGCAACCGCCTGGCCGAGCTGCAGTTGTCGATCCTGTGGGAAGAACTGCTCAAGCGCCATCCGGTCGTCGAGGTCGTCGGGGAGCCCGAGCGGACCCGCTCGTGCTTCATCCATGGCTACACGTCGCTGCCGGTGAGGATCCCGGCGTAGCGGTCGGCTGCTATTGCGAGGACGAGAACCACTGCCGTCGATCGGTGCTGCGCGAGTTGCTGATCCGGCATGGCGCGCTCGTCGAGCCGCCGAAGAACGGCTGACGTCGGTGCCGGGCGGCGTGCTCAGCGCGGAACGATGCCGACGATCTTGTGCATCTGCGCGACGTCGGCGAGTCGCAGCAACAGGCCGCGTTGTCCGTCGTTGAACGGTGCCAGCCTGACCTCGCCGTCGCGGATGTAGAGCAGTTTCCTGACCGCCCTGCGCCCGCCTTCCAGGACGATGACGGCGAGGTCGCCGGGCTGCGGCGGCGTGCCCGGCTCGACCACGATGTGGTCGCCCGACATGATCCGATCGGCCATCGAATCGCCGTGCACGCGCAGCGCATAGGCGTTGGGATTCCGACCGAAGCAGGCCAGTTCGGCGTGATCGGCCGTGGCGGCCGCGATCTCGACGTAGCCGTCCACGGTCCCCTCGATCTGGCCGGTGACCGGGATCGCGGATGACCAGCCGGCCGCCATGTCGAAGGCTGGCGACATGCCGCCAGCCGGCCGCCTGCGCGCCGGCGGCAAGGCTCCGGCCACCGTCAGGCCGCGTTCGCGGGCGATCTGCGCCGCCATGGCCTCGTTGTAGAAGGCATCGACCGGGACCCGGAAGAAGCGGGCGAACGGCGCCAGCGTCGCGCGCCGGGGCTCGCGTGATTCGCCGGACAGGTAGCGATGCAGTTGCGGCTGGCTGCCCTTGGCCCGGGCGGCGACGGCGTTCGGCGTGAGTCCCGCGGAAGAGATCAGCGCGGCGATCAAGTCCCTTCCCTTCATTCGCCGGACTATGCACCAACGAATAATGCATTAAGGCATTGATTGTGCAATGCGATATTGC
The DNA here is from genome assembly GCA_047605425.1 of Burkholderiaceae bacterium. Lineage (GTDB taxonomy): Bacteria > Pseudomonadota > Gammaproteobacteria > Burkholderiales > Burkholderiaceae_E > JAKPAM01. The sequence continues at coordinate 4,440 of JASGFT010000002.1, read as the reverse complement.
ATAAATTCGGCGCGACAGCCGACGGGGCAAAGCGATGCGTGCGCCGGCATCCGCCCGCCGGGACCTGATCGATATACGGAGGAGTCGAGGACATGGACGTGGGACAGGCCCGGCCTCCGAAGCCGGCGTCGGAGACGATGGACGCCCCGATCGCGCTGCGGGCCGTCCTCGACGTCGCTCCCGTCCCGATCCTGGTGCTGAGCGCCAGCGCGCGGATCGACCACGCCAACGCCGCCGCCGATCTGCTGCTGGCCCGGCATGCCGCCTGGCTGCAGCGGCGCAACGGCATCCTGGCCAGGATCGGAACGCTGGAAGCGCCGGAGATCCGCGCGCTGATCCGGGCCGTGCAGGCCGAAGCGTCGCCGCCCGACGGCCATGCCGCGGTCACGACCGCGCAGGCGCGGCCGGTCGTCATTCGCGCCAGCAACCTCGCCGGCTCGTTTCCGTTCGCCCAGGCCTGGCCGGCGGCTGCCGTCCTGCTGACGATCGAATACCCGCGCGACCGCGACGACAGCGAATGGCTGCGCCACGTCGCCCGGCGCTTCGGCCTGACTTCGACCGAACGCATCGTGCTGGAGCGGATTGGCGCCGGCGCGACGGTGGCCGCCATCGCGCGCGAGCTGGACGTGCTGCCGTCGACGATCCGGACGCACCTGGCGGCGCTGTTCGACAAGACCGGATGCCGGCGCCAGAGCGCGCTGATCCGGCTGGCGTTGGGCCGCTGAGGCAGAAGCGGACGCCCCCAGGGCGCCGAGACGTCGGCGCCTCTGGCATCTCTGCGCCGGCCCGGACCGGCCACACGGCGTCGTACTTCATTTGACGGATGCGCCGGCCGCCGCAGCGCGCAATTATCCGACACCGGCCGATACGTCCGGCGCAATACAAGTCATTCAGCAACACATCCCAGAACACGTGTAAACGGAGAAAAACGATGGCGAAGCGCAGCGTGCAGGCAGGACGGGGAGGACCGGTTGCAGTCATCAGCCTGCTGGTGCTGGCCGGCTGCGGCGGAAGCAGCAGCAGCGGCGAGGCGCCGGCCCCGGCGCCGGTCACGGTCAACATCAGCGGCCGCGTCATCGACGGCCCGATCAGGGGCGACCGTGTGCCTGGACCAGAACGGCAACGGCGCCTGCGACAGCGGCGAACCGGCCTCGGCGCCGACCGACGCCGACGGCCGCTATACGATCACGGGGCTGACCGCCGAGCAGGCGCAGGCCGACGGCCCCTGGGCGGCGATCGTCCCAGCCGGCGCGCGCGATGCCGGTGTGCCCGTCACGGCGCCGTTCACGCTGCGCGCGCCGGTCGGACAGTCAGCGCTGATCAGTCCGCTTAGCACGCTGGTGCAGATCGGCGTCGCCGGTGGCCGGACGCGGGCGGATGCGGAAGCGGCGGTCGCCGCGCAACTCGACATCCCGGTCAGCGCGCTGTACCGGGACTACGTCGCCGAGGCGGCCGAGCCAGGCAGCTCGACGATCGCGGCGATCGCCGGATCGGTCGTCGTTCCGGCCTTGCAGCGCGGCGACGCGATCGAGATCGGTTCGACGGATACTGCGGGCGGCTACCAACTCGCCGACCTGGCTTATGGCAACACCGCCAATTGGTACCGGCGCTCGATCGTCGTGGCCGCCCAGCCCGATACCAATGTCGGCCGGATCTACTATGACGAGCGGCAGCGGTTCATCGGTGGGGCCGCCGCGCCGCAGGCGCCGCTCTATGCCGAGGATCCGGTCACGTACCGGGTGTTGCCGGGCGGGCCGACGATGTGCGATCAGTCGACGGCGCACACTGTCACCCGCGGTAGCCCGGGCATCGCGATCCATTGCGGCGACCGGATCGCGGGTGTGAGTCGAGCCGAAGACGTGGCCGGCCAATCGATCGCGGACGTCGTCGCCCGGATCCGAGCGTCCGCGGGCAACACGCTGCGCGATCTCGACGGGGCGCGCTTCGGCAGTGCTGTCTTTCCGGCCGGATCGCTGATCGCGCACCGGGTCACCCGGACGGTGGAGTACGCGGTCCGCTTCCGTCCGGCGGACGGTACGCTCGCGATGACGGCGGCCGAACTGCCGGTGCGCTTCCCCGGCCCGGTCGCCTCGCCGACCGGCGCCAACACCGTCGCGATCGGCACGCTGGCGGCGACCGCCAACACGCCGATGCGCCGGCCGAGGGCCGCGTTCGGAGCCGACGGCACGGTGTACTACTACGTCTGCGACCTCGTCGAAGGGGTCAGCGTCAACTGCGCCGCATCGGGTAGCGATGGTCGCTGGAAAGCAGGGACGTTGCACGGCCTGCCGGTGATCGAGCTCACCAATCAGCCGACCGAGAGCAGCCCGCTCGCGGGTAATACCCGGGTCTTCGTCGAATCGGGCGGTATCACCTATTTCGGTTACCGGATCAAGCCGCAGACCGAGGACACGGTAGCGCTGCGTTTGGTCAACAGCGCTTATCAGGCGATGTCGGAGCAGCTAGGCATGCCGTGGCCGCCGCGTTGATTTGGGGCGACATGAAGACGGCGCTCTCCTTCGAGATCGACGCGGACTGGGTCTTGCGCGGCTGTGACAGTCCGACCGTCATCGTCGTCTAGCTTCCTGCGTGTGTCGATTTTCTTTGATATTCGACCTCACCACCAGGCGCTGGAGCACGTCGTCACTTAGCAAACGACATCACCCGGTCGAGTGATATTCACAACACTTGTTGACCTGTGGTTGTCGCGCGCGCACGATCGCCGTTGTCTTGCCGGTCGCCGTAGCCGGTGTTCTTGCCGGTTGCGCGAGCACCTCGCCTCAACCGTTGGCCTTGTCCGCCTCCGGTGATCTGCAGAGCAAGACGATCGTGCAGACCGAGCGAGCCGAGCTGCCGAACTTCACGGCGATGACGCCCGGCAAGGCCGGATTCCGACATCAGTGCGCTATGCGCGAAGGAGATGGCGGCGGCGATGTTCGCGGGTGGCGCGCGGTAGTGCGCTTCTGTTGAAGACTCTGACGACTCCGGCGACCGCTCATCGCGGGCTCGCCGGTATCTCGATCGTCGTCATTCATTCCCGTTTCTCTGAGTTCGCAGCTCACGTAGAGACTGTTCGCCAAAGGCGGAAATAGATCTTGCGAAGGGCCGGATCAGGCGGTTGAAGGAGATGCTGGGATGACCAAACCCGATGAACCCATGGAACTCGTGCGCGGCAGCGGCAACGTCTATACCGATTTTGGCGCCGCCAACGCCGATGCGCGGCAGCTCAAGGCCAAGCTGGCCGCCGAGATCATCAAGACGCTCGACGAGCAACGGTTGACCGTGCGCAAGGCTCAGGCGCTGACCGGTATCGACGCGGGGGATTTCTCGCGCATTCGCGGTGCTGAGTTGGGCCGCTTCACCGTCGATCGGCTGTTGAATATCGTCAATCGGCTTGGCCAGCGAGTGGAAGTCACCCTGACCGTTCGGCGGGGGAGCGCTGACGGTCGGTCAGGCTTGCAGCCGGGGTTATGAACCATGCTCGATCGGTCGCTGCATCGTCGCGCACCGCAGCGGAAGGTGGGCCCATCTGCAGTGGACGCGTTCGAGAGAAGTGAGCGACACGCACCAGGAAGTGAGGCCGATGACAGCGATCCATGAAGGTCAATGCCTGTGCGGCGCGATCCGCTATCGAATCAGTGATGAACCGCTGACCGTCTACGCGTGTCATTGCACGGACTGCCAGCGTCGGACCGGCAGTGCGCTGGCGCTTTCGATGCTGGTCAAGCGGACGGCCTTGCAGGTCTTGCGCGGCGAGCCGGTCCGTTACTTTGCCGCTCTCGACGGCGGGCGAACGAAAGCCGGCCGGATGTGCGGCGCCTGCGGTACGCGCCTGTGGGGGGAGCCGGCCAAGAGCCCGTCGATCATCGTCGTTCAGCCGGGAACGCTCGATCAACCGACTGGCCTCGTGCCGGTCGCGCACCAGTGGGTGCGCAGCGCGCAGCCCTGGTTCGTTTTTCCGGCCGGTGTTCCGTTGTTCGACACGCAGCCGTCGAGCCCCACCGAATTGTTGGCACTATGGCGGCAGCGGAGCGATCCGGCGGCTGGATCGCCCGCGTAGAAGGCTGTTCTTCTCACCGGTGCCCGTCATTCGGGCGCCGGCCATTAGTGTTCCAGGAGCGCCCATGCGGATCGAACGGCACGGCCATCGCTATGTCGACGTGGAATCGGGATCGACCATCGATGCGTGGTTTCCTGCGGCGAACCGCTCGCTGCCCCGAGGCTGTCTGGCGGCCAGGCTGGGCTTCATTCGCGGAGAACCGGTGACCTGCGCGATCGAGTCACTGGATCTGCCGCCCGGGTCGACCGAGGACGCCTATCTGCGCCTGCATCTGCTGTCGGAGCGGACCGTCGCGCCGAACCGGATCAATCTGGACGGGATCTTCACGTTGCTGCCGATCGTCGCATGGACTTCGGCCGGGCCGGTGTTCCCCGCGCGGG
>JASGFT010000001.1:0-90357 GCA_047605425.1 Burkholderiaceae bacterium | reverse complement strand
CGAACGGCGTTCGCGGCCCGCCGCGCGCGTGGCGCGCGCGCGGTGACGCGGAGGGGCCGCTTCGAGGGCTGGCGTCGGATCGGGAACCGCGGCCGCCGGGCCGCCGGTCGAGGGGCGCTTCATGGTCTCCGACCGGCGCGCGAGGCCGCCGGTTCCGTGCGTGGTTTATTGTATGTTATACAAACAACTTCCAGCGCGCCAGCGGATCGCGTCGATGGCGGGTGTCCGCCGCCCGGGTACGCGGCTTCGCCCGCACCCGGTCACGGCCTTTGGTGGCCTTCGGCGTTGGCCTGGCTGGCGGCGCTGCCGGTCGGACGCCCGCCGTTGCCGAACGCCAGCGTCGTGTACGGCTTGCCGTCGCCGGCCTTGAACAGCATGTTCCTGCTCGGCGCGCCGGCGCTGGGCGGCGAGATATTGCTGCTATCGTTGTCGCCGTGGTGGCTGCCGCCGCAGGCGGACAGGGCCGGGCGCATTCCCGGTACGGCGGAATGATCGGATTGAAGGTCGTCGTGGGTGTTCCATGGCAGGAAAAACGCCCTGCACCGATCAGGCGCGTGCTCCGGGCCACGAATCTAGCGAGCGTATATGACCTCGGCATGGCGATCTGATGACAGCAACAAGTCAGCGAGCGTGAGCCGGCGCGTGAATCGCCGCGCGTTGCCCGGCGGGGCGCTGGCGGCGGCGACGCCGCTCGCCGCCGGCGCCGCGGTCGTGCAGCCGCTGCCGCATTCGCTGGTGCCCGCGCCGCCGCCTGGCGCGTTGTCGCGCGAACCGTCGTTCGACTGCCGCAAGGCGCGGATGCCGGTCGAGAAGCTGATCTGCGGCGATGCCGACCTGGCCGCGCTCGATCGCCGGATGGCCGCGCTGTATCGGGAGATCGAATCACCGACGTCGCCGCTCGACCAACGCCGGCGCCGCGCCGAGCGCGTCGCGCAGCGCGCGTGGCTGGTCCAGCGCAACGGCTGCGTCAGCCGGGCATATACCGCCGATTGCGTGGCGCGGCTCTACCAGCAGCGGATCGTCGGGCTGCGGATCGCCGCCGCGCAACTGACGCCGACGACCGTCGCGACCTATCGTTGCCCGGGGCTCGACGGCATCCCGGTGACCGGCGCTTACTATGCGAGCGACCCGCCGGCGGTCCGCTTCACCGTCGGCACGCGGCAGGCGCTGGCCTTCGCCGAGCCGACGGCCAGCGGCACGCGCTACACGGCCAACGGCGTCGAGATCCGCGAGCACCAGCGCGAGGTGCGGCTGCGTTGGTTCGGGCGATCATTCGTTTGTGGGGTAGAACCTTGAAGCAATACGTGCAGGCGAGCAGGGCGATGGCGACGCTGCATCTGTGCACGCCCGCCGGCCGGTTCGCCGACCGGGTCCAGGAACTGCACATCAAGGCGCTGCACATCCTGATCGAGCTCGTGGAGCGGCGGATGTTTCCGGACAACTATCGGCAAGGCGGGTGATCGGCCGATCCGGCCTTCGGCTCGCTGGCCGGAATCGGGCCCTGGTAGCGCGCCCGGGGGCGGATCAGCGTGCGCTGCCGGCGTTGCTCGATCGCATGCGCGGCCCAGCCGATGCTCCGACCGAGCAGAAAGAGCTTGAACGGCGCCTGCGCAGGCAGGCGGCTCGCGCGGGCCAGGGCCAGCAGCGCGAAATCGACGTTCGGCGGACAGCCCGTCGCCTGCTCGGCCGCGTCGGCCAGTTCGCGCATCAGCGGATCGACCGGCAGATGCGCGAGCAATGCCCGCGCGCGAACATCGCCGGTCGGATAGAGCGGATGCCCGAAGCCCGGCAATGCGTGGTAGCGGTCCCGCCAGTCGCGGACGGTCGTCTGCACTCCGGTCAATGCGCAGTCTCCGACCAGGCGAGCCAGCAGCGCGGTCGCCTGTCCGTGCCGTGGTCCGCTCAACGCGCACAGCCCGGCCATCAGACAGGCCGGCAGCGCTGCGCCGGTGGAAGCCGCCACTCTGGTCGCGAACGTCGAGGCGTTCAATTCATGGTCGGCGATCAGCACCAGCGCCCGTCTGAAGGGATCGACGAGCTCGTCGTTCACTTGAAGGCATCGTGCCAGGCCGGCGTGCAACGCCTGGTCCCCGGGGCGTACGCCCAGCGCGGCAGCGAGTGCGCCGATCGCGGTTCGAGCTTCGTCGATCCATCGAACATCGCCGCTCGTCGTCTCGGCCGGGCCCTGCCGAATGCATGCCGCCAACGCTGCGAACGGATCGGCCGGCACGCCGTCCGGAACCGCGAATCGTACCGGCCGGCCGATGTCCCATAGCAGGCCGGCGACGCTTTCGAGCGTGGCCGTGTCGCTGAGCAGGATCGCGTCCTGTCCACGATAGATGAGCCGACCCCGATCGACGGTCGAGATGCCAGTGACGATCGATGGCTCGCCCCAGGACATCGATCCGGCCGCGATGGCGGCGGGCTTGCGGCTGCGGGCACGCCGTTCGGCCAGCGAGCGGACGTCCTGGGCGAGGTACAGGCTGTGATGGGGCCGCGATGGGTCGGAACGTACTTCGATCCGATTGCGGCTGACGTACGCGTAGAGGGTCTGGGCCTTGATGCCGAGCGCGGCCAGGGCCTGCTCTCGAGTCATCCAGTCGTGGGTATTGATCATGTCAATCAAGATTGATCGGCGCGGATCCGGCTCCTAACCTTATCCCAGGCCGAAGACGAGGAGCACCCGATGGATCCGTCCCCACAGTTCGAAACGCCCTGGAACGCGATGCTCGCCGAAGCCGGCGAGTGCCTGCGAGGCGATGGTGGCAGCGGTAGCGGCTTGCCGGTATCGGTCGTCGGCCGGGATACGCTGCCGTCGTGCTTCGCGGCGACCGATCTGGCGGTCGCGTCGATCGCCGCCGCCGGAACGGCGGTCGCCGAGCTGCTCGAACTGTCGCCGGCTTTCCGGTCCGGGCCCTCGCGTCGCGGCATCACCGTCGACCGACGGCTGGCCTGCGGCTGGTTCCTGCGCTCGATCCGGCCGGTCGGATGGACGATGGCCGAGTCCTGGGACGCGATCGCCGGCGATTACCGGACGCGGGACGGCTGGATCCGCTTGCACACGAACGCGCCGCACCATCGCGCCGCCGCGCTGGCGGTGCTCGGCTGCGAAGCCGAGCGCCCGGCGGTCGCCCGGGCGGTCGAGCGCGTCGACGCCGACGAGCTCGAGCGCGCGATCCTGCGGGCGGGCGGATGCGCGGCGGCGATGCGCTCGCTGGACGCGTGGCGCGTGCATCCGCAGGGCGTCGCGCTGCGCGCCGAACCGCTGATCGCCACCGATCGCCGCGATGCGAGCGCGACTCCGTCATGGCGCCCCGATCCGCGGCGCCCGTTGGCCGGGATCCGGGTGCTGGACCTGACGCGCGTGCTGGCAGGCCCGGTGGCGACGCGCGTGCTGGCCGGGCTCGGCGCGGACGTGCTGAGGATCGATCCGCCGGACTGGGACGAGCCGAGCCTGGTGCCGGACGTGACGCTGGGCAAGCGCTGCGCGCGGCTCGATCTGCGGCGGTCCGCGGATCGGCAGGCGTTCGAAGCCCTGCTGGCGCGCGCCGACGTCGTCGTGCACGGCTATCGGCCGGGCGCGCTCGACGGCCTGGCTTATGGTCCGGCGCGGCGGCGGGCGATCAACCCCGATACGGTCGACGTGTCGTTGTGCGCTTATGGATGGTCCGGCCCCTGGGCCGGGCGGCGCGGTTTCGACAGCCTGGTGCAGATGTCGGCGGGGATCGCCGAGGCCGGCATGCGCTGGCGCGAAGCGGACCGGCCCGTGCCGCTGCCGGCCCAGGCGCTCGACCATGCGACCGGCTACCTGATGGCGGCCGCGGCGATCCGCGGCATCGGCGAGCGCGTGCGCGACGGGCGCGTCCTGCAGGCGAGGCTGTCGCTGGCCCGCACGGCGATGATGCTGACTGGCGTGGGCACAGGCGACGTCGGTCGCAACGGCGACGGTGATGTCGGCGCTGACAGCGATGTCGGTACGGGCGGCGGTGCCGGCACGGGCGCCGATGTCGGCACGGACGGCGGCGCCGGCCAGGAAGATCGCGCCGGCGCGCAGGCGCGACCAGCCGCCCCGCCGGCGTTCACGGGCATGGCCGACGACGACTTCGACCCGCGCGTCGAGGCGACGCCCTGGGGCGAAGCCCGGCGCCTGCGGCCACCGTTGTCGATTGGGGACGTCGAGTTGCGCTGGGACCGCCCCGCGGCCACACTCGGATCGAGCCCCGCGCGATGGATCGCGTGACCAGGGGCGGTACGGACGACGCAACGGAATCGGAGGCGGGATGAGCGCAGGCGGCGGGCGGGTCGGCGGGACGCGGGCAACGGCAATCGGCGAGCCGGCCTCGCGAGCGAGGGCGTCGAGCGCCGCGAAACGGGTGATCGGCTCGGCGCTGGCCATGGCCTGCGCCGTGGCCTGGGGGCAGTCGCCGGTCGGGCTGTGGCGCTCGATCGACGACAAGACCGGCAAGCCGCGCGCCGAGATCCGCATCGGCGAGACCGGCGGCAAGCTGGTCGGGCGGATCGAGCGGTCGGCGGCGGCCGATGCGAGCAAGGAGCCGGCGCGCTGCGCCAAATGCCCGGGAGATCGGGCCGACCAGCCGCTGATCGGGCTGGAGATCATCCGCGGCGTCAACCCGACGGCCAGCGACGGCTGGTTCGAGGGCGGCGAGATCCTCGATCCCGATTCGGGCAAGGTCTACACGCTGCGCCTGAAGCCCGAGGACGGCAAGCTGCTGGTGCGCGGCATGATCGGTCCGTTCTATCGGACGCAGACCTGGGAACGCCTGTCGCCGTGACGAGGTCATGACGGGACTTCGACGGCGCGGCGATCGCGGACCGGCCGGCCTCGCGTCCGCTACACTGGGATGGAGTACCTCGTTACCCGGGTCACGTGACATTCGTTCGCTTTGGGCGCCGCTCTCGGTTGCAGCGAATGTCCCGTTACGTGGGGCCGAGGTGCTGGGGCCGCCGGCAATGGGCGGCGATCCGGGACCGGAGACCGCCGGCGCGCGTCTGCCGGTCCCGTGCAGCGAGAGGCGAGCGTGATGACGTTGGTGATGGGATGGGACGAATGGTGCCGGCATGACGGCGTGGCGCTGGCCGAGCGGGTGCGGCGGGGCGAGTTGAGCGCGGCCGAGGTGGCGGCGCAGGCGGCGGCCGGTATCGCGGCGACCAATCCGGCGCTCGGCGCGGTCGTCGAGGTCTTCGACGACGTCGTCGCCGATCCGTCCGTGGATGGCCTGAATCCGTCCGGAGCGCTGGCGGGCGTGCCTTACCTGATGAAGGACCTCGGGCCGACGCTCAAAGGTCGGCTGCAGGAGATGGGCTCGCTGTTCATGCGCGGCAACCGCGCGGAGGCCGACAGTTTCCTCACGTCGCGGCTACGCGAAGCCGGCTTGAACATCATCGGGCGCAGCACGACGCCCGAATTCGGCGTGTGCGGCTCGGCCGAGAATCCGGCCGTCTACGTGACGCGCAATCCGTGGAATACCGATTACACGACCTGCGGCTCGTCGGCCGGGACCGCGGCGATGGTCGCGGCGGGCGTCGTGCCGATGTCGCACGCGACCGATGGCGGCGGCTCGATCCGCATCCCGGCCGGCGTCAACGGCAACATCGGCCTGAAGCCGTCGCGCGGCGTGTTCTCGATCGCGCCCGCGGCCTCGGACCTGACCGGCCTGGTGTCGATCCAGGGCTGCCATAGCCGCACGGTGCGCGACACCGCGGTATTCGTCGACGCGTGCCGCGGCGGCGCGCCCGGCGAGTTCATGCCTTATTGGTCGGCGCCCGAGCCTTATGCGCGGCTGATCGAGCGCGATCCGCCGCCGCTGCGCATCGCGATGTCGCACGAATGGGGCGACTACCGCGCGACGCCGGCCATCGTCGCCGAGCTCGAACGGATCGGCAGGCTGTTCGAAGGGCTCGGCCATCACGTCGACTGGGCGCTGCCCGACGTCGATCTTCGCGCGGCCTTCGCGGCGCAGACGACTTGCTACATCAGCAACTTCGCGCAGACGATCGGCAACCTCATCGCCGCGCGCGGCCTCGACCGGCCGCCGGCCGATCTGATCGAACCGATCAACGTCAAGATCTGGGAAGAAGGGCGCCGCACCACTTATGCCGAGCGCTACCGGATGCAGACGGTGTTCAATACCACGTCGCGCGCGTTCGGCGAGTTCTTCGAACGATGGGACGTGATGCTGACGCCGATCACCGCGCTGCCGACGCCGCGCGTCGGCACGACCGAATACCTGACGATCAGCGACAACCCGTCGGTGTACGACTGGTTCGCCAACCTCTGGCGCAACTTCGCGTATACGCCGCTGGCCAATCTGTGCGGGATTCCCGCGCTGTCGCTGCCGCTGGCCTGGCACGAAGGCGGTCTGCCGCTGGGCATGCAGGTCCAGACCCGGCAGGCCGGCGATGGCCTGCTGCTGCAACTGGCCGCGCAGGTCGAGCGGGCGATCGGCGGACGCTGGAACGACGGCCGGCTGCCGGCCGTGCACGTGACGCGCTAGTGGGCTGTGCGGAATGAAATTTGTCGACATCGGCGGAACCCGTCATCGCAGCGCCTCGGTCACCGCCCGGAAGAAGTCCGCATCGTCGATGAACACGCGGTCCTTGGGCTTGGGCAGCGCGCCCCATACGACGATGACGAGCCTTTCGGCCGGGTCCATGTGGATGTGCTGGCCGAAGATGCCGCGTGCCGCGAAGCTGCCGACGCCGCCTCGCGGGCCGGCGTCGATCGGCCACAGCATGTAGCCGTAGGCGAGCGGCTCGCCGCCGACGAGCTTGTGCGTGCCGGCCTCGTCGAGCCAGTCGTCGGGCAGCCGCGTCAGGCCGCCCGCGCGGCCGCCATCGATCAGGAACTGGCCGAAGCGTCCGTAGTCGCGCAGCGTCGCGGCGATCCCGCTGCCGCCGACCTCCAGGCCGTCGGGGGCTTCGAGCCACCAGCTCGCGTCCGATTCCATGCCGCAGGGCTGCCAGACCGTTTCGGACAGATAGTCGGCCAGCGGCCGGCCGACCGCGGCCCGCACCAGCGCGCCCAGGATGTGCGTCTCGCCGGTGCTGTAGTTGAAGCGCGTGCCCGGTTCGGCGATGCGCGGCAGCGAGGCCATCAGCTCGAGCACCGCGCCGCCCCGCTGCGCGTCCTGCGCGGCCAGCATCCGGCGGCGGTCCGACGTCGGGTCGACGTAGGTCTCGTTCCATTGGACGCCCGAGCACATCCGCAGCACCTGGCGAACGCTGACGCCCTGGTAGCCGCTGCCGGACAGGCTCGGCAGGTAGCGGGTGACGTCGTCGTCGAGGCTGCCGATCAGCCCGTCGCGCAAGGCGATGCCCGCCAGCGTCGAGGTCACCGATTTGGCGACCGACATCGAGCCCCAGCGCGTGCGCGCGTCGTTGCCCAGGTGATGGCTTTCATGGCGGATCCGCCCGTCCTTGAGCACCAGCAGGCCGGCGACGCGATTGAATGCCAGGTAGTCGACCAGATCGAACGTATGGCCGCCCGATGCGAACGTGAAATCGGGCAGCGGTTCGCCGGACGGCAGCGGCGAGGCGCGCGGCCCGCGGCGCACGACGCGCGACGGGTAGAGCCGGTCGTAGCCGCGCAACGTGCTGGCGACCAGGTCGGGCGGCAGGCGACCATCGTAGAGCTGCTGGGCGGTGGCGATCGGCTCGTCGATCGGCGGGCAGGGCGTCGGCGCTGAAGGGGCGGCGGGAGCGGGCATGCGGCGGTCGTCGCGAATCGGCAAGGCCCGTCACCTTAGCGCAAACCGGGCGCAGCCCGCCGGCGGCGGCCCGCGGCGCGGTTCGCGCTACCGGCGCCGCACCGCCTGCAATTGCGTCAGGAACGCGTCGGCCCACCATGCCAGGTCGCGTTCGCGCAGCACCTGCATCAGCGACGCGTGCCGCGCCACGCGCTCTTCGTGCGGCATCCACAGCGCGCGCCGGATCGCGGCGGCGGTCGCTTCGATGTCGTGCGGATTGACGAGCACCGCCGAACCGAGCTGCTCGGCGGCGCCGGCGAAGCGCGACAGCACGAGCACGCCCGGATCATCCGGATCCTGCGCCGCGAGAAACTCCTTGGCCACCAGGTTCATGCCGTCGCGCAGCGGCGTGACCAGCGCGACCTTGGCCGCGCGGTACAGGCCGGCGAGCTGCTCCTGCCCGAGCGTGCGATGCAGGTAGCGCACCGGCATCCAGTCCAGCTCGCCGAAGTCGCCGTTGATCGCGCCGCACAGCCCTTCGAGCTCGCGCTGGATCTCGCCATAGGCCTCGACGTTCTCGCGGCTGGGCGAGGCGACCTGGATCAGCGTCGCGCTGCGCCGGGTGTCGGGGTAAGCCTGCAGGCACTCGCGAAACGCCTTGATCCGCTGCGGCAGGCCCTTCGAGTAATCGAGCCGGTCGACGCCGATCAGCAGCTTGCGGCGCGAGTACTCGAGGCAGATGTCCTCGTAGGTCCGCTGCGCGCAGGCCGAGTACGCGAGCCCGCGGAACGCGTCGACGTCGATGCCGATCGGAAACGCGCGGGCGATCGACGTCGAGCCGAACGCGCGCACGAGGTCGCCGTCGACGGTGCCGTGCAATTGCACGGCGACGTATTCCTGGAAATTCTTCAGGTCCTCCTGCGACTGGAAGCCGACCAGGTCGTACGACAGGAACGAGCGCATCAGCCATTCGTGGCGAGGGATCGCGGTCAGCGTCGCCACCGGCGGCAGCGGCGTGTGCAGGAAGAAGCCGATCCGGTTCTCGCAGCCGAGCGCGCGCAGTGCCGAGGCCAGCGGAATCAGGTGGTAGTCGTGGATCCACAGATCGTCGCCCGGCCGCAGCTCGGCGAACACCGCCTGCGCGAACTGCGTGTTGATGCGTCGATAGGCGTTCTCCAGGCTCGAGTCGTAGCGGACCAGGTCGAAGCGGTGGTGGAACGCCGGCCACAGCACGCCGTTCGCATAGCCGGCGTAGTACGCTTCGTAGTCGGCGCTGTCGAAGTCCAGCGCGACGTATTCGCCGTGGCCGGTCTTCGTGCGGCGCACCGGCGGGCTGCCGGCCAGATCGGGGACGACCGATCCGCTCGCGCCGATCCAGATGCCGTCGCGTTCCTTCAGGGCGGCCTCGAGCGCCACGGCCAGTCCGCCGGCCGCCGGTTTGTCCGGGTCGGCCAGCCGGTTCGAGACCGCCACCAATCTGTTCTGGGACATGTGTATCTCCATCGGGTGTCATCGATGACCGAACGAAGCCTAGGCGGCACGCCGCCTCCCCTGCGCATCGACGAAGCGCTGTTCCTCGACTTCGATGGCACGCTGGTGCCGATCGCGCCGCGTCCGGACGCCGTCGTCGTCTCCGCCGGGCTGCTCGCCTCGCTCGGCCGTCTGCTCGACCGCCAGCAGGGCGCGTTGGCGATCGTGTCGGGTCGTCCGCTGGACCAGATCGACCACTGGCTGTCGCCGCTGGCGCTGCCCGCGGCCGGCGAGCACGGCGCGCAGTGCCGGGGCATCGATGGACGGGTCCGGACGGCCGGCGTCGCCGACCTGTCCGAGGCGTCGACGGCGGTGCAGGCGCTGATCCACCGGCATCCGGCACTGCTCGCCGAGTACAAGCACGGCGGCCTGGCCCTGCATTATCGGGCAGCGCCGGAGCTGGAGGCCCTGTGCGTGGCGACGATCGCGCGCGCGCTCGAACGGATGCCCGGCTACGAGGCGCTGCGGGGCAAGTGCGTGGTCGAGATCAAGGCGCGGGGCGTCGACAAGGGGGCGGCGATCCGGCGATTCCTGGACGAGGCGCCGTTCAGTGGCCGCTCGCCGGTGTTCATCGGCGACGACGTGACCGACGAGGCGGGTTTCGGCGCGGTGCTCGAGGTGGGGGGGCGTGCGATCAAGGTCGGCGCCGGCCCGAGCCTGGCGCCGGCCAGGCTCGCCGATCCGGACGCGGTGCGGGCCTGGCTGGCCGCGAGCTGCGGCTGAGCGCCGGGTTTCGGCAAGGCGCCGACGAGGCACGAACCGGCGCGACGTCAGCCGCGGGGGCGGGCGCTCAGCGGGCGCGGGCGTTGACCAACTCGGTAAGCCGCCGCTCGACGCGCAGGCGAGCCGGATCCGGCCGCGCGTTCGACGATTTGCGCGAGTTGCTCTGCGCGAGGAAGCTGTCGAAGTCATCGATCAACGCATGGATTTCGGCGCGGGTCGAGTCCGCGGGGTCGCGTGGCGCGGGCGTGTTTCGCATTGGGGCAGATCCTTCTTCGGGTCAAACGGACGAGGCACCTGTCGACTCGCGGTGCAAGCATCGTACCTGCCGACTTGGCAAGCCTATCCGACGTGGTCAGCGCGAGCTGTAAGAAATGACCGACAAACGGTCGACTCGCGTCCGCGGACGGCATTCTTCACGCTACCGCCGGGCTTTGGTCGCAAGGCTGTGCCGAAAGTTCGACGATGCCGCGGCATTCTTCGTTCCGGGCTGGCCATCCGTTCCACGTCGGGCCGTCGGGATCGCGCATCGTCCCGATAATCGTCATTCCGCACTTCGATGGGTCGCCGTCCGTGACCGGTCACTACGACCGGTGGCTCGTCGTCCTTTCGATCCTGCCGCGTGCCGTCGCGTCATTCACCGCGCTGAGTCTGTCGGATCGCCTGTTCGAGGCGAGCGGCCGTTCAGTAGCCGGCGATTCGCACGTATTCGTCGAACGGCGCGCGCTCGGTACGCAGCGTGTTGATCGGATGCGCGTCGTCGGCGTGGCCGATCGCCATGCCGGCGAACAGCATCAGCTCGGGCGGGATGCCGACGAAGCCGGCGACGGTCTCGTGCCATCGCGCCCACGCTTCCTGCGCGCAGGTATGCAGGCCGTGCTCGCGCGCCAGCAGCATGATCGATTGCATGTACATGCCCAGGTCGGCCCATTGGCCCGGCTGCATCGACCGGTCGATCGCGAAGAACATCGCGACCGGCGCGCCGAAGAACTGGTAGTTCTTGGCCAACTGCGCGAGCCGGCCGGGCTTGTTGTCGCGGCCGATCGAGATCGTCGCGTACAGGTCCTCGCCGCACTTGAAGCGGCGCGAACGGTACGGCTCCTTCAGCTCGGGCGGGTAGATATGGTATTCGGTCGGTTCGCCGCCGGGCTGCTCGGCCAGCCTTCGCTGCACGAGCGCCTTGAACTCGGCCAGCCGCGCGCCGGTCAGCACCCAGACGTGCCAGGGCTGCAGGTTGCCGCCGGACGGCGCGCGCGCGGCGCCCTGCAGGATCGCGCGGATCGTCGCTTCGGGCACGGGTTTGTCGAGGAACGCGCGCACCGAGATGCGCGAGTCCAGGGCTTCGGAGACTTTCACGTCGACGACCTCTGAACGCTGAGGGTTGGGATGCGGAAACGGATGCCGCAAGGATACGCGACCGCGGTCCGCGATCGCCATGTAGGGGCTAGGGGCGCCGTCCGGCGGCGCCAGTCGTTTCATCAGGGCGAAGTATTAGAATCGCGCGAAACGACGATCGAACGACGATCAAACGACGACGAAGGAGAGCGACGCAACCATGACGCAAACCGAGGAGTGCGACGTGCTGGTCATCGGCGGCGGTCCCGCCGGTTCGACGGCCGCCACGCTGCTGGCTCGCCAGGGTCGGCGGGTCGTGATGCTCGAGAAGGACCGGCATCCGCGTTTCCATATCGGCGAGTCGCTGCTGCCCGGCAGCGCCGGCCTGCTCGAGGAGCTGGGCGTGCGCGAGGAGATCGATCGGATCGGCATGGCGAAGTACGGTGTCGAGTTCGTGCCGCCCGACAGCGGCGAGCGCAGCTACATCGAGTTCGCCGACGGCTGGGATCCGTCGAAGAACCGCGCGTGGCAGGTGCGCCGCTCCGAATTCGACGAGGTGCTGTTCCGCAACGCGGCGCGCAACGGTGCGACCGCGCTCGAAGGCGCCAAGGTACGGCAGGTCGATTTCGACGCCGGCGGCGCGACCGTGGCGGCCAGGATGGATGACGGCACGCAGCGGTCGTGGCGGGCGCGCTATGTCGTCGACGCCAGCGGGCGCGATACGGTGCTGGCCAACAAGTTTCGCTGCAAGCGCAAGAACCCCCGGCACAACAGCACCGCGCTGTACGGGCATTTTCGCGACGCGCGGCGGCTCGAAGGCTTGCACGAGGGCAGCGTCAGCATCTGCTGGTTCGAGCACGGCTGGTTCTGGTTCATCCCGCTGGCCGACGGCACCACCAGCGTCGGCGCCGTCTGCTGGGCCTACTATCTGAAGGCGCGCGACAAGCCCCTGAAGGAGTACTTCTTCGACACGATCGCGATGTGTCCCGAGCTGCACGACCGGCTGCGGGGCGCGACGCTGGTCGACGACGCCGTGCACGCGACCGGCAATTTCTCGTACGACAGCACGCAGTTGTGCGGCGACCGGCATCTGCTGGTCGGCGATGCGTTCACATTCATCGATCCGATGTTCTCGTCCGGCGTTTTCCTGGCGATGCAGGGCGCGTTCGACGCGGTCGGCGTCGTGGCCGCCGCGCTCGACCACCCGGCCGACTACCCGGCCGCGTGCCGGCGCTACGAGCGCCGGATGCGCGCCGGACCGAGCGATTATTCGTGGTTCATCTATCGCGTGACGAATCCGACGATCCGCGACATGTTCATGCACCCGAAGAACGTGTTCCAGACCAAGCGCGGGTTGATTACGCTGCTGGCCGCGGACCTGGGCCACGGCCCCGCCTACCGTCGCTCGCTGTTCATGTTCAAGGTGCTGTACTACGTCATTGCGGCCGTCAACTGGCGCCGCACGTACGCCGGCTGGAAGCGGCACCGCGCCAACATCCGGGACTACGGTCCGCTGCGCGGCGAGACGGTCATGCCGGCGGACTAGGGTCTGCTCGACACGTCCTGCTCGACGCGCTCGATGGCCGTTTCCAGGCGGTCAGGACCGGATGTCCCGGCACACCGCCTCGAGCCCGCCCTCGACCATCCGCCGCAGCCAGGGCTGGATCCGTTCGGCGCGATCGGGCCGGTAAGCGAACGGCTCGTCCTCGTCCATGTAGCAGCACTGGCACATCTCGAGCTGGATCGCGTGCACGCCCTGCGCGGGCTGGCCATGGTGGCGCGTGATGTAGCCGCCCTTGAAGCGGCCGTTGACGACGTGCGTGAAGCGTTCGCCGAACGCCGGATCCGCCAGCGGCGCCAGCACCGCGTCGAGGATCCCGGCGTCGCAGGCGGCGCCGTCGTTGGTGCCGAAGTTCAGGTCGGGCAGCTTGCCGTCGAACAGCCGCGGCAGCACGCTGGCGATCGAATGCGCTTCCCACAGCAGCACCCGGCCGTGCAGCGCGCGCAGGCGCGCCAGTTCCTCGGCCAGCTTGTCGTGGTAAGGCTGCCAGTAGGCTTGGCGGCGGCGCGCGATCTCGGCGGCGTCCGGTTCTCGACCCGGCCGGTACAAGGGCACGCCTCGGAAGGTCTCGGTCGGACACAGGCCGGTGGTCGTCTGTCCCGGGTACAGGCTCTCGCCGGTCGGCGGGCGGTTCAGGTCGATCGCATAGCGCGAGATCCGCGCGCCCAGCACCGAGGCGCCCAGTTCGCGCGCGAAGCCGTACAGCGCGTCCAGGTGCCAGTCGGTGTCGCTGACGCGGCGCGCCTCGTCGGCATACGCGGGCTTCAGCGCCTCGGGCAACTCGCGGCCCAGGTGGGGGATCGAGATCAGCAGCGGCGCGGTGCCGGGTTCGAAGTCGAACGGAGGCGAGGTCATCGGGATTCTCCTCGAGCGGCGGCGATCGATGCCGCGGATTCGTTGACGAGTTCGATGGCCTGCGGCGGCAGGTCCGGCATCGCGCGACGCAGCATCGGCAGGATCTGGCCGCGCAGCGCGGCATGGGTGCTGGCGACGATCTCGTCGACCAGCGCGCGCCCTTCATCCCGGCGGTGCAGGACCAGCAGATCGCGCAGTCCGAGCCGGCGCGGCGGGACCGGCAAGACGCGAACCTCGGGCAGCCAGGCGCGCGACTGCCACAGGCACAGCGGCGTGCTGAGCGCCCAGCCGTGGCCGGCCGCCACCAGGCTGAGCATCGGATCGGTGGCATCGAACTCGAAGCGACGCGGCGGTTCGAGCCCGACGTGGCGCAGGAAGCGATCGATCTGTCGGCCGATCACCGATCGCCGCGAATAGCGGATCAGCGGCAGCGTCATCGGTGCATCGGCGGCCAGGCGCGCCAGGTCCAGATGGCCGTCGACCGTCGGCGGCTCGATGCCGGCCGGGAACACCGCAGCCCAGGCTTCGGTGAACAGCGTGGCGCTGGCGATCCGCTCGTCGTCCGGCGCTTCGGTGCAGACGGCCAGGTCCAGCTCGCGCGACAGCAGTTGCCCGTTCAGCCCCGGCGTCAGCCCCGACCATAGCTGAAGCTGGCGCGAGCGGCCCGACAGCGCGCGGATCAGCGCCGGACCCAGCGTCGCCGCGAACGAGTCGACGCAGCCGAGCCGGATCGTCGAATGCTCGTGATCCGAGCCTTGCCGCAGGCGCTCGAAGACCTGGCGCGCCTGCGACAGCAGCGGCTCGGCCATCGCCAGCAGCGCCTGCCCGGCGCGGGTCGGCCGCGCCGGCCGCACGTCGCGGTCGAGCAGCAGCACGCCCGCTTCGCGTTCGAGCGTCTTGATCGTCTGGCTGACCGCGCTTTGCGTGATGCCGAGACGCTGCGCGGCGGCGGCCATCGAATCGGCTTCGCAGACCGTGACGAAGACCTGCAGCGCGTAGAGATCCGGCAGCGGCCGCCGCGCGGCGATCTCGATCGGCCGCGGCGCGGCGCGGCGGCGGGACGGAAGGGGCGAGGCGGTCATCGGTCAGCCCTTGGCCAGCCCCGCCTTGATCAGCAGCGGCTTGACCGCCACGTAGTACTCCTCGGCGAACGCGCGGAACTGCTGCGGGTTCTTGCGCCACGGCACCTGGATGAACTTGTCGAGGATCGGCTGCGTGGCCGGATCGGCGTTGACCGAGTCGAAGGCCTCGTACAGCGACTGCACGATCGGCTCGGGCAGGTCCTTCGGCCCGACCAGGCCATAAGTGCTCTGCGCGACCGCGTTGATGCCGCGCTCCCTCAGCGTCGGCTTGTCCGGGTATTTCGGGATCCGCGCCTCGGTGGCCATCGCCAGGATCCGGCACTGGCCGTCGTCGACGAACGGCGCCCACTGCGCGGCGTCGGCCAGGAAGTCGATGTCGCCGGCGATCAGCGCCTGCATCCATTCGGCGCCGCCCTTGTACGGCACGTGCGTGAAGCGCGCCCCGGTCGTCTGCTCGACCTCGAGCATCAGCAACTGGCCGGTGCCGCCGACGCCGCTGGTGCCGTACGTGAACTTGTCCGGCTGCGCCTTGCCGGCGGCGATCAGATCCTCGATCGCGTTCCACGGCGCGTCCTTGCGCACGACGATGCCCATCGTGTAGCCGGACAAGCCGGTGACGTACGTGAAGTCCTTCAGCGGATTCCAACTGACCTGCTGGTAGTGCGGGTAGCGCAGGCTGTTGATCGCCATGCAGGCGAGCGTGTGGCCGTCGGGCTTGGCCGTCAGCAGCAGCGACGGCGCGAGCGTGCCGGCCGCGCCGGGCTTCGCTTCGATCAGTACCTGCTGGCCGAGGATCTTCGCGACGCGATCGCTTAGCGCGCGCAGGTGGATGTCGGTGACGCCGCCGGCGGCGAACGGGTTGTAGATCGTGATCGGCCGTTCGGGCTTCCATCGCGTCTGGGCGCGAACGATCGCGGGGGCGGCGAGCGCGCCGGCTGCGGCCGCGGCCGCGCCGATGAAATGGCGGCGATTCGTGCGGATCGAATCGGTCATCGTGTCTCCTGTCTTGATGCGACGCGGTAAGTCGAGTAAGCGGGAAGGCGTCCCGGCCGATTCTATCAACCGGGACGCCGCGGGCGGCCGCGGCGCCGCGGTGCGGGCCCTCGGTGATCGGCGCGAACTCGTCGTCGCCGGTTCAGACGACGCCGTCGCGGATGATCGTCCACGACTGCTCGCGCATGAACTGCGGCAGGTAATGGCTGCCCAGGCCGCCCTTGCCGCCGGCGCCCGAGCCCTTCCAGCCGCAGAACGACTGGATGCCGGGCCAGGCGCCGGTCGTCGCGCCGCTGGCGCGATTGGCGTACAGCACGCCGGCCTGCGCGGTATCGAGGAAGCGCTGCAGCTCGTCCTCGCGGCGCGTGTAGATGCCGGCCGTCAGCCCGAACTCGACCGAGTTGCCGTCGCGGATCGCGTCGGCCAGGTCGTCGAAGCGCGTCAGCGTCAGCAGCGGCAGGAACTGCTCGGCGCGGTTCAATCGATGATCGGCGGGCAGGTCGGCGACCAGCATCGGCTTCACGTAGTGGCCGTGGTCGAACGGCCCGCCGCGCAGCGGCGTGTCGCCGGCCAGCAGCCGGCCGTGCTCGCGGGCGTCGGCGAGGCCCTTCAGGTAGCGCGCGAGCGCGGCTTCGTTGATCAACGGACCCATGAAATGGCGCGCGTCGCGCGGGTCGCCGATGCTGGCCGCATCGATGCGTGCGAGCAGCCGCTCGACGAACGGCTCGGCGACCTCGCGATCGACGAACACGCGCGCCAGCGCCGAGCACTTCTGCCCCTGCATGCCATAAGCGGAGCGGAACACGCCTTCGGCCGCCGCGTCCAGATCGGCGCTGGCCGTCACGTAGCACGGATTCTTGCCACTCATCTCGGCGATCACCGGTCGCATGTGCGAGCCGGCGGCCACGCCGCGCAGCAGCGCCATGCCCGTATCCAGCGAGCCGGTGAAGGCGATGCCGTCGACGCCGGCCGCCGCCAGCAGCCGGCCGGCGCCGTTGCCGCCGAGCACGATGTTGAACACGCCGGGCGGCACGCCGCCGGCGGTGAAGGCGCGAGCCAGCCAGGTCGCCGTCAGGCCCGCGCCGGGACTCGGCTTCAGGACCACCGTGTTGCCGCCGAGCAGCGCGCCGGCGCTCATGCCGATCGACAGCGCGACCGGATAGTTGAACGGCGCGATGACGCCGAACACGCCATGCGGCCGCAGCGTGCCGGTGGTCTCCTCGTGCGCGAACGCGCGGCGCATCGGCCGCGTGAAGCCGTCGTGCGCCTGCATCTCGTCGCAGTAGAAGCGGATCATGTCGATCGATTCCTCGACCTCGCCCATCGCTTCGATGCGGCTCTTGCCGACCTCGAAGATCATCGCGATGCCCAGCTCCCATTTGCTGGCCTCGATCGCGTCGGCGACCGCGCGCAGCGTCGCGACGCGCTGCCGCCAGCCGCCGGCCGCCCATTCGGGCTGCGCGCGGCGCGCCGCGGCGATGGCGGCGTCGACCGTGGCGGCGTCGGCGTCGCCGCCGGCGCCGAGCCGGATGCGCCGGTCGATCGGGCTGTCGATCGGTCGATCGGCGCCGGCGTGATGCGGCCGGCCGTCGATCCAGTGCGGCCAGCGCGCGCCCAGGTGCTCGCGCTCGAACGCCGCGATGCCGGCGTCGAGCCGGCGATGGACAGCGGAGAAATCCTCGCGGATATTGGTGTACGTGACGCGGGGTAGCGGGGCGGACTTCATGCCGGTCTCCTGTCGCCGATGTGTTTCGAGCGCTCGTCGAGGATCCGGAAATCTACCAAGTGGTTCAGAGATTGTCGAAAACGAACCGCCCCGGTTGCCCCCGTATCGCTGATCAGTCGCCGCTGGCCGCGTCCGGCGGGTCGCTGACCGGCTCGTCGTCGCGGATCGCCAGCACCTTGTCGATCGTGCGCCCGTCCATGTCGACGATCTCGAAGCGCCAGCCTTCCCAGCGCACCGAGTCGGCGACCTTCGGCACCTTGCCGGTCAGCAGCATCAGCATGCCGCTGAGCGTGTGATAGCGGCCGCGCTCCTCCTCGGGCACCGCCAGCAGGTTCAGCCGGTCCTTCAGCTCGGGCACCGGGATGTGGCCGTCGAGCAGCCAGCTTCCGTCGTCGCGCAGGATCGCCCAGGCCGTATCGGGATTGCGCGGCAGGAACTCGCCGGTGATCGCCTCGATCAGGTCCTGCAGCGTGACGATGCCCTGGACCTCGCCGTACTCGTCGATGACGAACGCCATGTGCAGGTCGCTGGAGCGGAAGTTGTCGAGCAGCTCCATGCCGGTCAGCGTTTCGGGCACGTACAGCGGGTCGCTGATCGGCTGCTCGGCCAGCTCGCGGCTGCCGCCGTGGACGATCGACGTCAGCCAGCGGCGCGCGTTGACGACGCCGAGGATCGCGTGCAGGCCGCCCTTGACGACCGGAAAGCGCGCGTGGTCCGAGGATTCGACGGTCGCCAGGTGCGTCTCGAACGGCGCGTCGACGTCCAGGCAGACGACGTCCGCGCGCGGCACCATCAGCGAGCCGATCTGGCGGTCGTCGAGCCGGAACACGTTGCGCAGCATCGCGTGCTCGTGCGATTCGATGACGCCGGCGGTCGTGCCCTCGCGCAGCATCTCGTGGATCTCTTCCTCGGTCACGAGCTGGGCCGCGCCTTCCTTGACGCCGAGCAGCCGCAGCGTGGCGCGGGTCGAGACCGACAGCAGCCGCACGAACGGCTTGGTCGCCAGCGCCAGCCATTCGATCGGGCGGGCGACCAGCCGGGCCAGCGTTTCCGGGTGCGTCTGGCCGAGCCGCTTGGGCACCAGCTCGCCGACGACGATCGAGAAGTACGTGATGACGATGACGACCAGCCCGGTGGCGGCGTAGGCCGAATACGGCTGCGGGGTGCCCGCCGATTCGAGCAGCTCGGCCAGCGGCTTGGCCAGCGCCGATTCGCCGACGATGCCGTTGAGCACGCCGATCGACGTGATGCCGATCTGGATCGTCGACATGAAGCGCGTCGGATCCTCGCCGAGCTTGATCGCCGCGGCCGCGGCGCTGTCGCCGGCCTCCATCTGCTTCTGCAGCCGGGCCTTGCGGGCCGTGACCAGCGCGATCTCCGACATCGCGAACAGGCCATTGAGCAGGATCAGCGCAAACAGTATCGCAATTTCCATCGAATCGAGGTCTCCGCGCCCTGGTCGCCGGAGCCGATCGGAACGCCAATCGGAGACGAACGGGGCCAGCGGGCATTCTATCGGTTCGACCGTCGTGAACCGGCCTCGATTGACCTATCGTCAGCTTCTGCTATATTTTGTTCTAACTAGAACATTCGGGAGACGCGCCCGACATGACGAGCGCCCGCGAGACGAACGGCAAGCCGCGTTACACGCTGACGGCGATCGTGCTGCACTGGCTGATCGCGCTGCTGATCGTCGCGGCATTCGCGCTCGGCCTGACGATGGTCGACATCCCGGGCATCACGCCGACCAAGCTCAAGTACTTCTCGTGGCACAAGTGGCTGGGCGTGACGGTCTTCGCGCTCGCCTGCCTGCGCCTGATCTGGCGCCTCGGCCATCGCCCGCCGCCGGATTCGCCGTCGATGCCGGCCTGGCAGCGGCTGGCCGCGCACGCGGTGCACTGGGCGCTGTACGTGCTGATCTTCGCGGTGCCGCTGTCCGGCTACTTCTACAGCCTGGCCGCCGGCGTGCCGGTCGTCTACCTCGGCGTGCTGCCGCTGCCGGTGTTGATCGCGCCCGACCCGGCGCTCAAGGAATCGCTGCAGGGCCTGCACTATCTGTTGAACATGACGATGCTCGGGCTGGTCGTGCTGCACCTGGCGGCCGTGATCAAGCATCAGTTGATCGATCGCGACCGGCTGCTGTCCCGCATGCTTCCGTAGCCCGGCCGCCGCGCCGCCTTCGTCCGCCGCTTCCCGACCGGAGTCCCTCGATGAACGACCGCTCGCCCAGTCCTTCCGTTTCCCGTTCGCTGCCGTTGCCGCGCGCGCTGCGTATCGCCGTGTCGGTCGCCGGCGCCGCGGCGCTGATCGCGCTGCCCGTCTGGGCGGCCACCGCCTTGAAGGCCGATCCGGCCCGCAGCCAGGTCGTCGCCACGTTCAAGCAGATGAACGTACCGGTCGATGCGCCGTTCAAGTCCTTCAGCGCGCAGGTCGCTTATGACGCCGCCCGGCCCGACGCATCGACCGCCCAGGTCGAGGTCGACGTGGCCAGCCTCGATCTGGGCGACCCGAGCTACAGCGCCGAGGTGCGCAAGAAGGAATGGTTCGACGCCGCCCAGTTTCCGAAAGCGAGCTTCGTGTCGAGCCGGATCCAGCCCGGCGCCGGCGGCAAGCTCGACGTGTCCGGCAAGCTGACGATCAAGGGCAGGACGCAGGACGTGTCGTTCCCGCTCAGCGTCAAGCAGGACGGCGGCGCGCGGGTCTTCGAAGGCGCGTTGCCGATCAAGCGGCTGAGCTTCAACGTCGGCGAAGGCGAATGGAAGGACACCAGCATGGTCGCCGACGAGGTCACGATCAAGTTCCGCGTCGTCGCGGCGCCCTGATCGTTCACCGATCGCATCGATCGAAGGCCGGCAGCGGGCGCGCGCGACGGGCGCGCTGACGGCCATCCGCCGCCGGGCGTCGTCGCCCGGCTCCTTTTCGAGTGCCATACAGGGGAACACAATGAAGAAACGCATCGCGCTGACGTGCCTGCTCGCCGCCGCCACCTGCTCGTCGGCGTTCGCGCAGACCTACAACATCGATCCGAACCATACCTATCCGAGCTTCGAAGCCGATCATCTGGGCATTTCGGTGTGGCGCGGCAAGTTCAACAGCAGCAAGGGCACGGTCGCGATCGATCGCGCGGCCAAGACCGGCTCGGTCGACATCGCGATCGACCCGGCCAGCATCGACTTCGGCAACGAAAAGCTCAACGGTCACGCCAAGAGCGCCGACATGTTCAACGTCGAGAAGTTTCCGACGATCACTTATGTCGGCAAGTCGATCAAATTCGACGGCGACGCGCCGGTCGAGGTGGACGGCGAGCTGACGATGCTCGGCGTGACCAAGCCGGTGCCGCTGAAGATCCGTTCGTTCAAGTGCATCGAGCACCCGATGCTCAAGCGCGAGGTCTGCGGCGCCGACGCGACGGCCGAGTTCGATCGCAGCGAGTTCGGCCTCGGCTACGGCGTGCCGCGGTTCTCGCCCAAGATCAGGCTGGCGATCCAGGCCGAGGCCGTCAAGGCCGATTGAGCGGGGCCGATTGAGCGAGGTCGGCGATGACGGGCGAGGGCGGGCATTCGGTCGCGGCGGGTCGATGATGGCCGAGCGCTTCCTTCGCACCGTGCGGCTGCTCGCGCAGTGCTACCAGTCGTTCGAGCGGATTTCCGGCGCGCACCTTCGCCGGCGCACGGACCTGACGCCCGCCCAGTTCGACATCATCGCCACGCTGGGCAACACCGCCGGCATGACGTTCAAGGAACTCGGCGACAAGACGCTGATCACCAAGGGAACGCTGACCGGCGTCATCGACCGGCTCGAGCGGCGCGGGCTCGTCCGGCGCGAGCCGCTGGCGGCCGACCGGCGCAGCGTGCGCATCGTGCTCAGCGAGGCCGGGCAGCGCGAGTTCGGGCGCGTGTTCGGGCTGCACGTCGCTTACCTGAAGCAGGCGTTCGCCGGTCTGGGCGACGCCGATTTCGACGGGCTGGAGCAGCGGCTCGGCGGGCTGCTCGAGCGGCTCGAGGCCTTCCGCGCGCAGCACGCCGCGGACGGCGACCGACCGGCCGCCGCCGAGGCCGATCAGCCGTACTTGTAGAAGCCCTGGCCTGACTTGCGGCCCAGCATGCCGGCGTCGACCATCTCCTGCAGCAGCGGCGCCGGACGATACTTCGGGTCATTGAACGTTTGGTACAGCACGTGCATGACGGCCAGTTGCACGTCCAGGCCGACCAGGTCGCACAGCGCCAGCGGGCCGATCGGATGATTGCAGCCGAGCTTCATGCCGGCGTCGATCTCCTCGGCCGTCGCCAGGCCTTCCTGCAGCGTGAAGATCGCTTCGTTGATCATCGGGCACAGGATCCGGTTGACGACGAAGCCGGCGCTGTTCTTGACGCCGATCGGCGTCTTGCCCAGCGTTCTCGCCAGCTCGGCGACGGTATCGGCGGTGGCCCGCGAGGTGCGCAGGCCGGTGATGATCTCGACCAGCGCCATCACCGGCACCGGGTTGAAGAAGTGCATGCCGATGAACTTGTCGGGCCGGGAGGTGGCGGCGGCCAGCTTGGTGATCGAGATCGAAGAGGTGTTGCTGGCGATGATCGCTGACGGCGGCAGGATCGCGTCGACGGCTTGCAGCAGCTTGAGCTTGAGCGCTTCGTTCTCGGTCGCCGCCTCGATGACGATGTCGCTGGGGGCCAGGTCGGCGGCGGCGGTCGTCGTCTTGATGCGGGCCAGCACCTCGGCGGTCTGGGCCTCGGTCAGCGTGCCCTTGCGCACCAGCCGTTCGAGCGAAGCGCCGATGGTTTTCATCGCCTTGTCGAGCGCGGCTTCGTTGATGTCCTGCATGATCGCGTTCAGGCCCGCGACCGCGCAGACCTGCGCGATGCCGTTGCCCATGGCGCCGGCGCCGATGATTCCGACCGTCTTGATGCTCATCGTGATGTCCTCTCGTCGTTTCGAATGATGGCGGCGGCAGCGGGACCGCGCGTCGACAACGGGATTCTAGTGCACTGGCGGGAGCGGGTTTCGACGCGGTTCGAGCTTCGCGTGAACGGACTCGATGCCTGGGTGGGCGGTGCTAGCGCGTCGGCGCCAGCGCCGGTTCCTGCATCGCCGCGATCTGCTCGCGCAACTCGAGCACGCGATCCTGCCAGTAGCGCGCGCTGCCGAACCACGGGAACGCGGCCGGAAAGGCCGGGTCGTGCCAGCGCCGCGCGAGCCACGCGCTGTAGTGGATCAGCCTGAGCGTGCGCAGCGGCTCGATCAATTGCAGCTCGCGCTCGTCGAACTCGCAGAACGACCGGTAGCCGGCCAGCAGGTCGTCGAGCTGCGTCGTCATCGTCTCGCGATCGCCGGCCAGCAGCATCCACAGGTCCTGCACGGCCGGGCCGGCGCGGCAGTCGTCGAAATCGACGAAGTGCGGCCCGTCGTCGGTCCACAGCACGTTGCCCGGATGGTTGTCGCCATGCAGCCGGATCGGCGTCGCCGGCCAGCGCGAGAACGCCTCGCGCACGCCGTCGAGCGCCAGGTCGACGGCCGCCCGCCACGCGGGCAGCAGCTCGGGCGGAACCGCGTCGTGCGCGAGCAGCCAGTCGCGAGGCTCGGTGCCGAAGCTGTCCAGGTCCAGCGCCGGCCGCGTCTCGAAAGGCCGCGCGCGGCCGACCGCATGGATCCGCCCGATGAAGCGCCCGATCCACTGGCGCGTCGCCGGGTCGTCCAGCTCGGGCGGGCGCCCGCCCTGGCGCCGGAACACGGCGAAACGATGGCCTTCGAAATGGTGCAGCGTGTGGCCGGCGCCGCCGATCGCCAGCGGCGGGACGACCGGGATCTCGCGCGTCTCGAGCTGCGTCGTGAACGCATGCTCCTCGAGGATCTGCTCGTCGAGCCAGCGGCCCGGCCGGTAGAACTTGACGACGACGGACAGGTTCGGCGCCGGCCGCTCGTCGCGCGCCGCGCCGCCGTGGCCCGGGCCGCGCAGCGCGTCGACGACGGCATCGGGCGCGTCGTCCAGATAGACCTGGTAGACGCGGTTCTCGTAGCTGTTCAGGCTCAGCAGGCGTCCGTCGCCGAGCAGGCCGATCGACGCCAGCGCATCGAGGAGGCGGTCGGGCGTCAGGTCGGCGTACGGCGGCGGGCCGGCGTCGCCGCGCGGGCCGTCGCCGTCGGCGCGGTTCATGCCGGCGAGCGCGTGCCGCGTCCGATGCTGTGATAAGTGAAGCCGCGCTCGGCCATCCGGTCCGGATCGTAGAGGTTGCGGCCGTCGAAGATCACCGGCGCGCGAAGCTGCCGGGCGATGTCGTCGAAATCCGGGCTGCGGAACTGCTTCCACTCGGTGACGATGATCAGCGCATCGGCTTTCTCGAGCACGGCGTCCTGGTGGGAGCCGTAAGTCAGGCCCGGCCGTTCGCCCAGCGCCTTGCGCGCTTCGTTCATCGCCACCGGATCGAAGGCGGCGATGGTCGCGCCCTCGGCCAGCAACCGCTCGATGATCGTCAGCGACGGCGCTTCGCGCATGTCGTCGGTATTGGGCTTGAACGCCAGGCCCCACAGCGCGAAATGCCTGCCGCGCAGCGCGCCGCCATAGTGCCTGCGCGCCTTGTCGACGAGCACCTGCTTTTGCTG
The DNA here is from genome assembly GCA_047605425.1 of Burkholderiaceae bacterium. Taxonomy (GTDB): domain Bacteria; phylum Pseudomonadota; class Gammaproteobacteria; order Burkholderiales; family Burkholderiaceae_E; genus JAKPAM01. The sequence goes on along the minus strand of JASGFT010000001.1, from coordinate 66,252 downwards.
GTCGTTGGCGGATTCGACGGCGTCGAGCACCTTCATCGACGCGCCGGCCTGCGTGGCGGTGCGCGACAGCGCCTTGACGTCCTTCGGAAAGCACGATCCGCCGTAGCCGGTGCCGGCGTACAGGAAGCTCGGGCCGATCCGCGGATCGGCGCCGATGCCGCGGCGCACGTCCTCGATGTCGGCGTCCATGCGCTCGGCCAGGTTGGCCAGCTCGTTCATGAACGAGATCCGCGTGGCCAGCATCGCGTTGGCCGCGTACTTGGTCAGCTCGGCCGAGCGCAGCGACATGACCATCGTCCGGTCGCGGTTGCGCTGGAACGGCTGGTACAGCTCGCGCATGATCTTCTCGGCGCGCGCGTCCTCGACGCCGAGGATGATCCGGTCGGGCTTGCTGAAGTCCTCGATCGCCGCGCCTTCCTTCAGGAACTCGGGATTGGAGACGACGGCGAAATCCAGCTTGGCGCCGCGCGCATCCAGCTCGTCGCGGAACGCCTGCGCGACCTTGTCGGCCGTGCCGACCGGCACCGTGCTCTTGTCGACGACGACGACGTAGCCGGTCGCGTGGCGGGCGATGCCGCGCGCGGCGGCGATCACGTGGCTCAGGTCGGCCGAGCCGTCTTCGCCGGGTGGCGTGCCGACGGCGATCATCTGCACGACGCCGAAGCGCGCGCCTTCTTCGGGCCGGGACGTGAAGCGCAACTGGCCCGAGGCGACGTTGCGTTTCACGATCTGGTCGAGGCCCGGTTCGTAGATCGGGATCTCGCCGTTGCGAAGGCGATCGACCTTGTTCTCGTCGATGTCGACGCACAGGACGTCATTGCCGACGTCTGCCAGGCAGGCGCCGGTGACCAGGCCGACATAGCCGGTACCGATGACCGAAATCTTCATGGGAGGAGGATCCTTGACGTGTCGGCATCGTGCCGATGAAGGCGCCCATTATCGCTGATCCTCCGACCAATCGACAGTCGGGACGCGCCGCCGCCCGCGAAAACGGGTGGCCGGCGCCCGGCCGGGGCTCGCCTACTTGAGCCCGAAGTGGATGTTGGCGACGAGAAAACCGCGCTTGCTGCCGCAGTCGAAACGCTTGCCGCCGAAGCGGTAACCCATCAGGCCGGGCTTGTCGATCTGGTGGACCAGCGCGTCGGTGAGCTGGATCTCGCCGCCGCTGCCCGGGGCCTGGTTCTCGAGCGTGTCGAGCACCGACGCGTGCAGGATGTAGCGGCCGACGACGGCCGAGGTCGACGGCGCCTGGTCGACCGGCGGCTTCTCGACGATGCCCTGCAGCTTGATCAGCGGGCCGTCCTCGGATGCCGGGTCGACGATCCCGTATTTGTTGACCTCGTTGCGCGGGACTTCCTCGACGGCGACGACCGACGAGCCGTGCTCGGCCGCCACCTTGACCATCTGGCTCAGCACGCCGGTCGGATGCCCGTCGAGCAGGTCATCGGGCAGCATCACCGCGAAGAACTCGTCCTTGCCGATCAGCGGCTGCGCGCACAGCACCGCGTGGCCCAGGCCCAGCGGCTGCGGCTGGCGAACGAACAGCACCTTGACGTGCGGCGGGATGATGTTGCGCACCGCTTCCAGCGCTTCGAGCTTGCCCTTGGCCTCGAGCTCGGCCTCGAGCTCGGGGCTGCGGTCGAAGTAGTCCTCGACGGCGCGCTTCGAGCGGCCGGTGACGAAGATCAGCGTGTCGCAGCCCGCCTCGATCGCCTCGTCGACCGCGTACTGGATGATCGGCCGGTCGACGATCGGCAGCATTTCCTTCGGGATCGTCTTGGTGGCGGGCAGGAAACGGGTACCGAGACCGGCGACCGGGAAAACGGCTTTCTTCAGGATCATGGCGGTTGCAGCGATTTGGCGTGTAGTAGGGGGTGTCTTGGGTTTTCGAGGTGAGGTCGAGGACCGGCCCGCGTCCAGCCTGGGTGTCGTGAATCAGAAGCTCGCCGAAGAAAGAAATCAGTCGAAATCGGTGCCAGGCAAGGCGCAAACCGCAGCGATAACGAGGTATCGCGAGGATTTGCAACGCGGCATGGCGCTGATTCTCGGCGGATTTCTTCGGCGAGCTTCCGATTCACGACACTAGAGTATCGGACAGCCTGACCCTCTTTCAGGTTGCAGAATGCGTCGCGGAGATGGCCGGTCCGAATCCGCCGCCGGACCGCAGCGTGAATCCGGCCTCGACGCCGCCCAGCACATTGCGAGCGAACGCCTCGCCGCCGTGGAATTCGGCGATCAACCTTACCAGATACAGGCCGAGACCGAGGTGCGTCTGCTCACTTTGACGATCGCCGCGCACGGAGACCATCTGGTCGAGCAGGCTTTCGCCCATGTTGCGCGGTAGCGACGGCCCCTCGTTGCGCACCGCGATCTGCCAGAACGCATCGGGCCGGTGGCCCGGCGACGCGGCGCGATCGTCGGTCCGCCATCGGCGCGGCCACCAACGCCCCGGCATCTTCGCCCGGCCGGCCTCGGGAGGCAACTGCGCGCGTCGCACCGCGCTCAGCGTGACGACGATCGGCGTGCCGGGCAGCGCGAAGTCGATCGCGTTGGAGACCAGCTTGTCCAGCGCCTGGGCGATCGCCTCGGGCACGCCCGAGCACAGCGCCGGGTCGGCCTCGGACCGCAGCTCGAACTCGCGCGGCGCGAACGCGCTGCGATAGCCGTCGGTGCACGCGGCCATCAGCTTGCGCAGGTCGACCTCTTCCATTTCGCTGTCGGCCAGCATTGTCTCGAGGCTCGATGCCTCGCCCATGCTGCCGAGGATCCGTTCGAGCCGCGCCGCGCCGGCCTGCACGCGGCCGATGTAGGCGTCGCGCAGGCCCGGATCGGTTTCGGCCGACAGGTTCTCGAGCGACGAGCGCACGACCATGATCGGCGTGCGCAGCTCGTGCACGAGGCGGCTGCGCAGGTTGGCCAGGTATTCCTGGTGCTCGCGCAGCCGCGCCAGCACTCGCGCGTAGCTCGAACGCAGATCGCCGAGCTCGTCGGCCAGCGCCGATTCGCGAATCGTGTGCAGCACGCGGCCGCGCGGGTCGATCGCGGTTTCGGCCTCGTTGCGCAGCCGCACGACCCGGCCGACCGTGATCGAGGCGACCAGCAGCAGCGCCATCACGCTGGCGGCGACCGCCAGCGCGGCCAGTAGCGTCAGCCGTTCGAGCGCGGCCTGGCCGAGGACCAGCCGGGCAGCGGTGTTCTCTTCGAGCACCAGCGCGCCGACGATCCGGTCCTCGACCCAGATCGGGTGCGCGCTGGTCAGGATCCAGGCGGGCATGCCGGCCTGGACGCCGATCCGGTGGCTCTGCTGGGCCGGCGCGCCGGCCAGCGCCCTCGCCAGCGGCGACAGCAGCGGGTTGTCGCCGCCGTCGTTGGGCGCCGCGGCCTCGGGCCGGATGCCGACGGCGGCCGACAGCAGCATCTGCGCGAGCCGAGCCTGCCAGCCGTCGGGCTCGATCGGCGCGGCGGCGAGGCTGCCGCGCTGGGCGCGCAGCGCGCCGTGCGCGTCGTAGATCGATACCCGCCCGGACACGCGTTCGAGCGCGCGGATCGTGTCGGCCCACAAGGCCTGCTGGCGCAGCCCTTCGATCGTGTCACCGTCGACCCGCGGCGGCGCCGTCGGCGCGAGCAGTCCCGAGTCGCAGACGGCCTCGATGCGGCGGGTACCCAGGTAGTCGACGTCCTGGGCGCGGATGCGCAGCAGCGCCGGCGGCGCGCCGACGATCGTCAGCTCGGTGCGCCAGCCGCCTTCGCGCTCGAAGACCTGGATCCGCTGCGCGACCAGCGCGTCGGCCGACGCGCCGGCCTCGACGATCAGCGCGTCGGTGGGGGCCACCGATCCCTCGGCGGCCAGCACGGTCGACGAATCGGTGCCCGGCGGCGCGGGCACGTAGCGTTCGTCGTCGATCTCGATCGCCAGCAGCAGGCGTTCGGGCTGCGCGTCGAATCGCGCGGCGGCCACGCGGACGTGGAACAGGTTGGCCGGCGAGGCCGGATTCGTCTGTACCGGCAACTCGCGCCATGGCAGCAGCCGCCAGTCGGGCCACGCCCGGCCATTGGCCGGCACGTTCTCGACCGGCAGCGTCTGCGCGCCCGCCGGCAGGCGCGCGGGTTCGGCGCCGGTCTCGAACAGCTCGCGCCGTTCGTGCAGCGAGGCGGCCAGCGCGCGCGCCGACGTGGCCTGGTTCTCGAGCCGCTCGTCGCGCGCCAGCTCGGCCATCCGCTCGACGAAGCGCAGGCCGATCCAAGGCAGCGTCAGCAGCGGCAGCAAGGCCAGCAGCAGCGTCCAGCGCAGCCCCAGTCGCCATCGGAGGTTCAAGCTCGAGCCCTTCCACCGGCCGCGGCGACCGGGCGCCGCGCCGCGGACCGGCGAGGCGACGCGCGCGTCATGACGGCTGCTCGACGAAACGGTAGCCCATGCCGTAGACGGTCTCGATCGACTTGAACTGCGGATCGACCTGCTCGAACTTGCGCCGCATCCGCTTCACGTACGAGGTGATCGTGTGATCGTCGACCAGCATGTTGGCCTCGCGCATCAGCGCGTCGCGGTCCTTGACGTGCCCCGGATACTTGGCCAGCGAGTGCAGGATCCAGAATTCGGTGACCGTCAGGTCGACCGTGGTGCCGCGCCATTTGGCCTCGAAGCGATGCACGTCCAGCGTCAGCGGGCCCCGCACGAGCCGGTCGTCGGCGCCGGCGCTCGCCTGGCCGCTCAGGTCGGCGCGGCGCAGCAGCGCGGTCACGCGGGCCATCAGGTGCGGCAGCGAGACGCTCTTCGGGACATAGTCGTCGGCGCCGAGCCGCAGGCCCGAGACGACGTCGATGTCGGAATCGCGGGCGGACAGGATCAGGATCGGCAGCTTGGCGTCGCGCTGGCGCAGCCAGCGGCACAGCTCGAAGCCGCCTTCGGGTTCATCGCCGAGCCCGACGTCGACGATCGCCAGGTCGGGCAGCCGGCTCGCGCAGACGGCCTGCGCTTCCGGACGGTTCGGGAACGTCTGGACCTCGTAGCCGTGGCGGGCCAGCGCATCGCGCAGGTTGTCGCGCAACGCGGGTTCGTCTTCGATGACCGCGATTCGTCTTGCCATGCAAGCACTTTAGCGTATGCGAGACAGCGCACGGCCGCCGGTCACTGGATCGCCACAATTCATCTTGTGACCGCCCCGTTTCGATCACGACGCAGGCATCGTTCAGGGGTCCAATGGTGACGTGGCAAAGGTCGCCGAACGGTGATCCGCCCGATCACGGGGGCACCGGCCACCGTGGCCTCTCCTTCCCGAACATGTGAGTCGATCGCTCAGGAGCCGCAGTAATGGAAATGCAAAGCAAACCGGCGACCGCCGAGGGGCAGCCGTCTTTCGCCTGGGGTGAATGGGTGTCGCTGATGGGGTACGCCGGTATCGTCGCCGTCACCGTGGCCTGCGCGCTGGGGGTGGCGGTGGTGCTGCTGGGAACCTGACGGTCGTTCGGCCCGGGGCCGCGCGGGGCACCGGTCTGGTGCCCCGCACGTTCCCGGTGCGATGAGCGCCCGGATCCGCCGAAAGGCGGGCCGGGCGTTTTTCATTGGGTGATGACGAAAGAGGGGAAAGCGCCGGTCCGCGGGATGCGCGCGGATCGGCGCGCAGGCCGAAATGTCCGGCAATTCGTGGGCTTATTGAGGGAATGATAAGTATTCCTACTTATATTCCTGACAACTCGCTTGCTGACAAAACCCGCACGACAAGCCGGCAGCGCCTTCCACCCCGCTCATCTCGACGAATGGAGACTCCCTTGGTCCAGATCCCGCGTCACCCGCACGCGAAGTCCCTCGATTCCCACCTCGTTCCGCCCGCCGCGGTGGATCGGCAAGCCCTCGCGGCCCGGCACCCCCGCCTGAGCCTGATCGCGTTGGCGATCCTGACCGGCGGCACGGCCCAGGCGCAGACCACGGCCGAGACCGATTCCCGGAACGCGGCGCTGCCGGCCGTCACCGTCCAAGCCGCGAGCGAGAAGAACGGCAGCGCCGAGGATGGCTACCTGTCGAAGAAAACCACCGGCGTGGGCGTCTGGGGCGAGCGGGATCTGCAGGACACGCCGTACTCGATGAGCATCATCTCGAGCGATCTGATCGAAAACGCCAATGCCAAGGACATGGATCAGCTCTTCAAGATGAACCCCGTGACGCAGGAGACCGGCAAGATCGCCAGCGACGCGACGGACAGCCCTTGGGTGACGATCCGCGGATTCCAGGTCACCAACCCGATCGTCAACGGCATTCCGTACGCGAGCCGCGTCGCCGGCACGCCGACGATGCAGGAACTCGAGCGCGTCGAGGTCATCAATGGCGCGACGGGCTTCCTGTACGGCGGCGGCCGGGTCGGCGGGGCGGTCAACTACGTGACCAAGCGCCCCACGCTCCACAACCTGCGCAACGTATCGTTCGGCACCTACGGTGGTTCGACGTATTTCGGGCACGTCGACCTGGGCGGCCAGCTCGATCGCAACAACGTCTTCGGGTATCGATTCAATGCCGTCTACCAGGACGGCGAGACCAGCAGGAAGGAGCTCAAGCGGACCAAGGCCGTGAACCTGGCGCTCGATTTCAAGCCGACGACCCATTTCACCGCCGACCTGCGCTTCAGCCACAAGGACACGGTGGCGCCGGGGCCCAACATCTTCTGGGCGACCAACGAGCAGATCGACCGCAGCCGCTCGGGCATCCACCGCAACCAGAGCTACACGCCGCCGTGGCTGCAACAGGATTTCCGGTCCAACAAGGTCGAGGGCCACGTTCGCTGGGACCTGAACGAAGTGTTCACCTTCAGGAGCGGCCTGTACTACGAACGGGTCGGCAAGACCGGCGGCGACGCCCGGATGCGCTACCTGAACGACACGGTGCTGGCGACGTCCTGGTTCGGCGACTACGCGTACCAGCGCAACGACAAGGTCGGCGCCATCGCGTACCTGGATGCCCGGTTCGATACGGCGGGCATCCGGCACAACCTGACGATCGGGTATTCGGCCGCGACCGACAAGATCCGGAACACCTTGCCGACCTCGAGGAGCTACCAGATCCCGACCGACATCTCGCTCGACGAGTTCCGCGACTACCCGCAGCCGGCCGACTGGGGCACGTTGGCGGTGGGGCAGCCGCTGGCCAAGGGCTCGAAGACCGAGGTGCGCAACATCGTCATCGGCGACGACATCCGCTTGAACGAGCAATGGTCGGCGCTGGTCGGCGTCAACTACGCGACCACGGCGACGTACAACTACCGGACCGGCGTCAACTACGACAAATCGAAGGCCACGCCGACCCTGTCGCTGATCTACAAGCCGCTGCAGAACCTGACGACCTACGCCACCTATATCGAGAGCCTGGAAGCGGGGAGCGTGGTCGGCACCGCCTACCTGAACGAGAACGAGATCCTGGATCCGTACGTCAGCAAGCAATACGAGATCGGCACGAAGTACAGCCTGAACGATCGCGCGTTGATCAGCGTCGCGTTGTTCCGGATCGAGAAGGCCAATTCCTACGTGATCGATACGACGCCGCTGCCGACGCTGTCGCAGGACGGCAAGCAGACGCACCAGGGGATCGAGGTCGGCTTCACCGGCAGGGTGACCGACAACCTGTCGCTGATCGCCGGCGGCACGTTGATGGACCTGAAGGTGAACAAGGCCGACAACCCGGCCCTCGAAGGCAAGAAGCCGACGAGCGCCGCCGGCCGGATGGCCAAGGTCTATGCCGAATACCGCTTTCCGGGGGTGCCGGGGCTGTCGCTGTCGGGCGGGGCCTACTACACCGGCAAGAAATACAACAACGCGCTGAACACCGACATCGTGCCGGCCTATACGCTGTTCGACGCGGGCCTGCGGTATACGACCCGCGTCGGCGGCCATCCGACCACGTTCAACTTCATGGTGCAGAACATCACCGACAAGGTGTACTGGTCGAACAGCCTGGCGCTCGGCGACCCCAGGACGTTCTCGCTGACCGTCAGGACCGCGTTCTGATCGCGGGGGCGGACGGCGCCCCGGCGATCAGCCGGCGCGGGCGTCCGTCTCAGCGCAGCGCCTTGTAGCGCAGCCGCTTGGGCTTGGCGCCTTCCTCGCCGAGGCGGCGGCGCTTGTCGGCTTCGTACTCCTGGTAGTTGCCGTTGTAGAACACCCATTGCGAGTCGCCTTCGCAGGCCAGGATGTGCGTGGCGATGCGATCGAGGAACCAGCGATCGTGCGAGATCACCAGCACGCAGCCGGCGAACTCGAGCAGCGCATCCTCGAGCGCGCGCAGCGTCTCGACGTCCAGGTCGTTCGACGGCTCGTCCAGCAGCAGCACGTTGCCGCCGGCGATCAGCGTCTTGGCCAGGTGCAGCCGGCCGCGTTCGCCGCCCGACAGGTTGCCGACCAGCTTCTGCTGGTCCGGCCCCTTGAAGTTGAAGCGGCCGATGTACGCGCGCGACTGCATCTCGAAGTTGCCGACCGTCATGATGTCGAGCCCGTTCGACAGCTCTTCCCAGACGGTCTTGTCGCCGTTGAGCGCGTCGCGCGACTGGTCGACGTACGCGAGCTTGACGGTCGGGCCGACCTTGACCTCGCCCTTGTCGGGCTTGTCCTGCCCGGCGATCATCCGGAACAGCGTCGACTTGCCGGCGCCGTTGGGGCCGATGATGCCGACGATCGCGCCCGGCGGGATCGTGAAGCTCAGGTTGTCGATCAGCAGCCGGTCGCCGAAGCCCTTGCTGACGCCGTCGAACTCGATGACCGAGTTGCCGAGCCGCTCGGCCACCGGGATGAAGATCTCGGCCGTCTCGTTGCGGCGCTGGTAGTCGAGCGAGGACAGCTCCTCGAAGCGCTGCAGGCGCGCCTTGCTCTTCGTCTGTCGCCCTTTCGGGTTCTGGCGAACCCATTCGAGCTCTTTCTTGATCGTCTTCTGGCGCGCCGATTCGGTGGCTTCTTCCTGCTTGAGCCGGTTGCTCTTCTGGTCGAGCCACGAGCTGTAGTTGCCGCGCCAGGGGATGCCCTGGCCGCGGTCCAACTCGAGGATCCACTCGGCCGCGTTGTCGAGGAAGTAGCGGTCGTGCGTGACGGCGACGACGGTGCCCGGAAACTTGGACAGGAAGGTTTCGAGCCAGTCGACGCTTTCGGCGTCCAGGTGGTTGGTCGGTTCGTCGAGCAGCAGCATGTCGGGCTTGGCCAGCAGCAACTGGCATAGCGCGACGCGGCGCTTCTCGCCGCCCGACAGCTTGCCGATCACCGCGTCCCACGGCGGCAGCCGCAGCGCGTCGGCGGCCACCTCGAGCTGACGCTCGACGTCGGTGCCGCTGGTCGCCAGGATCGCCTCGTACCTGGCCTGCTCGGCGGCCAGCGCGTCGAAGTCGGCATCGGGTTCGGCGTAGGCGGCGTAGATCTCGTCGAGCTTCTGCTGCGCGTGCATGACGTCGCCGACGCCGGCCTCGACCTCCTCGCGGACGGTCTTGTCGGGATCGAGCTGCGGTTCCTGCGGCAGATAGCCGATCTTGATGTCGGGCATCGGCGTCGCTTCGCCTTCGATGTCCTTGTCGACGCCGGCCATGATCTTGAGCAGCGTCGACTTGCCGGCGCCGTTCAGCCCCAGCACGCCGATCTTGGCGCCCGGAAAGAACGACAGCGAGACGTCCTTGAGGATCTGACGTTTCGGGGGAACGGTCTTGCTCACCCGGTTCATCGTGAATACGTATTGAGCCACTGCGGGTTCCGGCGGAAAGAAAGTTGGTGGGATCGGACCCGCATTATCGCCTGTCCGGGCCGCACGGTGCCGCGATGCGGCACAGAACGACGGCTCGTTGCGGCGGGCCGCGGTACTTTGCCGTGCCTGGGCAGGATGCGACGCGATACGGCATCGGTTTCTCGGCGGCCGCTATTGCGTGATCGTCGGATCGCCCTCAAGTATCGGACGGAACCGCTCGCGCGGGTGTCGGCCGGTGCCGCCACCCGGCGTCGGCGTCGGTCGGCCGCGTCCGACCGCCGATCGTTTCGAGCGCTCGGCGATGAACGGTCGGGAGCGACGGATCGGTGGTCGACGAGGCCGCCGCGAGGCGATGCGGCTGGCACGATGCGTGCTCATTCGATGAGGTCATTAATTTCGACTACTCGACTCGGTGCGGATGATGGTTAGGCGGATGTCGGGCTGGACGACGATCGGAGTGACGAAGCAACGCGCGTCGCGCGCGATGCGCGGCGCGGCGTGCCGCGCGATGTCAGGCGACATGTGTTGCGCCGAAACCCGATTCGTGGTTGACCTCTCTGCGCAATGCGGTCATCGTCTGTACGGAAGCGCTGCGGTTTTCGGCTCTAGGGCAGAGCGTCGCGGCGGAATCAACGGCAGTGGGAGCGACGGACGGCGTCGATCGGCACGGCAACTGATTCTCCGAGTTTCCCTAGGCCAGGTTTACGGAGGACTGTCATGAATCTCTTCGATACGTATCGGGAACAGTACGTCAAGGCGCGCGACGAGGAAATGCCGCTGCTCGACTACCTCGAGTTGTGCAAGACCGATCCTCTCGCTTATGCCAGCGCCGCCGAGCGCATGCTCGCCGCCATCGGCGAGCCCGCGGTCATCGATACCCGCAATGACTCGCGCTTGTCCCGGCTGTTCTCCAATCGGGTCATCCGCCGGTATCCGGCGTTCGCCGAGTTCTACGGCATGGAAGAGGCGATCGCGCAGATCGTCGCTTACTTCAAGCACGCCGCGCAGGGCCTGGAAGAACGCAAGCAGGTGCTGTATCTGCTGGGCCCGGTCGGCGGCGGCAAGTCGTCGATCGCCGAGCGCCTGAAATCGCTGATGGAAGTCTTTCCGATCTATGCGCTCAAGGGGTCGCCGGTCAACGAGTCGCCGCTGGGTCTGTTCCATCCCGAGCGCGACGGGCAGACGCTGGAGAAGGAGTTCGGCATCCCGCACCGCTACCTGACCGGCATCATGAGTCCATGGGCCGTCAAGCGGCTCAGGGAGTTCGACGGCGACGTCACGAAGTTCAAGGTCGTGCGGATCCAGCCGTCGGTGCTCAAGCAGATCGGCATCGCCAAGACCGAACCGGGCGACGAGAACAACCAGGACATCAGCTCGCTGGTCGGCAAGGTCGACATCCGCAAGCTCGAGACGCTGTCGCAGGACGATCCGGACGCGTACAGCTATTCGGGCGGCCTGTGCCTGACCAACCAGGGCCTGCTCGAGTTCGTCGAGATGTTCAAGGCGCCGATCAAGATGCTGCACCCGCTGCTGACGGCCACGCAGGAGGGCAACTTCAAGGGTACCGAGGGTTTTTCGGCGATTCCGTACCAGGGCGTCATCCTCGCGCATTCGAACGAGAGCGAATGGCAAGCTTTCCGGAACAATCGCAACAACGAGGCGTTCCTCGATCGCGTCTACATCGTCAAGGTGCCGTACTGCCTGCAGGTGTCCGAAGAGGTGAAGATCTACCGCAAGCTGCTGCGCAACAGCTCGCTGGCGGCGGCGCCCTGCGCGCCCGGCACGCTGGAGATGATGGCGCAGTTCTCGGTGCTGTCGCGGATCAAGGAGCCGGAGAACTCGAGCGTCTACGCGAAGATGCGGGTCTACGACGGCGAGAGCCTGAAGGACATCGAGCCGAACGCCAAGACCGTGCAAGAATACCGCGACTTCGCCGGCATCGACGAAGGCATGAACGGCATGTCGACGCGCTTCGCGTACAAGGTGCTGTCGGCGGTGTTCAACTACGACCAGACCGAGATCGCGGCCAATCCGGTCCACCTGATGTACGTGCTCGAGCAGCGGCTGCTGCGCGAGCAGTTGCCCGAGGAGGCGCAGCGCCGGTACCTGGACTTCATCAAGGGTTATCTGGCGCCTCGCTACGCGGAGTTCATCGGCAAGGAGATCCAGACCGCCTACCTGGAGTCGTATTCGGAGTACGGCCAGAACATCTTCGACCGGTATGTCACGTATGCCGACTACTGGATCCAGGACGAGGACTACCGCGATCCGGAGACCGGCGAGAGCTTCGATCGCTCGCAGTTGAACGCCGAGCTCGAAAAGATCGAGAAGCCGGCCGGCATCGCCAATCCGAAGGACTTCCGCAACGAGATCGTCAACTTCGTGCTGCGGGCGCGGGCCAACCACGGCGGCAAGAATCCGGCCTGGACCAGCTACGAGAAGCTGCGCGAGGTGATCGAGAAGAAGATGTTCTCGAACACCGAGGAGCTGCTGCCGGTGATCTCGTTCAACGCGAAGGCGTCGGCCGAGGATCGTCACAAGCACGAGAGCTTCGTTGCGCGGATGGTCGAGAAGGGTTATACCGAGAAACAGGTTCGGTTGTTGTGCGAGTGGTACCTGCGGGTACGCAAGTCGCAGTGACCGGCGGGCGCCCGTCCGCGGCGCGCCGGTCTTCGCGGTAATCGCGTCCGCCCCCGCACGAAGCGGGGCGACGGCCGCCGGGGACGATCCGGCGGCGGCCGTCGCCGGATGCAGCGGCGCAGGGCCGGCGCCGTCCGACCGATCCGGATCGAACGGCCCCCGAGCGGGCAGGTGGCGAACATGTCAGTCATCATCGATCGACGACTCAACGATCGCAACAAGAGCGCGGTCAATCGCGAACGCTTCATCCGCCGCTACAAGGCGCATATCCAGCGGGCCGTCAGCGATATGGTCGCCGACCGCTCGATCAAGGACATGGAGCACGGCGGGCAGGTCAAGATCCCGGTCAAGGACGTTTCCGAGCCGAGCTTCCGGCAGGGGGGCGGCGGCGATCGCGAGATGGTCCACCCGGGCAACCGCAAGTTCATGCCCGGCGACAGGATCAAGCGGCCCGAGGGCGGCGGCGAGGGCGACGGGAAGGGCAGCGACGGCGGCCAGGGCGAAGGCGAGGACGGCTTCACGTTCACGCTGTCGCGCGAGGAGTTCATGGAGATCTTCTTCGACGACCTCGAGCTGCCGAACATGGAGCGCACGCGGGTCGGCGACATCCGCGAGTACAAGTGGCAGCGCGCCGGCTACACGCCGCAAGGCTCGCCGGTGAACCTGTCGGTCGCGCGCTCGCTGCGCAATGCGCTGGGTCGCCGGATCGCGCTGACCTCGGCGTCGCGCAAACGGCTCGCGCACCTGCAGGCGCTGCTCGAGCGCCGGGCGGAGAACGACGCCGAGATCGGCGCGCCGGTACCGGCCGGTTTCGATCCCGACGTCGATCCGCGGGCCGACCCGGACCTCGAACCGGCGCTGGACCGCGAAGCGATCGACGCCGAGATCAACGAATTGCGCAGGCGCATCGCGCGCGTGCCTTTTCTCGACGAGATCGATCTGCGCTACCGGCATCGCGTCCAGGTCGCGCAGCCGATGAGCCAGGCGGTGATGTTCTGCCTGATGGACGTCTCGGCGTCGATGGACGAGAACAAGAAGGATCTGGCCAAGCGCTTCTTCACGCTGCTGTACCTGTTCCTGTCGCGCAAGTACGAGCGGGTCGAGGTCGTGTTCATCCGCCATACCGACGACGCCGAGGAGGTCGACGAGGACCGCTTCTTCCACGATCCGAAGACCGGCGGCACCGTCGTGCTGTCGGCATTGCACCTGATGCACGAGATCATCGAGAAGCGCTATCCGTCGAACCTGTGGAACATCTACGGGGCGCAGGCGTCCGACGGCGACGCGTTCGGCGCCGACCCCGAGAAGAGCCGCGGCTTCCTCGAGGAGCAGTTGCTGCCGCGGCTGCGGTACTTCGCGTACATCGAGGCGATCGACGAGCGGTCGCGGCTGTCGACGCTGTCGGCCGCCTACCGGCGCATCGAGGCCGGGCATTTCGCGATGCGCGAGGTCTCCGATCGCCGCGACATCTATCCCGTGTTTCGCGGTCTGTTCAGCAAGGCGGCCGCCGTCGGCGCGCCGTGAACGATCGCCGGAGGAACGCCATGACCGACATCCCGACCACCGTCATCGCCCTGTCGGACGCGCCGCTGCCGGCCGCCGGCGGCCCCGGCGCGCGGGCGTCCAAACCGATCTCGCAGGGGCCGGAATGGACGTTCGACCTGATCGCCGAGTACGACGCGGCGATCCGCGAGATCGCGGTCGGCGAGTTCGGCCTGGACTGCTATCCGAACCAGATCGAGGTCATCAACAGCGAGCAGATGCTCGACGCCTATGCGTCGGTGGGTTTGCCGATCGGCTACCCGCACTGGAGTTTCGGCAAGGAGTTCATCCGCAACGAGCACGCGTACCGCAAGGGCGCGCGCGGGCTGGCCTACGAGATCGTCATCAATTCCGATCCGTGCATCGCCTACCTGATGGAAGAGAACTCGATGCCGTTGCAGGCGCTGGTGATCGCGCACGCCTGCTACGGGCACAACTCGTTCTTCAAGGGCAACTACCTGTTCAAGCAGTGGACGAACGCGGACGCGATCATCGACTACATGGTGTTCGCCCGCAAGTACGTGCACGAGTGCGAGGAGCGCTACGGCCTGACGGCGGTCGAGGAGACGCTCGATGCCTGCCATGCGCTGATGGATTTCGGCGTCAGCCGCTACCGGCATCCGCGTCCGCTGTCGGCCGCCGAGGAGGTCGCGCGGATGCGCGAGCGCGAGGCCTACGCGTGGAAGCAGTACGACGAGATCTGGCGCACGGTGCCGACGCGGCCGCGCGGTGCCGGCGGGGCCGGCGCGCGCCGCCGCTTCCCTGAGGAGCCGCAGGAGAACCTGCTGTACTTCGTCGAGAAGTACGCGCCCAAGCTGGCGCCCTGGCAGCGCGAGCTGGCGCGCATCGTCCGCAAGATCGCGCAATACTTCTATCCGCAGGGCCAGACCAAGGTCATGAACGAGGGCTGGGCGACGTTCTGGCACTACACGATCCTGACCCGCATGTACGACAAGGGGCTCGTCGACGACGGTTTCATGCTCGAGATACTGGCCTCGCACACCAACGTCGTCACGCAGCGCGGCTTCGACGAGCGCGGCTACGGCGGCATCAATCCGTACGCGCTGGGCTTCTCGATGATGAGCGACCTGCGCCGGATCTGCGAGGCGCCGACCGACGAGGATCGCCACTGGTTCCCGGACATCGCCGGCGGCGACTGGCTGAAGGTGCTGGACTTCGCGATGCGCAACTACAAGGACGAGTCGTTCATCGGCCAGTACCTGTCGCCGCGCCTGATCCGCGAATTCCGCTTGTTCGCGGTCGCCGACCACGAGCGGTCCGAGACGCTGCACATCGACAGCATCCACAACGAGGACGGCTACCGGCGCGTGCGCAAGCTGCTGGCGCAGCAGTACAACCGCGACAACCTGCTGCCGGACATCCAGATCATCGACTTCGACCGCGACGGCGATCGCAGCCTGACCTTGCGGCATCTGCTGCATCGCAACCGGCCGTTGACCGACGAGCGCCACGAGGTGCTGCGCCACCTGCAGCGGCTGTGGGGCTTCAAGGTGCGGCTCGAGGTCGTCGACGACGCCGGGCACGTGGTCAGGTACGACGAGGTCAGCGACTGAACGCCGCCGGGTTCAGCTCTTCCAGATCACGCGCGCGGGCTTGCCCGCGAGGTCCGGGCGCGCGCACCGCCAGATCCTGAACACCAGTTGCTGCGCGTGCCAGGCGTCGCGCGTCAGCAGGCGCAGGACGATCAGCGAGCCGATCCGCGTGACGCCGGACCATGCGTGCGGATGGGCGGCGAGCACCGCCTGCAGGCGGTCGGGCAGGTCCCGCGGCCATTGCGGCGCATGCATCGCGATCGTCGTCAGGTGCCGGTAGCCGGCCCATAGCTCGCGAAGCGCCCGTACCTGCCCGGGCGTCGTGCTGAATTGCCGGTCCAGCAGTTGCAGCCGGCCGTCGACCCGGATCGCCAGCTCGGCGCGCAGCGCGCGGAACGCGAACAGCTCGCCGCCCCGGTAGTGGATGCGCCCGGCGCTGATCGTGTCGCTGACGAACAGGCGGGCGTCCGGCGCCAGATCGAAGCGAGCCGACCGGATCGCGCAAGTGTCGGCATACGGGATCATCTCGTCGGGCAGGAACTCGAACAGCGCGCCCGGGCCGATCCGCACCTCGATCGACTCGCGGCTCTCGCCGCCCTGGCGGCAGTGATAGAACCGGGTCGCGCCGGTCGTCGTCAGCAGCATCCGCGCGCCCGGCTGCACGTCGATCTGCAGCAGCGCGGCATCGCCTTCGACGTAACCGCCGTTCGAGTTGTGCAATTGCAGGTACGGCTGGTCGTCGCGGTCCTGGTATTGATAGCCCTGCCATTGGAACGGAATCCTGCGCCGCACGACGTCCAGGTGCGTGCGCCCTTCGCGGCGCAGCGCGTTCACGCACAGCAGCGCATGCTTGCCGATCACCCAGCCGGGGTCGGGCTGCGCGAACGCCATCGTCGCGTTCACCGCGGTTCGGCGGCCAGCAGCGCCTGCGACTCGACCCAGTCGAACACGTCCTGCAGGCCGCGGCCGT
This sequence comes from Burkholderiaceae bacterium, assembly GCA_047605425.1. Taxonomy (GTDB): domain Bacteria; phylum Pseudomonadota; class Gammaproteobacteria; order Burkholderiales; family Burkholderiaceae_E; genus JAKPAM01. The sequence goes on along the minus strand of JASGFT010000001.1, from coordinate 49,847 downwards.
CCTTGATGCACGTGAACAGGAACGGGCGATCGCCGCGCATCCGACGGGCGTCGCGGTCCATCACGTCGAGGCTGGCGCCGACCAGGCCGGCCAGGTCGATCTTGTTGATGACCATCAGGTCCGACTTCGTGATGCCGGGGCCGCCCTTGCGCGGGATCTTCTCGCCGCCGGAGACGTCGATCACGTAGATGTGGGCATCGACGAGGTCGGGGCTGAAGGTCGCCGCCAGGTTGTCGCCGCCGCTTTCGATGAAGATGATGTCCAGGTCCGGGTGCCTGCGCGAGACCTCGCCGACGGCGTGCAGGTTCATCGAGCAGTCCTCGCGGATCGCCGTGTGCGGGCAGCCGCCGGTTTCGACGCCCAGGATCCGGTCCGGCGGCAGCGACTCGTTGCGGGTCAGGAACTCGGCGTCTTCCTTCGTGAAGATGTCGTTGGTGATCGCGGCGACCGAATAACGCCGGGAGAACTCGCGGCACAGCTTGTCGGTCAGCGCGGTCTTGCCGGATCCGACCGGGCCGCCGATGCCGAGGCGAACGGGTTTTCTCATCGTGGGGCTCCTCGAGTTCAGGAAATGCACAGGCGGGTGTACAGGCGCTCGTGCGCCATCGACGCGACGTCCAGGCCGGCCGTCGCGGTCGCCAGTTCGTCGAGCGGGGTTCGCAGCGCGACGTCGGCGCAGGTCAGCACCTGCGGCCGCGCCTGCGCGAGCAGGCGTTGGACGGCGATCTGCCCGAGCGGGATGATCCGCGCCGCCACGCCGATCAGGCTGCTCAGGCTGCCGTGCAGGAAGCTGATCACGGCGGTCCGCCGCTCGACGCCGGCGTCGGCCGTCGCGACGCCGAACGCCGTCGCGTAGTGGCCCGCGCACCGGCCGTCGTCGATCTGCCGCTTGAACGCGGCGGCGCGCGGGCCCGGCAGCGCATCGAGGATCGCCGCCAGGAACGCGCCGCCGGTCGACAGGCTCGCCTCGCGGGTCTCGCGCGTCAGCTTCAGCGCATGCAGCGTCTCGTCGATCCGCGCGAGCTCTCGCGCATCGCCGGCCAGCGCCGCTTCGTGCGCGAGCGCGACGCCCGCCGCGTCGGCCGGCGCGAGGCCATGGCGGAGCCAGCGCGCCGCCTCGCGGCCGAGTCCGTCCGCGTCGGTGATGCCGCCCAGGCTGATCAGCGTCTCGAAACCGTATGAATGGCTGAACGCACCGGTCGGGAACGACGCGGTCGCGGCCTGCAGCACGAACATCAGGCCGTTGTCGTCAGCGATGGTGGTGGTCATGTCCGTGCTCGTGTCGGTGCCCGTGGCCGTGCCCGTCGGCGTGCGCGGCGCCGTGCGCACCGAACCGCTCGCCGGTGAAGGCGCGCGTGGCGCGGCGGCAGGCGATGCCGGCCTGGCGGAGCACGGCTTCGGCGATCGCGTCGTACGGCGTCAGCATCGAGTCCGCCAGGAAGCGCAGCTCGCGGTGCAGGTTGCCCAACTGGTAGGCGGCGATGCCCCATTGGCGCGGCGATCCGGGCATCACCTCGAGCAGGTCCTCGGGCGCGGCGGCCACGACGACGGCCGTGCCGCCGTCGATCAGCAGCACGTCGCCCTCGAACAGCTCGTCGCCGCGCGGCAGCGAGACCGCCAGCGAACGGCCGTCGCGGGATCGCGCGCGCCAGTGCGGGCTCTGGCGCTTGTCGGCGGGCAGCTCGACGGGGTCCACCGCCGTGATCCGCGATTGCAGGTCGGCGAACTTGCCGACGATCCTGTCGATGATCATCGAATCTCCTCGGTCACCGGGCCGCGCTCAGCGCAGGTAATAGAGCTGCGTCAGCGGAAGGGTCCGGGCGGGCTGCACGGTGATCCGCTGGCCGTCCATGTAGACGTTGTACGTCTCGGGGTCGATGTCGATCCGCGGCAGCGCGTCGTTGTGCACCATGTCGCGTTTGGAGATCGACCGGCAGCGACGCACGGGCAGCAAGGGCTGGCATTCGATCCGGTTGGCCAAGCCGCCGTCGATCGCCGCCTGCGTGACGAACGAGAACGCCGTGCGGCGCGGATTGCGGCCGTGGTGACCGTACTGCGGGCGGTACTTCAGCGGCTCGCAGGTCATCAGCGAGGCCGCCGGCGAGCCCATCGCGGCCCAGGAGATGAAGCCGCCCTTCAGGATCAGCTCCGGTTTGGCGATGAACAGGTCGGGCCGCCAGACGACGATGTCGGCGATCTTGCCCGCCGCGATCGATCCGACGTAGCCGTCGACGCCGAACGTGATCGCCGGATTGATCGTGACCTTGGCCAGGTAGCGCTTGATGCGGAAGTTGTCGCTGTCCGGGCCGTCCTCCGACAGGCGTCCGAAGCGGACCTTGTTCGCGGCGGCGAGCTGGAACGAGCGTTGCGCGCTCTCGGCCGCGCGGCCGACGCCCTGGCTGTCCGAGCCGATCATGCTGATCGCGCCGACGTCGTGCAGCACGTCCTCGGCGCGCATCGTCTCGGCGCGCGCGCGCCCCTGGATGAACGCCATGTCGGTGGGCACCGACTTGTTCAGGTTATGACAGGTGATCAGCATGTCGATCTCCTCGTCATAAGTGTTGATCGAGAACGGATTGGTCGGATTGGTCGAACTCGGCAGGATGTTGGCCTCGCCGACGCAGCGCATGATGTCGGGCGCGTTGCCGCCGCCGGCGCCTTCGCAGTGATACATGTGCATCACGCGTCCGGCGATCGCTTCCATCGTGTCTTCGTAGTAGCCGGTCTCGTTCAGCGTGTCGGCGTGGATCTGGACCTGGAAGTCGAACTGGTCGGCGATCGCCATCGCGTTGCGGATCGCCGACGGCGACGACGACCAGTCCTCGTGCAGTTTCAAACCGGTGGCTCCGCCGAGCACCTGCTCGATCAGCGAATTCGGATCCGACGAGTTGCCTTTGCCGAAGTTGCCGAAATTCAGCGGAATGTCGGCCATCGCCTCGAGCATCCGCTGCAGGTTCCACGCGCCCGGACATTCGATGCCGACGGTCTTCGGTCCCGATCCGCCGCCGATCACCGTGGTCACGCCGGCGCTCTGGTATTCGTACAGTTGCTGGACCGAGTCGAAGTGCGGATGGATGTCGATCAGGCCCGGCGTGACGATCCGTCCCTCCAGCGAGAGGATGTCGGTGTTCGGCCCGACGATCAGTCCGGGCGTGATGTTCATCGTGTCCGGATTGCCGGCCTTGCCGACGCCGACGATCCTGCCGTCGAGCACGCCGATGTCGCCTTTGACCACGCCCAGCACCGGATCGATGATGATCGCGTTGGTCAGCACCATGTCCAGCGCGCCGTCGCTGCGCTTGAAGCGCGAGCACTGGCCCATGCCGTCGCGGATCGTCTTGCCGCCGCCGAAGACCAGTTCGTCGCCGTAGGTGGTGAAGTCGCGCTCGATCTTCGCGACCAGGCCGGTATCGGCCAGGTAGACCTTGTCGCCCGTCGTCGGGCCGTACTGCGCCGCGTAGTCGGCGCGCGGAATCTTCATGCTCATGCGTGTCAATCCTCAGGGAAGGCGGGCAGTGCGGCGGGAACGGCGCTGCCGATCAGGGTTTCTTCGCGCGCCGGCCCGGGCCGGCCGGGCGATCGCCGTCGTCGTCTTCGAGGGCGGCCGGCGGCTGGGTCGCGTAGACGATGTCGGGCCGGGGCGCGTTGTCGACCGTGTCGTCGGCGAACGCGTAGTCGTGCTCGCGCAGCCGCTTCATCGCGAGCCTGCGCGTCGATTCGTTGCGCATCGAGCCGTTGGTGATGTCGTTCATCCCCATCGACACCTGCGCGCCGGCGAAACGGGTCAACCGGCACTTGCGGCTCTGCCCGGGTTCGAAGCGCACCGCCGAGCCGCTCGGGATGTCGAGCCGGTAGCCGAATGCGGCTTCGCGGTCGAAGGCGAGCGCCTTGTTGACCTCGACCAGGTGGTAGTGCGCGCCGACCTGGATCGGGCGGTCACCGATGTTCGTGATCACCAGTTCGATCGTTTCGCGTCCGGCGTTGATCTCGACGGGCTCGGGCGCGAAATCGATGCGGCCGACCGTCGACGGCTCGCCGACGTGGAACGCCTCGGCCGCGACGATCGAGGTCGGCTCCGCCGGCGACTGCCAGGTTTCGGGCCGCGCGCCCTTGCCGGACTCGCGCACCGGGTGCATGACCGTCACCAGCTTGGTGCCGTCGCGGAACACGGCCTCGACCTGCACCATGTTCAGGATCTCGGGCACGCCTTCCATCACGTGTTCCTTGTGCAGGATCGTGCTGCCGTAAGCCATCAGGTCGACCAGCATCTCGACCGAGCCCTCGCAGGCCCGTTCCATGATCTCGTCGCAGATCAGCGCGACCGCCTCCGGATAGTTGAGCCGGATGCCGCGCGCCAGCCGGCGGCGCGACATCTCGGCGATCGTCCAGATCTGGATGCGTTCTTCTTCTCGGATCGTCAGGCGCATGGGATCTCGTCCTTGCTCGGGGGCGTCATGAGGAAAGCGATCGCCGCGGCATCGGTGCCGGTCAGATCGCCAGGTAACGGGAGGCCAGTCCGGGGTCGGCCAACCGCCCGGGATCGAGCTCGGCGATGACTTCGCCGTGATCGATGACCAGACAGCGATCGGCCATCAGGCGGATCAGGTCCAGGTTCTGTTCGACGACGATGACCGCCATCCGGTCCTGGCGGCTCAGCCGCCTGACCAGTACCCCCATGTCGTGGACGATGTTCGGTTGGATGCCTTCGGAGGGCTCGTCGAGCAGCAGCAGCCGCGGTTTGCCCAGCAGCGCGCGGCCCAGCGCGAGCTGCTGCTGCTGGCCGCCGCTCATCGAGCCGGCCATCTGCGCGCGCCGCTCCCGCAGGATCGGGAAGAAGCCGTGGATCCGCGCGTAGTGCGCGTCGGTGATCGGCCCGTCGCCGATCCGCCGGCCCATGTACAGGTTCTCGGCCACCGACAATTTCGCGTAGATGCCGCGTCCCTGCGGCACGTAGCCGATGCCGAGCCGGGCGCGCGCGTGCGGACGCAGGCCGCCGATCGGCTGGTCGTCGAAACGGATCTCGCCGCGCTGGACGCCGACCGCGCCGATCAGCGTCTTCATCAACGTCGTCTTGCCGACGCCGTTGCGGCCGATGATCGCCAGCACCTCGCCCTCGCGGACCTCGAGCGCCACGTCGCGCAGGATCCGCACCTTGCCGTAGCCGGCGTCCAGGTGATGGACGCCCAGCAGCGGAGAAATCGCTTTCATCGTCCTTCTCCGGCCGTCGCCGGCCTGCCCAGGTAGATCTCGCGCACGGCTTCGTCGCGTTCGATCTCGTCCATCGACCCTTGCGCGAACAGCCGGCCTTGGTGCAGCACGCTGACGCGAGCGTCCAACTGCCTGATGAACGCCATGTCGTGCTCGATGACGACGATCGTCACGCCGTCGGCATGGAGCCGCCGGATGATCGCGGCCGTGTCGTCGCGCTCCTCGCGCGACATGCCGGCGGCCGGCTCGTCGAGCAGCAGCAGCCGCGGCCGCGCCGCCAGCGACATGCACAGCGACAGCCATTGCTGCTGCCCGTGCGACAGGTCGCGCGCGGGCCGCTCGGCGGTGCCGGCCAGGTGCACGGTCGCCAGCAGCCGATCGGTCTCCTCGGCGATCCGCGACGCGGGCAGATGACGGCGCAGCGGAACGAACAGGTTCTGGGCGACCGTCAGATCCTGGTAGATCGGCACGTTCTGGAACTTGATGCTGATGCCCAGGCGGGCGCGCTCGAACGGCCGCAGCCGCGAGATTTCGCGTCCCCGGAACCGCACCTGCCCGGACGTGGGCCGGTCGGCGCCGACCAGCAGCTTGAAGAACGTGCTCTTGCCGGCGCCGTTGGGGCCGACGACGCAATGCAGTTCGCCGGCGGCGATCGCCAGCGTCAGGCCGTCGATCGCCCGGATGCCGCCGAACGCGCGCACCAGGTCGCGGACCTCGATCATCGGCGTCGCGCCCGGCCCGGCCGCGGATCCCACGACCCCGCCTCGCATGGCAGCCTTCGAACCGCGCTCGAAACGCCCGGTGGCCGATACAGGGTGCCTCATGCTCGTTCCGCCTCGCCCAGGGCTGCCGGCGCCGGATCCGGACCTCGCGCGCGGCGACGGGCGCCGAGCCGGGCCAGCGTCTGCGTCAGCAGTCCTTCGGGGGCGATCATCATCGCGACGACCAGGATCGCGCCCATGACGACCGGCGCGTAGTCGCCCTGCGCGGCCAGTTGCAGCGACAGCCATTGCAGGATCAGCGCGCCGACCAGCGCGGCGGTCAGGTCCTTGCGTCCGGCGACGCCGACCCAGATGACCGGCAGGATGTTGGTCGCGATGCCGAACGCGCTCGGATGGATGTAGGTGCCCCAGGCCGTGTACAGCACGCCGGCCAGGCCGGCGATGCCCGCCGACAGGCAGAACACCGCCAGTTGCACGGGTCGGACGTCGTAGCCGAAGGTTTCCGTGCGCTGCGGATCCTCGCGGACCGCCAGCAGCAGATAGCCGGCGCTCGAATTGACCAGCCAGCGCAGGCCCAGATAGACGACGACCAGCACGGCCAGCGTCAGATAGAAGAAGCCGTAACCGCGACCGTCGAGCTCGATCGCCCACGATCCGGCGCCGATGATCAGGTTCGGCAGCGAGCCGTCGCCGGCGGCCAGCGAGCGCAGGCCGTTCGAGCCGCCGAGCGCCGCATCGCCGATCCGGTAGGAGGTGTCGGCGGTCTGCAGCAGGAAGGTCTCCAGCAGGCGCGAGATCACCAGCGTCAGGATGGCGACGTAGACCCCTTCGAGCCGCGCATAGAACATCGCGGCGCCGAGCAGCGCGGCGAAGGCCATCGGCACGGCGATCCCGACCAGCACGGCGACGCCGGTGTTGCCGTGCGCGCCGATCAGGTTGATCGCGGCGATGCCGAACGCGTAGCCGCCGATCCCCATGAAGCAGGCCTGGCCTAGGCTCAGGATGCCGGCATAACCCCAGATCAGGCACAGGCTCAGCGCCAGCAGGCTGAAGACCATGAAGTTGCTCAGGTTGATGACCTGGAAGCGGCCGAGCACCAAGGGCGACAGCGCGAACATGACGACGCAGGCGACGAAACCGGACCAGAACAGCGGGCCGCGGCCCAGGGTCTGCGGGCCGTTCAGGCCGCCGATCAGCCGGCCGATGCGCGTGCAATGGCAACGGGCGGTCATGAGCGTCGATCGCGCAGCGCCTGCAGGCGGCGTCGTTCCAGGTAGTCGGAGATCCCCCTGGGCAGCGCGATCAGCACGATGACCGCGGCGGCGAACATGGCGATGTAGCCGGTGTAGACCGAGAACAACGCATTGGCGACCGTCTGCACGCCGGCCAGCGCCAGCACGCTGGAGACGAGGCCCGAGATCGGGTTGGCGGCGCCGCCGACGACGATCGTGATGAACGCCAGCGGTGTGTAGTTGCTGCCGAAGAACGGCGAGATCGTCGCGGTCAGCGCGAACATGCCGCCGGCGATGCCGGCCAGCAGCGCGCCGCCGCCGAAGGTGGCCGCGTAGATCGTCTGCGTCGAGACGCCGAGGGCCTCGGTCATGCCGGGGTTCTCCATCGTGGCGCGCGCCAGCACGCCGAACGAGGTGAAACGCAGCACGTACCAGACCGCGGCGACCAGCGCGACCGCGACCGCGAACATCACGATCCGGTAGATGCCGAAGGTCTGCTCGCCGATCGGCAGGTTGCCGAACGGCGTCGGCAGGTTCATCGCGCTGGGACCGAACAGCAGCAGGAAGCCCTGGCTGATGACGATGCTGAGCCCCCAGGTGACGACCAGCGAGGACAGCAACTGGTTGTAGAAGCGGCGGATGACGAAGCGCTCGAGCAGCACGCCGACCCCCATCGCGCCGAGGCCGCCGAAGGCGATCGCGACTGCCGACGGCGCGCCGGCGTGATAAGTGAACGACGTGAGGTAGGCGCCGATCATCATCAGTTCGCCGTGCGCCATGTTGATCACGCCCATCATCCCGTAGATGACGATCAGTCCGACCGCGGCGAGGATCAGGAAGCCGATGTTGTCGAAGTACTGATAGAGGAAGGCGATCATCGTCGGCGCGCCGTCACTTAGCGCCGAGCATCGACCGCCAGGCCGGGTTGTCGCTCGGCAGGTACTGGCGATTCGGCGCCGACTTGCGCATGTCCACGCCGAGATCCTTCAGGAACACCGGCTCGGTCAGCGGCAGCTCGGTCAGCAGTTTCAGCGAATGGTCCTTCTGGACGCCGAACAGGTAGGCGGGCATCGCCGCGTGGTGCTGGTCGCCGCGCAGGATCCACTTGCCGCCCGGCGCGTCGGGCACTTCGATGCCGGACTCCAGCGCCTTGATGACGGCCTCGGTCTCGGTGGTGCCGGCCTTCTTCCAGGCCTCGGCCATCGCCTTGACGGCGACGTAGCCGAACGCGGCGTGCTCGTTGACGTAGTCGACCTTCGGGAACAGCTTGCGGATCTTCTCGACGAACGCCCGGCTGTTCGGTCCCGGCACGTCCTCGACGTAGGCGGGCGGAACGACCATGCCTTCGAGCGACGGCGGCGCGAAGCGCTTGTGCTCGTACCCGTCGGCGATCGTCACGTTCGACCACATCGGCGTCTTCAGTCCGGCCGCCTGCGCTTGCGGGTAGAACTGCACCTGCTCGCCGCCGACCAGGCAGTGGACCTGGAAGTCGGGCTTGATCTTCTGGATCTTCTGGATCGTCGACGACCATTGCGAGACGCCGAACGGGAAATACTCGTCCATCTCGAGCTGGCCGCCGTACAGGCCGGCGGCCACCCGCGTCCATTGCCCGATCGCGCGGCAGAAGTTGTAGTCGGCGCCGATGAAGATCATCCTCGGGCCGTAGGCCTTGATCATGTACTGCAGCGCCGGCAGCACCTGCTGCTCGGGCGTCGGGCCCGAGAAGAACGAATAGTGGTCGGCGATGCCGCCTTCGCCCTGGTTGTTGTGCCAGTAGATGACCTTGTTGCGCACGACCTCGCGCCGCGCGGCCTCGCGCTCGGCGCCGGTGTAGCCGGCCATCACGACGTCGGCCTTGTCGTCGAACACGCATTTCTGCGCCAGTTCCTGGTAGCGCTTGACCTCGGACTGGCCGTCATAAGTCCTCAGCTTGATCTTGCGGCCGAGGACGCCGCCGGCGTCGTTGATCTCCTTGACGGCGAGCTGGTATCCATAAGTCTTCGGCGTCGCCATGATCGAGAAGTCGCCCGACAGATCGTCGACCGTGCAGACCACGATGTCGGCGGCCTGCGCCGCGCCGATGCCCGACGATGCGAGCGCGCATGCGATGGCCAGGCGCCGGGCGCGGATCACGGCGCGTCGTGGCCGCGGGTCTTGGGAATCGATCATCGGAAGCCTCGTCGATGGATGCGTCGGGTTAGGAGGGGACGACCGGATCGAGTCTAGGGAATACGCCGCGCCGCTCGTATCGTGCAGATGAACGATGAGGGCGGGTCGCGGGGACGAGCCGGCGATCCGTCGCGGTGCGCTGATCGACGCGGCCTGCGACGGCCGGTGGCGTGACGATCCATGGCGGTGCGCGATGACGCGCGACGGCGCACCCGGACGGCGGCGTCCGTGCCGGGGCGATCGGATGTTTCGAGAGGGACGGACTTTGCCGGCGGCGGACGGGGGACGGGGACGGGGACGGCGGCCGGCGGGCGCGGGTTCAGGCGCCGTGGCGCAGGCGATGCTGGCGGTTTCCGAGGTCTTCGCGACGCAGCGGGCTCGTTTGCCGGTTGAGCGCGCCGATCATCGTCGCCTTGTCGCCGACGTCCAGCTTCTCGTAGATGACGCGCAGGTGATGGCGGATCGTCGCCGGCGCGCAATCGAAGCGTCGCGCGATCTCCTTGTAGCTGAGTCCGGCGCCGGACGCCTCGGCGATCGCCGCCTCGCGCGGCGACAGGCTGTCGGCGCGGGTGCGCCGGCGCGCTTCGATCAGCAGGAACTCGTCGAACGCGTGGCGATGCAGGACGATGCGCCGCAGCTTCAGCGACGCCTCTCCCGCCCGCAGCCAGGCGATGACCGGCGCGGGCAGCGTCACCCCGTCATCGTCCGGCCACTCGAGCCGCAGCAGCGGCAGGAAATCGGGTTCGACGTTCAGCAGTTCGTGGCCGCGGTCGACCAGCGCGACGGCCGCATCGAGCGAAGAACTCGCCTCGATCCGCAGCCGATCGATCTGGTGTTCGCGGTTGGCCGACCAGGACGAGCACAGGTGCGGCATCAGGTACTGGTTGAGCAGCAGCTCGTCCGACGTGAAGCGGGGGCTGGGCCGCGCGCGATACAGCGAAAGGAAGATGAACGCCGATTCGGACGGCAGGTACGCCGACGTGCAGAACGCCTGGTGGATGCCGTGCGCGCCCGTCAGCACGGCCAGGCCGGGCGCCGACCGCAGCTCGTGATCGTCGAAGTACAGCGTCCGGCTCGGACGCTTGCAGACGGCCCTGGCGACGTTGTCGTCGCGTTTCGTGCGCTCCCAGACGTCGATGTAGCCGCTCGGCAATTCGAACAGATGCGAGGAATGCAGCCGGAAGCTGTCCTCGTGCGCCGACATGATGCCCCACCACGCGAAATCGAACGGCAGGATCCGCTGGACCCGCGCCAGGGCCTGATGCTGATAAGCGCGGGTGCCGCTTTGTCGGGCGAGCACATTGAGCTCCAGCAGGGTATCGCTGAATTCCTCGAGCTTGAACATGCTTTCTTGCGCGCTGCGCGGTCGTGCCGGACCTCGACGAGGCAATAAGCATGCCATCCGGTTGCCGGGCTCCGCGGCCCGGGCGCTCGGGTTTTCAGCCCTTGCCGGATTTCTTCGGCCGCGCGGCTTTGCGCTCGAGTTCGTCGTACAGCGCGATGAACTCCTCGGTCAGCTTGTGGCCGGGCGCGAACGCGATCATCGGCTTGGACACGTCGTGCGATTCGCGGATCTTGACCGACGCCGACAGCCGGGTGTCGAGCACCGGCAGGCCCTCGTCGATCAGCACCTGGACGATGCGCGACGGCTGGCTCGCGCGCGGCTGGAACTGGTTGACGACGATGCCTTCGACCCGCAGCCGCTCGTTGTGGTCGTCGCGGATCTCCTCGACCGCGTCGAGCAGGTTGTACAGCGCCTGGCGCGAGAAATCGTCGCAGTCGAACGGGATCAGGCAGGCCTCGGCGGCGATCAGCGCCGAGCGCGTATAGAAGTTCAGCGCCGGCGGCGTATCGATGACGATCTCGTCGTAGCGCGACAGGTCGTCGAGCGCCTTGCCCAGCGTCTTGAACTTCGAGCGCGATTCGAGCTTGGTGTGCAGGTCGGCCAGTGCCGGGCTGCCGGGCATCAGGTCCAGGTTGGACCACGGCGTGTCGCGCACGAAGTCGTCGACGTTCAGCTTCGAGAAGCGATGGACGAGGCTCTGCTCGAAGAACTCGGCGACCGAATGCCGAGGCAGGATCGGTTCGTCGCCGAGCACGTACTGGGTCGCGTTGCACTGCGCGTCCAGGTCGATCAGCAACGTGCGCTTGCCGCGCGCGGCCGCGATGGCGGCGAGGTTGACGGCGATCGTCGACTTGCCGACGCCGCCCTTCTGGTTGAAAACGACTCGCTTCATATGCTCGGTCCCGGCTGGCGGTCAGACATGGGGCTGGGGGCTGGGGGGCTGGGGGGCCGCCGCGAACGGGGTGCGGCGATGCGCCCGCAACTGTCGTCGGCATTGTGCCTGATGGGCCGCCCGCGGCGGGCGTCGGTCGTTGTCGATCGGACGCTTAGCGTCGTTCCGGCGCCGGCGCGAGCAGTTCGTCGGCGATCTGCCGCGCGGTATTCGCCGAATCCGTCAGTCCCAGGTGTCCATGGCCGAACGCCAGCCATAAGCCCGGCAGGCCGGGAGCCTGGCCGACGCGCGGCAGCGTGTCCGGAAAGCACGGCCGGTGCCCCATCCAGACGCGTTCGAGCGCACCGTCCAGGCCCAGCACCGACTCGCGCGCGAGACTCGCGATCCGGGCGGCGCGCAGCATGTCGGGCGGCCGGCGCAGGCCGGCGATGTCGACCATGCCGCCGGCGCGCAGGCCTTCTTCCATCGGCGTCGCGAAGATCTTGTGGTCGGTCAGCACGACCGTGCGCGAGATCGGCGCCGGCATGCCGACGAACATCGTGTGGTAGCCGCGCTGGCTCTCGAGCGCGTAGGACAAGCCGAGCGGGCGCAGCAGCGTCGCCGACCAGACCCCGGCCGCGAGCACGACGTGGTCCGCGTCGCGCCGCGCGGCGGCGTCGATCTGCCAGCCGCCGTCCGGATGCGGGCGCAGCGCGCGGACCTCGTCTCGCGCGAGCCGCCCGCCGCGGCTTTCGAACGCCGCGGCCAGCTTCTGCACGTAGCGCAGCGGATTGACGACCATCGCATGGTCGGGCAGGAACATGCCGACCTGGTAGCGCGGCGCGATCGCCGGTTCGAGCGCTTCGATGCCGGCGCGGTCGATCCGTTCGAAGGCGATGCCGAAGCGCCGCCGCAGCTCCCACGACGCCTGGTCGCCGGCCAGCGCCTGCGCGTCCGGGTATAGATGCAGGTGGCCTCGCCGCACGACCAACTCGGCCGCGCCGATGTCGGCGGCCAGCGCCAGATGGTGCTCGACGGCCTGCCGGTGCAGCGCGTGCAGCGCGCGCGAGATCCGTTCGATCTCGGCCGGCCGCGCCGCCGCGGCGAACCGCGCCAGCCACGGCAGCGCGCGGAACAGGTAGCCGAGCGGCACGCGCAGCGGGCTGTTCGGATCGAGCAGCATCGCCGGCGCCTTGGCGATCACCGAAGGCGTCGCCAGCGGCATCACCGAGCCTTCGCTGATCGCGCCGGAGTTGCCGTAGCTGGCGCCGCGTCCCGGTTCGTCGCGCTCGATCAGCGTGACCTCGGCGCCGCGGCGCTGCAGCTCGTAGGCCACGCAGGTGCCGATGATGCCGGCGCCGACGACGGTGACGCGCGGCCCGCTCATGTCGACACCAGCAGCTCGCCCGAGCGTCCGGGCACCTCGCCCCAGCGCAAGGGCTGCGCCGGCATCGGCCGCTCGCCCCATTGCGCGTGGACGTCGCCGAGGCTGCACAGCGTCCAGCCCTGCGCGCGCCAGCCGTCGAGCAGGCGTTCGTAGACCGGCAGCAGCTTCTGGCCTTCGAGCTCGGCATGCAGCGTGAATACCTGCGGCGGCGGCTCCGCGTCGTCGGCGTGGCCGCTGCCGTTGCCGCCGTCGTTGCCGCCGTCGTTGCCGCCGTTGCCGCCGTTGCCGCCGTTGCCGTCGAGCGCGCGCGCTGTCAGCGACAGCAGGCGCTCGTGCACGTTGCCGTCATGCAGGCCGTCCAGTCCGATCAATTCGTCGAGCGTCGGCAGCGTCGTCGGGTACTGCGGCGGGCCGAACGGCTGGCCGTCGATCCGCAGCCGGTACGGATGCGGGCCGCGGCCGTCGGACGCGTAGCGGATGCCGCTGCGCTGCTGCAGCCGGACCGCGTGCTCGTTGATCTGCCAGCCGGCCGCGCCGGTCGTCAGCGGCCGGTAGCCGAACACCTGCACGAAGCGATCGAACGCCGCCTGCCACTCGCGCTGCGTCCACGCGGCGTCGGCGCCGCGCACCCCGTCGTGCCACTTGACGTGATCCCAGGCGTGGATCCCGCATTCGAAGCCCGCCGCGGCGGTCGCGCGCATCACGTCGGCCGCGCGGCGCCCGATGTCGGGGCCGGGCAGCAGCACCCCGTACAGCAGGGTCCTGACGCCGTAGTGCTCGACGACCGAGGTGCGCGACACCTTGGACAGGAAGCCGGGGCGCAGCGCGCGCTTGAGCGCCCAGCCGGTATGGTCGGGCCCGAGGCTGAACAGGAAGGTGCCGCCGGCGTCGCGGCGACGCATCGCGTCGACGAGCCGGGGCACGCCCTCGAGCGTGCCGCGCAGCGTGTCGACGTCGATCTTCAGCGCGAGCAATCGCCGGTCGTGCTTCGAGGCCACCTTCAGTCCATCAGCGCGCGGGCCGCCTTGATCTGGCCACGGTAGGCGTCGAAGATCCGGCGCAGCGCATCGTCGAACGCCACTTTCGGCTCCCAGCCCAACTCGGCGCGGGTGTTGTCGATCTTGGGCACGCGGTGCGTGACGTCCTGGTAGCCGTTGCCGTAGTAGGCGCCCGACGTGGTGTCGACCAGCCGCGTGCCCGCGGCCGAGTCGCGGTATTCGGGGTATTCGGCGGCGATCTGCAGCATGCGCTCGGCCAGCTCGCGCACCGACAGATCGTTGCCGGGGTTGCCGATATTGTAGATCTTGCCGCTGGCCACGCCGCCGGGGTTGTCGATGATGCGCATCAGCGCGTCGATGCCGTCGCTGATGTAGGTGAACGAACGCCGCTGCGCGCCGCCGTCGACGAGCTGGATCGGCTCGCCGCGGACGATGTGCCCGAAGAACTGCGTGACCACGCGCGAGCTGCCTTCCTTCGGCGTGTTGATCGAATCGAGGCCGGCGCCGATCCAGTTGAACGGGCGGAACAGCGTGAAGTCCAGCCCTTCCATGCCATAGCCCCAGATCACGCGGTCCATCAACTGCTTGGCGCACGAATAGATCCAGCGCGGCTTGTTGATCGGGCCGAGCACGAGCTCGGAGGTGTCGGGGTCGAACTGCGCGTCGCGCGACATGCCGTAGACCTCGGACGTCGACGGGAAGACCAGCCGCTTGCCGTAGCGCACGCAGGCCCGCACGATCGGCAGGTTGGCCTCGAAGTCCAGCTCGAAGACTTTCAGCGGCTGCTGCACGTAGGTCGCCGGCGTCGCGATCGCCACCAGCGGCAGCACGACGTCGCACTTTTTCACGTGGTATTCGATCCACTCGCGATTGATCGTGATATCGCCATCGAAGAAGTTGAAGCGCGGATCGGCGAGCAGCGGGTCGACGCGGTCCGAGGCCATGTCCATGCCGTAGACCTGCCAGTCGGTCGATTGCAGGATCCGGTTCGACAGGTGGTGGCCGATGAAGCCGTTGACGCCGAGGATGAGAACCTTTTTCATGAAAGCGGGGTCCGTGTTGAGAGCGCGTGGAGGTGGGCCGGTCCAGCCTCGATCGGGGCGTGTCGGGTGTACGGCGCTAAGTCAGCGCGCGAGGCAGGCCGAGGTGGCGGGCGATGGCCGCGGGATCGGTGATCGCGAGGCCGCCGGAAGAGATCCCAGCCGTCGTCGCGGGCGCGCCGTCGCCATCGCGGGGGGCGCCGCTGTCGGCGCCGTCATCGCGACCGGTGTCGGGATCGGTGTCGGGATCGGTGTCGATCCGCGCGCGCCGCAGCCACAGCTCGCGCCCGTCGCCGCAGCGAGCGATCAGCCGGTCGCCGTCGACGCGCAGCATCGGGGCGTCCGGCGTCACGGCGTCCGCGGCGGGCAGGCGGCGAGATTCGAGCACGTGCAGCCGCGTGCCGTCGATGTCCGACCAGGCGCCCGGGTAAGGCGGCGCGACGGCGCGGACCAGGTCGTGGATCCGCTGCGCCGGCCGCGTCCAGTCGATGCGGCCGTCCTCGGGCTTGCGGCCGCCGAAGTAGCTGCCGGCCGACAGGTCCTGCGGCACGCGCGGCGCCGTGCCGTCGAGCAGGCCGGGCAGCGCGCGCCACAGCGTCAGCTCGGCGGCCACGAGCACCTTGTCGAAGACCTCGCCGGCGGTGTCGTCGGGCAGGATCGGCACGTCGGACTGCGCGACGATGTCGCCGGCGTCGGGCTTGCCCACCATGTAGTGCAGCGTCGCGCCGGTACGGGTCTCGCCGTGCAGGACGGCCCAGTTGACCGGCACGCGGCCCCGGTACTTCGGCAGCAGCGAGCCGTGCAGGTTCAGCGCGCCGCGCGGCGCGATCGCCAGCAGCCGATCGCCGAGCATCTGCCGGTAGTAGAACGAGAACAGGAAATCGGGCGCCAGCGCCGCGACGCGCTGCCGGAAGGCCTCGCTGTTCGGGTCGTCGGCGACGACGACGGGGATGCCGTAGCTGTCGGCGGTCCGCCGCACGCTGGCGAACCAGATGTTCTCGCCGGGAGCATCGTCGTGCGTGACGACCAGCGCGACGTCGACGCCGCCGGCCAGCAGCACCTTCAGGCAGCGTACGCCGACGCTGTGGTAAGCGAACACGACGGCGCGCGCGGGGCGGCGCGCGTCGGTGGCGGGGCGGGCCGTCATTCGAGCTCTCCGCCGGGAGACGGCGCGGCGCCGGCCCGCGGCTCGCCTTCGAGCACCGCCTGCACCAGGTAGCGCGGCCGTTCGCGCACCTGCTGATAGATGCGGCCGACGTACTCGCCGAGCAGGCCGATGCCGAACAGCACCATGCCCAGCAGGACGAACGCCAGCACGTCGCGGTCGAACAGCGCCATCAGGCCGCCCTCGAGGTCACCTGCCAGCACGCGCTTGAGCATCAGCGCGACGTAGAAGACGATCGCGCCCAGCGAGGTCGCCATCCCCAGCAGCGAGAACCACTGCAGCGGCACGGTCGAGAACGCGGTCAGCAGGTCGAAGTTCAAGCGCAGCAGCTTGGCCATCGAGTATTTCGACGTGCCCGCCGCGCGTTCGTCGAAGGCGACGGTGATCTCGACCGGTTTGTGCGCGAACGTGTAGGCGAGCGCCGGGATGAAGGTCGAGATCTCGCGCGACTGCACGATCGCGTCTACGATCGGCCGGCTGTAGGCGCGCAGCATGCAGCCCTGGTCGGTCATCTTGATGCGCGTCGTGCGCTCGCGCACGTGGTTGGCCAGCCGGGACGCGGGACCTCGCCACCACGAGTCGTTGCGCGACATCCGGATCGTGCCGACGTAGTCGTGTCCCTCGCGCATCTTGGCCAGCAGCGACGCGATCTCCTCCGGCGGATTCTGCAGGTCGGCGTCGAGCGTGACGATCCGCGAGCCGCGCACGTGCGCGAAGCCGGCCATGATCGCCGCATGCTGACCGAAGTTGGCATGGAACAGCACGACGCGGGTGACGTCGGGGCGCCGGCGCCAGGCGTCGGCCAGCAGCGCGGCCGAGCGGTCGCGGCTGCCGTCGTTGATGAACACCACCTCGTAGGCCACGTCCAGCGCGTCGAGCGCCGGATACAGGCGCTCGAACAGCAGCGGCAGCACCGCTTCCTCGTTGAACACCGGGATGACGACCGATAGCTCGGGCGCCCGTCCGGCCGGCGGGCCGCTCATCGTCGCGCTCCGGCGAACACGTCGGCGACGGCATCGCACACGCGATCGACGTCGTCCGCCCGCATCGTGGTGAACAGCGGCAGCGTCACCGTCTCGCGGCCGATGCGCTCGGCGTTCGGGAACCGGCCGTCGCGGCCGCCCCAGCGCGCGCGCGCCAGCCGGGTCAGGTGCAGCGGCTCGTACGAGATCCCGGTGCCGATGCCGCGCTCGCGCATCGCCGCCATGAACTGCTGGCGGCTGATCGTCAGCGCATCGAGCGGCAGCAGCGGCGCGAACATGTTCCACGAGTGGCCGGCCTCGTCGCCGGCATGGCCGCGGTGCGGCAGCAGCGCTTCGGGCCGGGCCTGCCAGCGCGCGAAGTAGCGGTCGATCAGCTCGCGGCGGCGGGCGTTGAACGCTTCGAGCCGGGCGAGCTGGTCGACGCCGACGCGGGCGTTGACGTCGGGCAGGTTGAACTTGCCGCCGGCCTCGGCCACGTCGCGGGTGCCGTCCGGCAAGCGCTGGATGCCATGGAAGCGCCAGCGTTCGGCCAGGCGCGCCTCGGCCTCGTCGTCGACGACGAGCGCGCCGCCTTCGATCGACGTCATGTTCTTGTTCGGATGGAAGCTGAAGCAGACCAGGTCGCCGAAGCTGCCGATCCGCCGGCCGCGCCACGACGAGCCGATCGCCAGCGCCGCATCCTCGATCACGCGCAGCCGGTGGCGCCGCGCCAGCTCGTAGAGCCGGTCCATGTCGCAGGGCAGCCCCGCGAAATGCGTCGGCAGGATGGCGCGGGTGCGCGGCGTGATCGCGCGTTCGGCCTGGTCCAGGTCGATGTTGCGGGTCGACAGCTCGCAGTCGACGAATACCGGCGTCGCGCCGACGCGCTCGATCATGTTGACCGACGCGAAGAAGCTCATCGCCGACGTGATGACCTCGTCGCCGGGGCCGATGCCGGCGATCCGCAGCGCGACCTCCAGCGCGGCGGTCGCCGAGTTCATCACGCGCACGGCGCGGCCGCCGTGGTACGCGGACAGATCGGCCTCGAAGCGCTGGACCCATGGTCCGCTGGCGACCCAGCGGCTGCGCAGCACGTCGGCGACGCCGCTGATCGTCGATTCATCGAACTCGGGTTGGGCGAAAGGCAGGAAGGGAGGGACGACAGGAGAGGGGGAAGCTGGTGTGACGCTCACGACGATCCTTGCAGGGCGGGAACGTCGATCCCCGGCATCGCCGCGGCGGCGCCAGGGATCGACGGGAGTCCAATCATCGCGGACTCGTCCCCGGTGAACGCGGCAGACCGCATAACGGTGTACAGCGGACGCCCGGAAACGGCGGCGCGATGGCTGGCAAGAGGTTTCCGGCGATGGGCGTGCGGGACGAGGCCTCCTAGGCGGCGATCGAGCCGGCACGGCCCGCCGGCGAGCGGATCAGGCTGGCCAGCACGAAGGTCAGCACCAGCGTGGGCAGCGCCGCGCCCCAGTCGGGCGCCCAGCGCGGCGCCAGGTGGTACAGCGCGATGCCCGCCACCCAGATCGCGACGGCCGACGGATCGACGCGCGGCGAACGCGCCAGCCGCCGCCGGGCGTCGCCGCCGAGCCCGAGCCGGCCGAGGATGACGCCGTACAGCGGCACGAAGACCGAGCTCAAGGTCAGCAGGAAGGGCTCGAGGCTGTGCATCGGCAGGAACAGCGCCAGCACCGTGCAGGCGCTCGCCAGCGTGATGCCCCAGCGCCCGATGCTCCAGCGCGGCTGAAGGCTGTGCGCGCTGACCGAGCCCGAGTAGGCATCGCCGTACGCGTTGTCGACCTCGTCGATCAGCAGCAGGCTCAGCGCGATCAGGCCGCCCTGGGCCAGCAGCAACGCGCTGACCAGGTCGGCGCTGGGCAGCGTCAGCGCGACCATCACGCCGAGCAGGTAGCACCAGATGTTGGCGATCGCGTAGCCGGTCCACGTGCCGGTCAGCGCGTCGCCGGCGCGGCGGCCGTGGCGCGCGAAATCGGCGACCAGCGGCAGCCACGACACCGGCATCGCGATGACCAGGTCCAGCGCGGGCATCACGCCCATGCCGCCCTGGCCGGGCCGCTGCCACAACGCCGACAGGCCGATCTGCTGCGCGCGGTCGAAGAAGTGCCAGCTCAGCCACAGCAGCGACAACACGACCAGCGGCAGCACCGCGCGGCTGATCAGGCGCCGCACGAGGCGGGTCATCGATCCGCTGAGCAGCGCGACGACGACCGCGCCCCAGAAGACCGTCAGCACGATCGTCCAGCCGTCGGCGGCGAGCCACCCGGCCTGCCGCCCGATCGCCAGGGTGCTGTCGCGCATCACGACCAGCTCGAACGTGGTCCAGCCGATCAACTGCACGATGTTCAACACGATCGGCAGCCGCGCGAACGCGCTGCCGTAGGTCGCGTGCATGAGCCCCGCGCTGGTCAGGCCGCTGTCGCAGCCGATGCGGGCCGTCCACGCCAGCAACCCGGCGCCGATCACCGATCCGCCGAGGATCGCCAGCAGCGCTTCGGGCAGGCCGAGCGCCGGCATCAGGAACGAGCCGACCTGCATCACCAGCAGGCCGACCCCCAGGCTGAACCACAGCGACGCGTGGTTGCGCCACCCGAACGTGCGGTCGGCGTCGGGCAGCGGCTGCAAGGCGTGGTTCACGGGCGCGGACGAAGAAGACGACATGGGCGGATCCTGCGGGGTGGCGTGTCCAGGCTCGCCATTATCGCGATGTCGGCAGGTATTCCAGCTCGTTCCGCACGGTTCTGACGAAGTCGCGCCGATGTTTGATCATTGTGTCCGTTGGTCTGTAGTGTCCGACTGCGCATTTCGCGCCGTTTCCCGGCGCATCGACGATCCCTACTGCAAGGACGTGCCGTGCCGTCGAACCTGATCGACTCGGTGTGTACGGTGTTGCCGCCCGAAATGATCACCGCCGCCGCCGCCCTGCTGGGCGAGCGCGAGGAGCCCGTCCGCCGGTCGATCGCCGCCTTCCTGCCGGTGGCGATCGCCGCGTTCAGCGGGCATGCGCATCGGCCCGGGCAGCGCGATCGTTTCCATGCCGACGTCACCGGAGAGCGCGTCGATCTGCAGTGGATCGCGCCGGGGCCGTCGGCGGAAGCGCAGCAGCGGTTGCCGTCGGCGTTGCGCGCCGGACGTCTGGCCGGGATCACGCTGTTCGGCGACCAGCGCGAGCAGGCGGCTCGCGCGCTGGCGGCGTCGGCGGGCGTCGGCGACGCCAGCGCGGCGGTACTGATCGACCTGTCGCTCGCCCTCGCGCTCAGCCAACTCAAGCGGATCGCGCTCGAAGCGCGTCTCGATGCGCGGCAACTCGGCCGGATGCTCGCGTCGCAGTACGCGGCGCTGGCGGTGCGCACCGATCCGGCGCTCGTCGAAGGACTCGGCCATCCCTCGGTCGCCGCGTGGTTATCGGCGCGCGGCGCCGACACCGCGACTTGTCACCGGATGGCGCCCGAAGCCTTGGCACGCCGGCAATCTCGCCAACAATCATCACTCATGCGAGACAATTGGTGCTCGCGGTTATCGTGTCGGTCGGTGTCGTGACCTGGATCGCATCGCCGATTCGGGAGGTTGCGCCGCATCGATGCGGCGCGTGGCGTCCATGGCCATGCAACGCCGACGCGCGAGACCAGTCGGCACGCTTCAATTCGCGGTATATGCGATCGCGCTTGCAGGGCCAATCCTTCATCATTGAACATCCAGGTGGCGTATGAACGTCAACCTGAACGACGGCAGCCACGTCTTTGATACCATACGAAGACGGGCCTATCAATGGGGTGATGGAGGTGATTATGGTTGGAAATGCTGTTGCCCATGTCCGGTTCGCCACGATGATCGCTAATGGTTGAAGGATGCGTGTGGGACGATTGCCGATGACCAGTAATCCATCAGTCCAACTATTCATCGAACGATCGGTTGACGAAAATGTATGTCGTCATACAAGTGTCGGCTTTTTTGCCGAGGCTTGTGGCAGGCTGCGCTATCTTCGCACGCAGAGACCTGCGCGAGCAGACGAATCGACGCATCGCTGTGCCTGTCGGCCCGGCGGCGGCATTCGCGAACCGGTCCGTAAGACCGCAACAGTTTTCTCTTCTGACCTGACCGTTTCCTCGAAACCATGACAAAACTGGCACGAGCTATTTCGCCTGGTCGGTTCGGTGATGATGTCCATGACATCGATCGCCGGGCCCGATACCTCGCCTATCGACGCGCGCTATCCGTCCCGTTGGCCAACAGCGTGGCCTTTCGTTCAGGCGAAGCGATCATCGAGATCGATCCGTCGTCGAGCCCGCGCGGGACGTCGATCACCGATCTGCGCCTGAATCTCCGGTTGCGGGCGCCGGGGACCCTGTGCCAGGGCGAGCTGGTCTGTTCGTGGTCCGATCTGCACAATTTCGCGCGCGCGCTCGGCGCGCTCGAAACGCAGCGGCTGAACCAGGCGCGCCTGGTCAGCATCGATCGCGGTCCGTCGGTGCTGGAGATCTCCCGGCGCGACCCGCCGGTCGGTTACTGGCTGTCGATGCGCGTCGGCCAGCACGACCCGCGCGCGCTGATGGTCGTCCAGCATTGGGCGATCTCGCCGCGGGAGCTCGAAGAGCTCAGGTGCTGGGCCGAAAGCACCTGCCCGGCCGAAGCGCACGCACTCTGAGACGCTGCTCGAGCGGCGCGCGTCCGCCGCGCGCCGCTCGTCCCCTTCAGCGCTCGCTCGGCAGCGCCTGATCGTCGCCGGATCACCGCCAGACGATCGTTCGATCGCCGCTCAATCGCCGCCCGGCTCGCGGGCGCCGCCGAGCCCCAGGTAGGCCTCGATGATCCGCGGGTCGCGCTCGAGCATCCGCGCCTCGCCCGACAGCACGACCTCGCCCATCTCGAGCACGTACGCGTGATCGGCGATGCGCAGCGCGGCGCGGGCGTTCTGCTCGACCAGCAGCACCGACACGCCCTGGCCGCGCAGCGACGCGACGATCTGCAGGACCTCGCGCACGATCAGCGGCGCCAGCCCCAGCGACGGTTCGTCGAGCATCAGCAGCCGGGGCCGCGACATCAGCGCGCGACCGATCGCCAGCATCTGGCGTTCGCCGCCGGACAGCGTCGCCGCCATCTGCGCGCGCCGCTCGCGCAGCCGCGGAAAGATGCCGAACACTTCGTCCATCCGCTGCGCCTGGTCGCGCACGCCGCGCCGCCATTGCACGAAGCCGCCCAGCAGCAGGTTGTCCTCGACCGACATCTCGCCGAACAGCTCGCGTTTTTCGGGCACCAGCGCGACGCCGCGCGAGACCATCGTCTCGACGCTCGGGCGCCGCACCGGCTCGCCGGCCAGCGTGATCGCGCCTCGCGACGGCAGCAGGCCCATCAATGCGCCCAGCAACGTCGTCTTGCCGGCGCCGTTCGGGCCGATCACCGTGACGATCTGCCCGGGCTCGATCCGCAGCGAGACCTGATGGACGGCCTCGACGCTACCGTAGGCGACGCTCAGGCGTTCGACATCGAGCAATCGCGTCATGCCGGCTCCGTCTCGTCGGCCGCGCCGCCCAGGTAGGCTTCGAGAACGGCCGGATCGCGCTGGACCTCGGCGGGCGAGCCGCGGCTGATCACCTGTCCGAAATCGAGCACGGTGATGCGGTCGGCGAGGTTCATCACGAACTCCATGTCGTGCTCGACGATCAGGATCGCCATGCGCTCGGCGCGCAACTGCGCCAGCAGCGCGGCCAGCGCGCGCTTTTCGAGATGACGCAGGCCGGCCGCCGGTTCATCGAGCAGCAGCAGTCGCGGATGACCGGCCAGCGCGCGGGCGATCTCGACGATCCGCTGCTGGCCCAGCGGCAGCGCGCTGGCGGGCACGTTGGCGACGGCGCCCAGCCCGCAGCGCGCGATCTGGCGCAGCGCGTCGGCGCGCAATTCGGCCTCCTCGCGCCGGTCCAGCCGCAGCATCGAGGCGATCCAGCCGCGCCGGCCGCGCAGGTGCGCACCCAGCGCCACGTTGTCGAGCACCGTCCGCTGGCCCAGCAGGCGCACGTGCTGGAACGTGCGGCCCAGCCCGCGCCGCGCGAACCGGCGCGACGGTTGGCCCGCCATCGCCTGGCCGCGCAGCGCGACCTGTCCTTCGGATGGCGTGTCGACGCCGGAGATCATGTTGAAGAACGTGCTCTTGCCGGCGCCGTTCGGACCGATCAGCGCGTGGATCTCGCCGGCGCGCACGTCCAGGCTGATCCGTTGGTTGGCGACCAGGCCGCCGAAGCGGCGCGTGACCTCGCGCGCCTGCAGCACGATCTCGCCGGGCGAAGCCGTCGCCGGTGCGGCGGACCCAGCGGCGTCGGACCCAGCGGCGTCCGACGCGCGGGCGCCAGAGCCAGCGGATCCTGCCGTCGCAATCACGGTCGCGGCCGGGCCGGCGCTCGCGGCGACTCCGGTCGTCGCCTTCGCGGGCGGGACCGAGTCGGCGGTTACGTCGGCTTCTGTTGCCGCCTCCATGGTCCGGGCCGGGCCGGCGGTTGCGTCAGTCCCCGTCGCCGCTTTCGCGGCCGCGCGGCCGTCCGCGGCAGGTCCGCGATCGGCGCCGCGCGAGCGAGCCGTCCAGCGCGCGATCGCCGGCCACAGGCCGTCCGGAAACCGCTGCAGCGCCAGCAGCATCAGCGCGCCGAACACGATGACCTCGAAGTTGCCGGTCGCGCCCAGCAACCTGGGCAGCACGTCCTGCAGGTACTGCTTGAGCAGCGTGATCAGCGTGGCGCCGAGCACCGCGCCCCACAGGTGGCCGGCGCCGCCGATGACGGCCATGAACAGGTATTCGATGCTGACGTTCAGGTTGAACGGCGTGGGGTTCAGGAAGCGCTGCATGTGCGCGTACAGCCAGCCCGACAGGCAGGCCAGCAGCGCCGCCAGGATGAAGACCTTGATGCGGTCGCGCGCGGTGTCCACGCCCATCGCCTCGGCCATCACGCGCCCGGACTTGAGCGCGCGGATCGCGCGGCCGCTGCGCGAGTCGAGCAGGTTGCGCGCGCCCCAGATGATGGCCAGCAGCACCGCCCAGATCAGCACGCCGAGCGTGCGCGGCGTCGACAGCGTGATGCCCGGCAGCGAGATCGACGGCAGGCCGCCCATCCCGGTATGGCCGCCCAGGAACTCGAGGTTGCCGAACAGGAAGTACAGGCTCAGGCCCCAGGCGATCGTGCACAGCGGCAGGTAGTGGCCGGACAGCCGCAGCGTGATGACGCCGAGCAGCCAGGCGACGGCCGCGGTGAACGCCATGCCGATCACCAGCCCCAGCCACGGCAGCCACGCCGAATCGGCGGCGAGCCCCAGCCACTGCGCCAGCGCGGGGCTGGTCGTGACCAGCCCGGTCGCGTAGGCGCCCAGCCCGACGAAGGCGGCCTGGCCGAACGAGGTCATGCCGGCGATGCCGGTCAGCAGCACCAGTCCCAGCGCCACCAGCGCGTACAGGCCGATGTAGTTGAGCAGCGTGACGGTGAAGTCGGGCAGCCACGGCCAGGCCAGCGCCAGCGCGGCCACGGCCGCGATCGTCGAGGCTCGTCCGGATCCGTTCATCATTCTTCGTCTTCGACGTGGACGCTGCGCAGCGAGCGCCACAGCAGCACCGGAATGATCAGCGTGAACACCAGCACTTCCTTGAACGCGCTGGCCCAGAACGACGAGAACGCTTCGAGCAGGCCGACCAGCAGCGCGCCGGCCAGCGCGATCGGATAGCTGGCCAGGCCGCCGACGATCGCCGCGACGAAGCCTTTCAGGCCGATCAGGAAGCCGGTGTCGTAGTAGATCGTCGTGATCGGCGCGATCAGCAGGCCCGAGACGGCGCCGATCAGCCCGGCCAGCGCGAAGCTCAGGTCGCCGGACAGCTCGGTCGGGATGCCCATCAGCCGCGCGCCCACGCGGTTGATCGCCGTCGCGCGCAGCGCCTTGCCGACGATCGTGCGCTCGAAGAACACGAACAGCGCGGCCACCAATGCCGCGGTCACGCCGACCACGACCAGCGACTGGCCGCTGATCGTCATGCCCGCCAGCTCGAAGCGCGCTTCGGAGAACGGAGGCGTGCGCGAGCCCTCGGCGCCGAAGAACAGCAGCCCCAGGCCGACCAGCACGCCGTGCAGCGCGACCGAGGCGATCAGCAGGTTCAGCACCGAGGCGTCGGCCATCGGCCGGTAGGCGAGGCGGTACAGCAGCGGGCCGAGCGGCGTGACCAGCGCGAGCGTGCACAGCGCCTGGCCCCAGACCGACGACGGCCGCCAGGCCATCGCCAGCGCCAGCGCGACGGCCGGCATCGCCACGGTCCAGACCAAGGTCGCTCGCCAGTCGACCGGCGCGCCGCGCAGGTGTCGCCAGCCCTCGGCCAGCAGCGTCGCGGCGGCCAGCGTCATCAGCAGCCACAGCGTGCCCGGCGTCAGGCCGGCCTGCATCGTCGCCATCGACAGCGCGCCGTACGCGACGAATTCGCCCTGCGGGATGAAGATGACGCGGGTGATCGAGAACACGAGCACCAGCGCCAGCGCCATCAGGGCATAGATCGCGCCGTTGACGATACCGTCCTGCGCGAGCAGCAGCGCGATCTGCGCGTCCATCAGGGCTGGTACTTCCAGGCGCCGTTCTCGATCTTGACCATCACGCTGGCGCGCTGGTCCAGGCCCAGGTGGTCATTGGCCGACATGTTGAACACGCCGTGCGCGCCGGCGACGTCGCGCACGGACTCGAGCGCGTCGCGCAGCGCGGCGCGGAACGCCGGCGTGCCGGGCTGGGCCTTCTTCAGCGCCGCCGGCGCGGCCGCCTTCAGCAGCAGGCCCGCGTCCCAGGCGTGGCCGCCGAACGTCGACACCGAGCCCTTGCCGTAGGCGGCCTCGTACTTGTCGATGTACTCGAGCGCCGATGCGCGCACCGGATGCGAGGCCGGCAGTTGCGCGGCCACCAGCACCGGCCCCGAGGGCAGGAACGTGCCCTCGACGTCCTTGCCGCCGACGCGCAGGAAGTCGTTGTTGGCCACGCCGTGCGTCTGGTAGATCTTGCCCGTGTAGCCGCGCTCCTTGAGCGTGCGCTGCGGCAGCGCCGCCGGCGTGCCCGATCCGGCGATCAGCACCGCGTCGGGACGGGCCGACATGATCTTGAGCACCTGGCCGGTCACCGAGGTGTCGGGCCGGTTGTAGCGTTCGTTGGCGACGATCCTGATGTGGCCGGCGACCTTGGAGAACTCCTGGTACCAGCCCTCGCCGTAGGCGTCCGAGAAGCCGATGAAGCCCACCGTCGAGATCCCCGCTGCCTGCATGTGCTTGACGATCGCCAGCGACATCTGGATGTCGTTCTGCGGCGTCTTGAACACCCATTTGCGCTTGTCGTCGAGCGGCTCGATCAGCCGGGCCGAGGCCGCCATCGTGATCATCGGCGTGCCGGTCTCGGCCGCCACGTCGGTCATCGCCAGCGAGTTCGGCGTGACCGTCGAGCCGATGATCAGGTCGACCTTGTTCTCGGCCACGAACTTGCGGGTGTTGGTGACGGCCGTGGTCGTGTCGGTCGCGTCGTCGAGCACGATGTAGTTGACCTTCTGGCCGGCGATCGTCGTCGGCAGCAGCGAGATCGTGTTCTTCTCGGGGATGCCGAGCGAAGCCGCCGGGCCGGTGGCCGACACGGTCACGCCGATGGTGATGTCGGCCAGCGCGGGGGCGGCCGCGCCCAGCGCTGCGGCCAGCCAGGTGCCGAGGACCAGCTTCTTGGCGAATCTCATCGATGATCTCCTTCGATTGTCGAATGACGACGGATGCCGGCGCCGCGGCCGTCGACCGACGGCGCGGCCCGAGCGTGGCGAGCGAGTGTACGGGAGTCGGTTGCCGCTTGCGCGGCAGTTTTCCGACAGCATCGGCACGGCCCGGGCCCCGCCGGCGTTCGCCGGATGGCCGCATCGGCTCGTGGACGCGAGGCCGGCTCTCGCTCCTGTCCCGTCCGGGGCGCTATGGTAATCGACTCCGCGTCGCGCGCCGGCCGGCCGTCGTCGGGGCGGACCGGACCGCCGCGGCGTCCCGGGTTCTCAGACGGCCGGGCGCCCCTTGATCCGATGCGAGCGGCCGCGCACGACGGCCACGTGCTCGCCGTCCTGGTTCGAGACGACGACGTCATAGACGCCGGTGCGTCCGGCCAGCGAGACCTCGGTCGCCTGCGCGGTCAGCAGGTCGCCCGCGCGCGCCGGCGCCAGGAAATCGACGGCCAGCGCGGCGGCCAGCGTCAGTTCGTTGTGCGAGTTGCACGCGAAGGCGAACGCCGAATCGGCCAGCGTGGTGATGAAGCCGCCGTGGCAGAGCTGGAAGCCGTTGAGCATGTCCTCGCGCACCGTCATCGCCAGCGTCGCGGTACCGGGTCCGATCGCGACCAGCCGGATGCCCAGCGATCGGGAGGCGAGATCGTTGGCGAACAGCTTGTCGCCGACCAGGGCGGCGGTCTCGGCCGGCGACAGTCCGCTGCTGCGCTCGGGTTCGCGGTTGATCGTCATGTCTGCTCCGAAAGACGGCGAGCCGGTCGACAGAGAGTATTCCGGCCCGGCGGCCGCGGCAAGCGAGCGCGCCGCCGTGGAAAACCCTGGGGGCCGGCTCGCACGATGACGCGGCCGCGAACCGATGAAAGCGTTCATCGAGCGACGGCGGGCCGAGTTCCACGGACGCCGAAAGCGCCGCGGCGGCACAGCTCGATGACGCGCGCGCCCAGCGCGATGCCCGGTTTCTCGATCGCGCGCTCGGTCCAGCGCGCGACCACCAGGCTGGCGCCGGCGACGACCACGAAGCCGGTCAGCCAGCGGATCTCGGGCAGCGTGCTGTCGGTCATCGCCCGATTGACCAGGTCCATCGTGATCCAAGTGATCACGAAGTGCACGACGTAGATCGAGTACGACAGCCGGCCCACGACGGCCAGCCAGTCCAGGCCTTGCCGCGCGCGACGCATCAGCGCCAGCAGGCACGCGAAGGTCGCGCCGAGCGCCATCGGCACGAACGCGAAGGCCAGGTCGTGCGACGACAGCCACAGCGCCGTCGTCGACGCCGCGCCGGCGATCATCCCCATCACCAGCACCCGCCGCGGGGCGCGCAGCGCGGGGCGGCGCGCATCCTCGGTCAGGAAGTAGAACAGCATGCCGATCAGGAACACCGGCATCTGGTTCAGCAGGTTGTAGAACAGGAACGTGTTGTTGTCGTTGTCGATGCCCAGGCCGCGGTGCAGCCATGCCTGCGCGGCGACGTTGACGCAGGCGGCGATCAGAAGCGGCCAGCCCAGCCACAGCAGGCCGTGCCCGCGCACGCGCTGGAACACGTGGAACAGCAGCGGAAAGCACAGGTAGAACGCCATCTCGGTGCCGATCGACCAGCCGCCCGGCACGATCGTGTTGTTCGCCGACGGCACGAAGCCGTGGACCATCAGCAGGTTGGCGAGCAGGTTGCCCGGCGTGTACGGCGCCAGCAGCGCCGCCGAACCCTGCTCGCGCCATTGCACGAGCAGGTGCGCGCACAGGTACAGCAGGATGCCGGCGTAATACATCGGCGCGATGCGGAAGACCCGCTTGAGCCAGAAGCTGCCGAGCGCGGGCGGGCCGTTTCGCGAGCGCCCGTAGCTCAGGCACAGCGTGAACGCCGACGCGACGAAGAACAACTGCACGCCGCTCTGGCCGAACGTGGCCAGCGCATGCGCGACCGGCGACAGGTCCGACACGTGCTGGTTCGCATGCACCAGCAGGACCAGCAGGATCGCGAGCCCGCGCGCCTGATCCACATAAGCCAGCTTGGCCGGCGCGTGATGCGCCGTTCGTGCGTCGATCGTCCTGCCCTCGTCGCGGGTATCCGTCATCCATCGTCCTCCGTTCGTGATCGCGATCCCGGGCACCGGCGGCGCCTGGCCCGCAAGATCGACTCCAGGCAGTCGACGCACGCGCGCGGGCTACGATCGAGACGGACGAGGCGGGGGCGCCGCCGCGGCGGCGCGCGGGGACGATGCCGGGATCGGGCTCCCGGAGGCGTCAGCCGTCCTTGCGGGCGCGGCGCAACCGGTCCAGGCCGAACAGCCAGTGGATCAGCACGCCGGCGATCGCGCCGACACCGATGCCGAGCAGCGTCGGGCCGATCAACTGGTCGAACGCGCGGATGTCGAGGTCGCGCATGCAATAGACGAGCATCAGCAGGCCGCCGATCACGCCCAGGCCGACGCTCCAGTCGGTGACGGTCGAGTGATACGACGGGCGCGCGTCCAGGTTGTACAGGCTGCCTTCGGACGAGCGCGTGCGCGCGCGGCTGACCGACTGCGACCAGTTGATGTCGGCGGCTTCGTTCGCCGCCAGGCGGGCGGCGGCGACCTGGCGCAGCTTGGCGTCGTCGTCGTCGATCGCGAGCGTCGTGTCCGCGTCCGTCCCGGCAGTGTCGACGCGCCGCATCACCGGAGTCTCAACGTCCATCGCTTGCTCCTGTCCGTCGGTTGAGGGCTCCGGCCTGGATCCTTCGATCGGCCTAACGTCGTCGGAGGGCCAGGATCGTCAACGGCTGCGCTTTCAATTGTTAAGGGTTTCGGCGAGTTATCACAGAATTTTCAACGATGTGATAGCTGGCCGGAAGTACAGCAGCCTTCTGGACGGTCACTGGGAGTCTGCGCGGCCAGCGGGCGGCCGTCGCTTCGATTCGGGCGGAGTCGATCTCGGTCGAGCATGTCGCCGAATCCTCACATTCGTCGGTGATACCATCGATCGCGTGATGTCGATCCCGTCCGTCTACCGCGTGCTTTCTCGTCGATCACGGCGCCTGCTGGCCGGATGGTTGGGGGCGTTGATGCTGTTCGCGGCGATCGCGCCGTCGGTCACGCACCTGCTCGCCGCCGCGTCCGGCGCGCCCACGGGTTTCGCGCAGATCTGCGGCGTCGGTGCCGACGACGCGTCGATTGGCGATTTGGTGGCGGCCGCGTCGGGCGAGCCCGACGATCACGATCACGGCGGAGGTCCGCCCAATCTCGATCATTGCCCGTTCTGCGGCGCCGGCGGCACGATGCCGTGGCTGATGCCGCCGGCGGCCTTCGTCGTCGTGACCGCGACGACCACCGACGCGCGGCCGCGCCTGTTCCTGCGGGCGCGGCGCACGTTGTTCGCCTGGGCCCCTGCGCGCTCGCGCGGCCCTCCCTCGATGTCCTGACGCGCCCGCGCGCCCGTCCGCCCGCCGATCGCATCCGGCGCCTGCCCTTTCGGGCATGCCGCGCCGACCGCGGCGCGGCGGACCGGCTTTCCATTGACGTTCGTCCCCGCGCGGCGCGCCGCGCGGGGCGAGCCGATGCTCAGGACTTTCATCATGGATTCTCGCCCCCTGTCATGGGCCGGGGCCACGGCCGCGTCGTTCGCGATGGCCGTGCTGCCGGCGTTCCCCGCGGTCGCCGCCGATCCGCCGGCCGTCGAGCTGGCACCGGTCGTCGTCACCGGTGAGCGCGGCGTTGCGCCGAGCTCGCCGGATCCGGCGGCCCAGCGCCGCGCGCTCGACGCGATGCCGGGCTCGGTCGGCCTGGTCGACGTCGAGGCGCGCGGTCCGCGCTTCACCGGCAACCTGCGCGACGTGCTGGCCGACACTCCGGGCGTGTTCGTCGACGATCGCTACGGGCAGGAGGTCCGCCTGTCGATGCGCGGATCGGGCCTGGCGCGCGCGTTCCACAGCCGCGGCATCGAGTTGCTGCAGGACGGCCTGCCGATGCAGATGGCCGACGGCAGCGGCGACTTCTACGGCTTCGATCCGCTGGGCGCGCGCACGGTCGCGATCTACAAGGGCGGCAACGCGCTGGCGCTGGGCGCGAGCTCGCTGGGCGGCGCGATCGACGTCGTGACGCCGACGGCGCTGACCGCCGTCGCGCCGCTCCGGATGCGCGTCGAAGGCGGCAGCTTCGGGACCGCGCGGATGAGCGCGCAGGCCTCGCGGGCGTTCGAGTCGGCCGACGTGCTGGTCAACGCCTCGATCGGTCACGCCGACGGCTGGCGCCGGCACATGGCGGGCGACACGCGCCAGTTGAACGCCAACGTCGGCTACGCGTTCGGCGCCGGCGCCGAAACCCGGTTCTTCCTGGGCGTGCACGACGTCGAGCAACGCCTGCCCGGAACTCTGTCGCTGCGCGACGCGTTGAGCGATCCGCGGCGCGCGTCGGCGTCGGCGATCGCCGGTGACCAGGCCCGCGACCAGCGGATCGCGCGCCTGGCCAACCAGACGAGCGTGCCGCTGGCCGGCGGCCGCTTGGTGCTCGGCGCGTGGCTGATGCACAAATCGCTGTATCACCCGATCTTCCAGGTCATCGACCAGGACGGATGGACCGCGGGCGTGTCGCCGCGCTGGACGCGCGAGCTCGTGCTGGCGGGCCTGCGCCACGAATGGACGATCGGCGCGCGGCTGTTCGCCGGCGGCAACGAGGCGCTGCAGTTCGTCAACGTCGGCGGCCATCGCGGCGCGCAGACGCTCGATGCGCGGCAGCGGGCGCGCAACGTCGGCGTCTGGTTCGAGGACCGCGCGTGGCTGCGTCCGGACCTCGCGCTGACCATCGGCGCGCACGCGTGGCGGCAGACGCGTCGCTACGTCGATCATGGCGGGCTGGCGGCCAACCCGGTCGCCAAGGCCGACGAGGCCCGCTTCGACGGCGTCGATCCGCGGATCGGCCTGCTGTGGCGGCCGGCCGCCTCGGCGCCGCGCGCGCTCCAGGTCTTCGCGAACCTGACCCGCAGCTCGGACGTGCCGGACTTCAGCGACCTGACGCAGACGATGGCCGGCACGCAGCGATTCGTGCCGCTGTCGCCGCAGAAGGCCTGGACGCTGGAGCTGGGCTCGCGCGGACAGGCCGGCCGCTGGCAATGGGACCTGACCGCGTGGCGCTCGCGCGTGCGCGACCAGATGCTGCAGTACACGGTCGACGCCAGCATCCCGGCGGCGACGTTCAACGCGCCGCGCACGACGATGCAGGGGATCGACGCGGCGGCGACCGTCGAGCTGGCGCGCGGCCTGCGCGCGCCCGGGGCCGGTGACAGCTTGCGGCTGGCGGCGACGTGGACGTACAGCGACCTGCGCTTCGACGGCGATCCGCAGTACGGATCGAATCGCCTGCCGGTCGTGCCGGTGCACGTGCTGCGCGCGCGCCTCGCGTACGAGCAGCCCGACGGCTGGTCGCTGGCGGCGACGCTCGACTGGGTGCCGCGCGGCGCGTGGGTCGACTATGCGAACACCGAGCGGGCGCCGGGCTACGCGCTATGGGGCGCGCGCTTCGGCGTCGCGATCGACCGGCACTGGCGGTTCTACGTCGACGCGCGCAACCTCGGCGACAAACGCTACGTCAGCGACCTGGGCGCGATCACCAGCGCGCGCACGGCGGCCAGCGCGGTCTATTACCCGGGCCAGGGTCGCGCCGTGTTCGCCGGCCTGCTGTACGCGATCTGACGGGCGGGGAGCCTTCCGGGCACGGCCGAAAGACTCCCTGCCTGCGAGCGTGCTCCGTTCGGCTTTCGAGCGCGCTCAGATCGGCGTCAGCACCGGTTCGCCGGCCAGGTGCCGGCGCGCGTTGTCGATGAACTGCCGCATCGACGCCTCGATCGCCTCGGGCGACCAGCCCGCCACGTGCGGGGTCAGCAGCACGTTCGGAAACGCCAGCAACTCGGCCGGCGGCCGCGGCTCGGACTCGTAGACGTCCAGGCCGGCGCCGGCGATCCGCGCGTCGCGCAGCGCGCCGGCCAGCGCCGCGGTGTCGACGACGCTGCCGCGGGCGATGTTGACGAGAAAGCCGTGCGGCCCCAGCGCGTCGAGCACGGCGGTGTCGACCAGGTGGCGGGTATCGCCGCCGCCGGGCGTCGCCACGACCAGGTAGTCGCACCACGCCGCCAGTGCCCGCGCATCGTCGAAGTAGCGGTCGTCGACGTCCTGCCGCGGCGTGCGCGCGTGGTAGCCGATCGTCATGTCGAAGCCCAGCCCCCGCCGCGCGATGCGCCGGCCGATGTTGCCCAGGCCCAGCAGGCCGAGCCGCTTGCCGGACACGTTGGGCGGCGGCCGCAGCGCCGTGCGCCAGACGCCCTGCCGGCACGCGCGGTCCAGTTGCGGCAGCCCCCGCACGATCGCCAGCAGCAGGCCGAACGCATGGTCGGCCACGCACTGGTCGTTGGTGCCCGCGCCGTTGACCAGCACGACGCCGCGCGCCCGCGCATGGGCGACGTCGATGTTCTCGTAGCCGGCGCCCAGCGCGCTGGCCAGCGTCAGGCCCGGCATCGCGTCGATCTCGGCCGCCGTCAGGCCGGTCGTGCCGTTGGTCAGCACGAGCCGCACGCGGGCGCCGTGCTCGGCCACCGCCCGCGCGCGCCGCGCGGCGTCCGGCGCCAGGATCACGTCGAAGTCCGATCGCAGCGCCGACAGGCCGGCATCGGACAACGGGATCAGGACGAGCAGGACGGGCAGCGACATGGCGGGCGTGGTCGGGGATGGGGGAGGGGGGAGCCGTCATCGTAAGGCATCGGCGCAACGGGCGCCGGCACGCGCGTGATGTCGTCCGGATTGACCGCATCGGCGGCGCGTCCGCCGCGGCTCCGCTTGACGAATGGCCGGCGGCGGTCCAGACTTGCCGCCCGCCAGGGTCCGCGTGGCCCGATCCGGCGCGAACCCGGCGCATCGCGCCGCAGCGCCCGCTCGCCGCCGGCGCTCAGGCAGGCCAGGCGAATCGTTCGCGGGCCACCCGTCACGACGCTCGCCCCTTCGACGAGACGGCGTCGCCCGATGTCCGGCGTCGGCGGAACGCCTCCATCGTGTCCCACCGAGTTCCCGCCGGAGAATGTGTCGATGATGTCCTTGCGTCGTCTGCTGCGCGTGCCCGCGCTGCGAGTGTCGACCGCCTTCGCGGCGGCTGGTGTGTCGATGGGTCTGCTGGCGTCGCCGGCGCAGGCCCAGACCGAAGTCAAGATCGCTTATGCGTTGCCCGTCACGTCGCACTACGGCGCCGGCGCCAACGCCTGGGGCGCGGCCGTCGAGAAGGGCACCAGCGGCCGCTACGTGTTCAAGCACTTTCCGGCCAGCGCGCTGGGCGGCGAGCGCGAGACGATCGAAGGCCTGCAACTGGGCACCGTCGACGCGATGATCGCGTCCACCGGCACGCTGAGCAACTTCGTTCCCGACGTCGGCGTCGTCGACATCCCGTTCCTGTTCCGCGACATCACGCACGCGCGCAAGACGCTGGACGGCCCGGTCGGACAGGAGCTGCTGGCCAAGTTCACGAGCCGCGGCCTGATCGCGCTGGCCTGGGGCGAGCAGGGCTTCCGGCAGATGACGAACAACAAGCACCCGGTCAGCACGCCGGACGACATGAAGGGCCTGAAGCTGCGCACGATGGAGAACCCGGTGCACATCACCGCGTTCAAGACGCTGGGCGCCGCGCCGACGCCGATGTCCTGGCCCGAGGTCACCGGCGCGCTGCAGCAGGGCACGATCGACGGCCAGGAGAACCCGATGTCGGTCATCGTCTCGGCCAAGCTCAACCAGGTGCAGAAGTACCTGACCTTGTCCGATCACGTGTATTCGCCGGCCGTGCTGCTCGTCTCGCCGAAGCTGTGGGCCAAGCTGTCGGACGCCGACAAGGCCGTGTTCACCGACGGCGCCAAGCAGGGCGCCCAGGCGATGCGCGCGTTCGTCGACGACGTCGACGCCAAGGGCGTCGAGGCGATGAAGGCCGCCGGCATGCAGGTCAACCGCATCGCCGACAAGGCGCCGTTCCAGGCCGCGCTGGCGCCGGCGTTCCAGCAGTACCAGACCAAGTTCGGCAAGGCGCTGCTCGACCGGATCGCGGCGGTCCAGTGATGGCCGCGTTCGAACGATGGCTGGTGGCGGCCAATCGCTGGCTGCTGATCCTGATGCTCGCCGCGATGGCGTGCATGGTGTTCGCCAACGTCGTTCTGCGCTACACGACCAACGAGTCGCTGGTCTGGGCCGAGGAGGTCAGCCGGCACATGATGATCTGGATCACGTTCCTCGGCGCGGGCCTGGTGCTGCGCTTCGGCGGCCACATCGCGATCGAGGATCTGCACGACAGGCTGCCGGGCGGCGCCGGGCGCCTGCTGCGCGCGGCGATCGTCGTGCTGCTGATGGTGTTCTTCGCGACGATGGCCTGGCACGGCCTGCACTACCTCGAAGCGACGCAGTACCAGACCACGCCGGTCACCGGCGTCTCGTTCGCATGGGTGTACAGCGCGCTGCCGATCGGCTTCGTGCTGCTGATGGTCCACCTCGCGCTGGTGGCCCGGCGCTACATCGTCACGCGCAAGTACCTGGCGTCGTCCGAGATGAACGCCGACGCCGCGGCGTCGATCTGAAGCCGGCCGGATCGCCGCGCCCGGAGCTCCGATGTCGATCGTCCTGTTCATCGCCGTGATCGTGCTGCTGGCCCTGGGCGTGCCCGTGGCCTTCGCGCTGGCCGGCTCGGCCACGCTGGCGCTGCTGGCCGGCGGCAAGTATCCGCTGCTGGTCGTCATCAAGGAGCTGTTCAGCGGCATCGACAGCTTTCCGCTGATGGCGGTGCCGTTCTTCATCCTGGCCGCCGAGCTGATGACCGGCGGCGCGCTGACGCAGGTGCTGCTGCGCTTCGCGATCCAGTTCGTCGGCCACCTGCGCGGCGGCCTGGGCTACGCGAACATCCTGTCGCTGACGATCTTCTCCGGGATCTCGGGCTCGGCGCTGGCCGACGCCGCGGGGCCCGGCGCGATGATGATCCGGATGATGGAGAAGGCCGGCTACGGCCGTCCGTATCCGGCGGCGCTGACGGCCAGCACGGCGATCGTCGGGCCGATCATCCCGCCGTCGATCATCATGATCATCTACTGCCTGCAGGACGAGCGGGTGTCGGTCGGCGCGCTGTTCGTCGCCGGCGTGATCCCGGGCCTGCTGATCGCATTGGCGATGGCGCTGGTCAACTACCTGATCTGCCGCAAGCGCGGCTACCGCAGCACCGAGCCGCGGCCCAGCGGCCGCCAGATGCTGCGCGATACCTGGAAGGCGCTGCCCGCGCTGTTCCTGCTCGTCATCATCCTGGTCGGCATCCGCTTCGGCGTGTTCACGCCGACCGAAGCCTCGGTCGTCGCCGTGTTCTACGCGCTGGCCTGCGGCAAGTGGATCTACCGCACGCTGGCGTGGTCGGCGCTGCCCGAGATCCTCGCCCGCTCGGCGCTGCTGACCGCCTCGGTGCTGATCATCGTCGCCGCGTCGAACGCGTTCGCGTGGATCCTGACGATCGAGGGCGCGCCGCAGGCGCTGGCCAAGATGATCGTCGACTGGAACATGGGGCCGGTGGGCTTCCTGATCGCGGTCAACGTCCTGCTGCTGCTGTTCGGCATCTTCATGGAGCCGCTGCCCGGCGTGATGATCCTGGTGCCGATCCTCGCGCCGATCGCCGCCGCGCTGGGCATCGACCCGACGCACTTCGCGATCGTCGTCATCGTCAACCTCACGCTGGGCATGATCACGCCCCCGGTCGGCGGGCTGCTGTTCGTCGTGTCGTCGACGACCAACGTGCCGATGCGTGACCTGGTGCGCGAGCTGTGGCCGTTCCTGTGGGCGCAGCTCGTCGTGCTGGCGCTGCTGACGGCGATCCCCGCGCTGTCGACGTGGCTGCCGCACTCGCTGGGGTTCAGGTAGCACGCAGCGTCGCTTCAGGCCGCGTCGTCGAGCGGGGCTGATCACCCGAGGCTATCGGGCGCCGCGCGGGCATTGGCATAATTGCCTGCAGAAAGTGTTGAAATAAAACTTACTATGCGTCGATCGACGAACGCGCGGGCCGGGCCGCCAGTGGCCACGTCCGCATCCGTCTTCGCCTTCGCGTGTTCGCGTCCATCATCGGGAGACATCCATGCCATCCAGACAGGCCTCGGTCGCCGTCATCGGCGCCGGCGACTTCATCGGCGCCGCGATCGTCCGGAAGTTCGCGGCCGAGGGCTTTCACGTGTTCGCCGGCCGGCGTACGGCCGACAAGCTCGCGCCGCTGGTCGAGCAGGTGCGGGCGGCCGGCGGCAGCATCACCGCCCGCGGGCTCGACGCGCGCAAGGAGGAGGACGTCACCGCGTTCCTGCGCGAGGCCGACGAGGCCGCGCCCTTGCAGGTCTGCGTATTCAACGTCGGCGCCAACGTCAACTTCCCGTTGCTGGACACGACCGAGCGCGTGTTCCGCAAGGTCTGGGAGATGGCCTGCTACGCGGGGTTCCTGACCACGCGCGAAGCCGCGCGGCTGATGCTGCCGCGCGGACAGGGCCACATCTTCCTGACCGGCGCCACCGCGGGCCTGCGCGGCGGCATCGGCTATGCGGCCTTCGCCAGCGCCAAGTTCGGCCTGCGCGCCGTCGCGCAGAGCGCGGCGCGCGAGCTGGGGCCGAAGAACATCCACGTCGCGCACCTGATCATCGATTCGGGCGTCGACACCGCGTGGGTGCGCGAGCGGATCCGCGAACGCGAAGGCGACGAGGCGCTGGCCAATCTCGATCCGGGCCGGCTGATGCGGCCCGAATCGGTGGCCGACGCTTATTGGCAGATCTACCAGGAGCCGCGCGACGCGTGGAGCTTCGAGCGCGAGATCCGTCCATTCGGCGAGAAATGGTGAACCGCAGCAAGCGAACAGAAAAGGGAGACCCTCATGATCGAACCCGAATTCCATTTCGACTTCGGCAGCCCCAACGCTTACCTCAGCCATCTGATGATCCCGGGCATCGAGCAGCGCACCGGCGCGCGCTTTCGCTACGTGCCGGTGCTGCTCGGCGGCGTGTTCAAGCTGACCAACAACCGCTCGCCGGCCGAATCGATGGCCGGCATCCGCAACAAGCTCGACTACGAGCGGCTCGAGATGCGCCGCTTCATCGAGCGCCACAAGCTGCCGTTCACGTTCAACCCGAACTTTCCGGTCAACACGCTGATGCTGATGCGCGGCGCGGTCGCGGCGCAGCGGCTCGGCGTGTTCGAGCGCTACGTCGACGAGGTCTACCGGCACATGTGGCGCGAGCCGAAGAAGATGGACGATCCGTCGGTGGTCAAGGCCGCGCTGACCGAGTCCGGCCTGCCGGTCGACGAGCTGTTGGCGCTGGTGGGCGATGCGCAGGTCAAGGCCACGCTCGCCGACAACACGCAGCAGTCGGTCGAGCGCGGCACCTTCGGTTCGCCGACGTTCTACGTCGGCGACCAGATCTGGTTCGGCAAGGACAAGCTGCGCGACGTCGAGGAAGCGATCGTCGCCGCCAAGGGGTAAGGCCGCCGCCGCGGTCGCCGTCATCGCCCGTTGCAGCCGGGAGACCTCGATGCGTTGGAACGATCTCGATCGCGAGGCGTGCTCGATGGCCCGCACCGTCTCGGTCATCGGCGACCGCTGGACGCTGATGATCCTGCGCGACTGCTTCCTGCGCGTGCGCCGCTTCGAAGAATTCCAGCAGCGGCTCGGCATCACGCGCCCGCTGCTGGCCAGCCGCCTGAAGAAGCTCGTCGACGCGGGCGTGCTCGCCAAAGAGCCGTATCAGCAGCGGCCGACGCGCCACGAATACCGGCTCACGCCCAAGGGCCTGGACCTGTATCCGGTCGTCATGGCGATCGTCCACTGGGGCGACGCGCACATGGCCGAGCCGGCCGGCCGCCCGCTGCTGCACAGGCATCGCGGCTGCGGACGGGATTTCGATCCGGTGATGGTGTGCTCCGAATGCGGCGAGCCGCTGCGGGCCACGCAGGTGCGCGTGCGGCCCGGCCCGGGGGCCGAAGCGGGTGTCGAGTCAGGCGTCGGCAAGCCGTCCGCGACCGGTCGGGAGCGCGTTACGGATTGACTCCGTCGCCGCCATCGTCATGGGCCCGGTCGATCGTCGCGCGGCGCGTCCAGCATCGACTCTATCGCGTCGATGACGGCATCGCTGCGGATGGCATCCAGGCAGGGTTTGATGGCCTGCCGGGTCGAACGCTTGTAGATGCATTGCCAACTGCAGTCGAAGCATGAGTCGTCCTCGGCCGTGACGACGCGGTAGTTGGCGCGCTGCTCCGGGTATCGCAGGTAGTTGGTGAAATCGGCGCCCGATGCGACGACGACGGTCGGCGTGCCCAGCGCGCGTCCCATATGCATGGGGCCGCTTTCGTTGGCGAGCAGCAGCCGCGATTCGCCGATCAGCGCCAGGCTTTGCACCAGCGAGAGCCGGGCGGACATGTCGACCGCCCCCGTGTCCCGGACCATGGCCAGCAATCGTCGGCAGACGGCCTGGTCGGCCGGGCCGCCGACGATCACGGGCTTGAGCCCACGCGTACGATGCAGGTGCTCGATGACGTCGGCGCTGCGCTCGATCGGCCAGATTCGCATCGCAATGCTGGCGCTGGGCGCAACGATCATGACGTTCGAGGCATGCCCGCTCCAGGCGAAACGCCGCAGACCGGAAATCTTGCGCTCCCGGACATCCCGAGACATCGCGGCCCCGTCGATCGGCCAGATTTCCCGAAACCGCTTCGAAATTTCCAGCATGCGCACGGACATGTGCGTCTTGCCGAAATTGTCCGGGATCAAGTGGTTGAACAGCCTGGTCTGCAACCAGGCATGGCAGGGGGCAGTGTGGTTCGCGGCGTAGCCTATCCGGATCGGGCTGCGGCAGGCCAGGGCCATCGCGTCGCCCAACCTGGTGCGGGACAGGTCGGCGTCGATCCACACATCGAAACCCGATTGCCTGACCTGGTTCAACAGCGTGCGCTTCTTGAGAGCGTTCTTGCGGAGCGCGTTGGGGTCGATGATGTGCAAGTGATCGACCAACTCGAGGAGGTTGATTATCTCGGCGTTCTGCTTTTCGGCGAACACCGAGATTTCCGCATCGGGAGCGTCGTTCGCGATGCTCTCCAATGCTTGATGGAAGACGATCCAATCGCCGATTCCGCCGCGCTTGAGGATGCCGATCCTGGGCTTGCCGGAAGGAATCGGGCCGCGTCGCGCCGTCAGAGGCAGATCGTTCGCCAGCAAGGCCAGCGTTCGGCGAGCGCATTCGATCTGGTAGAGGCGGGACTGCTTGAACTTCACGGACGGAACCGAAGAAGATATTCCTGTCGGGCCAGCACGGTATCACGATCGAAAAGCGGCGGTTCGGGCGGACGCCCAGCCGGTTTCTCGATCTGGCTCGACGCGGCTCGGAGGGACGGTGCCTCCCCTCGGCTTCCGACGCCGCCGGCTCCGGTTGGCCTGGGTTCTTCCAATGATCCCGTATCATCTCGACCCTGGACCTCGCGTCGCCGCCCCCCGCGCCGGCCCGCTCGAAGGTCCCCCGCACGAGAACCCTGGAGCCAAGTGATGAGCGATCGCATCGAACGCAGCGGCCTGAAAGTGGCCGCGATTCTGGACAGTTTCGTCGAGAAGGAAGCCCTGCCCGGCACCGGCCTGGAGTCGGCCAGGTTCTGGGCGGGTTTCAGCGAGCTGGTGCACGACCTGGCGCCCAAGAACCGCCAGCTTCTGGCCGAGCGCGACCGGCTGCAGACCGAGCTGGACGGCTGGCATCGCGCCAACCCCGGTCCGATCAAGGACGCGGCCGCGTATCGCGCGTTCCTCGAAAAGATCGGCTACCTGCTGCCGGTGCCCGGGGATGTCAAGGTCACGACGGCCAACGTCGATCGCGAGATCGCCGAGCAGGCCGGCCCGCAGCTCGTCGTGCCGGTCGACAACGCCCGCTACGCGCTGAACGCCGCCAACGCCCGCTGGGGCAGCCTGTACGACGCGCTGTACGGCACCGATGCGATCCCCGAGACCGGCGACGCCGTCAAGGGCAGCGGCTACAACCCGGTGCGCGGCGCGCAGGTCATCGCCCGCGCCCGCGAGTTCCTCGACCAGGCCGCGCCGCTGGCCGGCGGCTCGCACGCCGACGCCACCGGCTACGCGGTCGACGGCGGCAAGCTGGTCGTCAAGACCCGCGACGGCGACACCTCGCTGAAGACGCCGGCGCAGTTCCTCGGCTACCAGGGCCCGGCCGAGTCGCCCGCCGCCGTCCTGCTCAAGAACAACGGCCTGCATTTCGAGATCCAGATCGACGCCGACGATGCGATCGGCAAGACCGATTCCGCGCACGTCAAGGACGTGCTGCTCGAAGCGGCGCTGACGACGATCATGGACTGCGAGGACTCGGTCGCCGCCGTCGACGCCGAGGACAAGGTCGGCGTCTATCGCAACTGGCTCGGCCTGCTCAAGGGCACGCTGACCGAAGAGGTCAGCAAGGGCGGCAAGACGTTCACGCGCCGGCTCAACGCCGATCGCCAGTACACGGCGGCCGGCGGCGGCGAGCTGACGCTCAAGGGCCGTTCGCTGATGTTCGTGCGCAATGTCGGCCACCTGATGACGAACCCGGCGATCCTCGACCGCGACGGCAACGAGATCCCCGAAGGCATCATGGATGCGGTGCTCACCTGCCTGGCGGCCCTGCACGACCTGCAGCGCAAGCAGAACTCGCACACCGGCTCGGTCTACATCGTCAAGCCCAAGATGCACGGCCCGGCCGAGATCGCGTTCGCCAGCGAGGTGTTCGGCCGCGTCGAGAAGCTGCTGGGCATGGCGCCCGACACGGTCAAGATGGGCATCATGGACGAGGAGCGCCGCACCAGCGTCAACCTCAAGGCCTGCATCGCCGCCGCGCCGGCGCGCGTCGCCTTCATCAACACCGGCTTCCTCGACCGCACCGGCGACGAGATGCACACGTCGATGCTGGCCGGCCCGATGGTGCGCAAGGGCGACATGAAGTCGTCGAAATGGATCGCCGCCTACGAGCGCAGCAACGTGCTGGTCGGCCTGGACTGCGGCCTGCGCGGCAAGGCGCAGATCGGCAAGGGCATGTGGGCGATGCCGGACCTGATGGCGGCGATGCTCGAGCAGAAGATCGCGCATCCGAAGGCCGGCGCCAACACCGCGTGGGTGCCGTCGCCGACGGCCGCGACGCTGCACGCGCTGCACTACCACATGGTCGACGTGCAGGCGATCCAGCAGGAGCTCGAGCGCACGCCGCTGGACAGCGTGCAGGATGAGCTGCTGGCCGGCCTGCTGTCGGTGCCGGTCGCCGACTCGCCGTCCTGGAGCGATGACGACAAGCGCGCCGAGCTCGACAACAACGTGCAGGGCATCCTCGGCTACGTCGTGCGTTGGGTCGAACAGGGCGTCGGCTGCTCGAAGGTGCCCGACATCCACGACGTCGGCTTGATGGAAGACCGCGCCACGCTGCGCATCTCGAGCCAGCACATCGCCAACTGGCTGCGCCACGGCATCGTCACCAAGGACCAGGTGCTCGAGACCTTCCGCCGCATGGCCAAGGTCGTCGACCGCCAGAACGCCGGCGACGCCCAGTACCGCCCGATGGCCGCCAACTACGACGACTCGACGGCATTCCAGGCCGCGATGGCGCTCGTGTTCGAAGGCGAGCGGCAGCCCAGCGGCTACACCGAGCCGCTGCTGCACAAGTTCCGCCAGGTGTTCAAGCGCAAGGCTTGATCGACGCCGGTCGAAGCCGGATGACCGGATGACCGGATGACCGGAGGGCCGCCGCGAGGCGGCCTTTTCATTTCGCGGGGCCGACGCGGCGGCGGCCGGCGCGAATTCAGGCGGTGCCGTTCAACGCCGATTTCAACGTCGCCAGCGCCTGCTGATCGGTGCGCTCGAACGCCAGCGGCGTCACCGACACGCCGCCGTCGAGCACGATCTCGGTCTCGCTGTCCGGCGGGTTGTCGCGCGGGCCGCGCTGGAAACGCATCCACACGTAAGGGATGTTGCGCGGGTCGGTGCGCGCGTCGACGTCGATGTGCTCG
The DNA here is from genome assembly GCA_047605425.1 of Burkholderiaceae bacterium. Classification (GTDB taxonomy): domain Bacteria; phylum Pseudomonadota; class Gammaproteobacteria; order Burkholderiales; family Burkholderiaceae_E; genus JAKPAM01. The sequence goes on along the minus strand of JASGFT010000001.1, from coordinate 6,952 downwards.
ACGCGGCCGGCGCCCTGGCGGGTCGCCTGCATCGGACCGGTGTCCTCGGGCGCGCGATCCGGAAAGTTCACGTTCAGGCAGACCTGGCCCGGCCAGGGCGCGGCCAGCAACCGTCGCACGACGCCGGCGCCGAGCGTGCGAGCGTTCTCCCAGCGGATCGTCTGGAAGTCGGTGAAGGTCTGGCTCATCGCGATCGCGCGCTGGCCGAGCAGCAACGCCGTCATCGCCGCGCCGACAGTGCCCGAGAACACCGTCTCGACACCCAGGTTGCCGCCGCGGTTGACGCCCGACAGCACCAGGTCCGGCGGCGTGTCCTTCATCAGGTGGCGCAGCGCGACGACGACCGAATCGCCGGGCGTGCCGCCGACGCCGAAGCGCCGCTCGCCATAAGGCACGGCCCGCAGCGGGGCGTGCAGGCTGATCGCGTGCGACACGCCGCTCTGGTCGTGCTCGGGCGCCACGATCCAGACCTCGCGCGCGACCTGCCGGGCGATTTCCTCGAGCACCTTCAGGCCGGGCGCGTGGATGCCGTCGTCGTTGGTCAGCAGCACGCGATCGATGATCGGGGCCGGAGGCGGGGCGTAATGAGGCAAAGGCGTGGGCACGTCGGTCTCGTAACTGTCGGAATGATCCAAGCCTCAAGGTTAGCCGATTGCCCGTACAGTGCTGTTTCGGACGCGCGACGGATGCCGCCGCATGATGCACAGGAGAACAACGATATGGCAGACGATGGTCTCAAACCGACGACCGATGACGCGACGCCGCGCGACGGCGACCTGACGAACCAGGAAGCGCCCGACCGCTTCGTCGAATTGCCCGACGGCATGCAGATCTGCTACCAGCAACACGGTTTTCCGGACGACCCGGTCGTCGTGCTGGTGTCGGGGCTGAGCATGCAATCGCTGTCGTGGCCGATGTACTTCGTTCAGGGGCTCGTCGATCTCGGCTACTGCGTGCTCACGCCGGACAATCGCGACGTCGGCCGCTCGTCGCGGGTCAACACCCGCGCGCCGAACCGCCTGCGCCAGTTGTTCGCCCAGCCGACGGCCTCCAGCTACGACCTGGACGACATGGCCGACGACCTGATCCGGTTGGTCGTGCAGCTCGGATACCGGCGCGCGCACGTGATCGGCATGTCGATGGGCGGGATGATCGCGCAGATGATGGCGGCGCGGCATCCCGAGCTGATCGCGTCGCTGACCTCGATCTTCTCGACGACCGGCGAGCCGTGGGTAGGCCGGCCCTCGCCGTCGACGCTGCGCGTGATGGCCCGGGCGGGCCTGACGCGCACGCGCGAGCAGGCCGTGCAGCGTTTTTTGACGATGTTCCGCCACATCGGCGATCCGTCGGTGCCGGGCATGGTGCAGACGTGGACCGAGTACGCACAGCGCGCGTGGGACCGCAACGGCGGCAAGGTCGAGACGGAAGGGGTCGCACGGCAACTGGCCGCGATCCAGAAATCGGGCGACCGCACGGCCGTGTTGCGCCGCATCCAGGTGCCGACGCTGGTGCTGCACGGCGACCGCGACCTGATGGTCGATCCGAGCGGCGGCCGCGCGACGGCCCGCGCGATTCCGGGCGCGCGGCTGCACACGATCATCGGCCTGCGGCACCAGATCGACCCGCATCACACGCCGGAGATGCTGCGCGAGATCGGCGAGATGCTGCGCGACGCGGATTGATGCGTTCTCCTTCCGCCCCGAGGACGCGCCGATCGATTCGGCGATGGCGCGCGAACCGATCGGCACCCCGGGGTGCTTCGCGTCGATATCGATGAATCCGATGATCTGCTGAAGCTGGGCGATATACGGCCGGATCGGTCACAGGCATGCGGTCTAGAATGGTCTGCGTGACAGAGCCTGACATTCGAGACGTCATCGATGGAGTTCTGCATGCCATCTCGCCTGCGCGAGGATCGCGGGTGCTCGAGTGAAGATCGCGGAGAGTTGAAATGTCGGCCGATGCAGCATCATTGCCGTGGAGAGCTGCTGCGAAGCTGAAAGAGCTGATTCGGCGATTCTCGGGCGGCGGATCGCCGGCGACGGAAAAAACCTATCTCGCGCTGGCGCAGTACCGCGCCTTCACGCAGCAGATGCCGATGATGTACGTCATGTTGATGACCGGTACATGGGCGGTGGCTGCGGTTTTCTTCGGGCACGCGCCCTTTGCGACGACAATTGTTTTCCCGGCCATCATTTCCGTGGCGAGCGCGGCTTGCGCGCGATTCTGGACCGCGCGCCGTACCGAGCCGACGGTCGATATCGCGAACCAGGCGGCGCGGCAATCCAATATCCTGGCCGCGCTGATGGCGATCGGGTTCGTCGGCTGGGTCATCGTTCTCTATCCGTACGGAGACGCCTACAGGAAATCGCTGCTGGCATTCTTTCTGGCCACGTCGAACATGGCTTGCATTTTCTGCCTGATGCACAACAGGCGGTCGGCGTATATCGTCTTCTCCGTCGTGAACGTCGGGTTCATCGTCCATTTCGGCTTGACCGGCATACCGTCGTTGCTGGCGGCTTCGACGATCACCACCGTCGTCGCGATCGGGCTCCTCGTCATGATCAACATCAATCATCGGGATTTCACCCGGCTGATCGAAGCCCAGGTTCAGACGGAAGCCCTGAGCAACGCCAATTTCCAATTGGCCAACCTGGATTCTTTGACGAATCTGCCCAATCGTCGCGCGTTCTTCGCCGAGCTGGAGAGCGCGGTCGAGGCGTCGACGACAATCGGTTCGCGCCTGGCGTTGGGGGTCATCGATCTGGATGGTTTCAAGCCCGTCAACGATCTGTATGGGCACCCGTTCGGCGACAAGCTGCTGATCGAGGTGGGTGAGCGGCTGGCGTCGCTGTGCCGGCGGGACGGCATCTACATCGCCCGGCTCGGCGGCGATGAATTCGCGCTGATCGTCCATAACGTCGATCGCGAGGACGAGTTGCTCCGGATCGGCGCGGTGCTGTGCGATGCGCTTCGCGCGCCCTTCGAGCTGGCCGAGGCGCACGTCCAGATCGCCGGATCGATCGGTTTCGCGGTCTACCCGGATCTGGCGAAGAGCCCGGCCGAGTTGTTCGAGCATGCCGACTACGCGCTTTTCGACGGCAAGCGCGGCGACCGCCGCGGCCAGCCGACGCTGTTCTCCAAGCAGCACGTCGACGCCATCCACCTCGATGCGCGGATCGAGCAGGCGCTGAAGCTGGCCGATATCGAGGCCGAGTTCGAGGTCGTGTTCCAGCCGATCGTCGGCGTGGCCGACGCGACGACGCTGGCTTTCGAGGCGCTGGCGCGCTGGACCAGTCCCACGCTGGGGAAGGTCTCTCCGGGCCAGTTCATTCCCGTCGCGGAGCGGGCCGGCATCATCGGCCGGCTGACCCAGCCGCTGTTGAAGAAAGCGCTGGCCGCCGCGGCCTCCTGGCCGGCCGAGATCCGTCTGTCGTTCAATCTCTCCGCTTATGACCTGAGCTCCCCGGACGGGATGCTGGCGATCATCCGCATCATCGAAGGCAGCGGTCTCGATCCCTCGCGCCTCGATCTCGAGATCACCGAGACGGCATTCGGCCACGATTTCGAGCAGGTCCAGAAGGCCGCCAACATGCTCCAGCGCCTGGGATGCGGCATCTCGCTGGATGATTTCGGCACCGGCTACTCGTCGCTGTCGCGGCTCCATGCGTTGCCGCTGACCAAGATCAAGATCGACCGCAGTTTCGTCGTCGGCCTGCATCGCAACCAGACGAGCGCCAAGATCGTCAAGTCGCTGCTGGCGCTGAGCCGGGACATGGGCCTCGACTGCGTCGTCGAGGGGGTAGAGACCGAGGACGAGATGATGGCGCTGCGCAGGCTGGGCGGCACGATGGTGCAGGGCTATTTCTACTCGCCGCCGGTTGCCGAAACGGAGCTGGTTCGCTTCATCGGGCAGCCGTGGCGCCAGGCGCCCGATCCTGCGCATGCCGGCACCGCTTTGGCGGAGGTTAGCGGGCGGGAAAGTCCGCGTGATCGGTATGCCGCGCAGCGAAGCGTCGCCTTGAGTTCGTAGGAGACCGTGCACACTGCAGATATTTTGCGTTCGATGCGGGATGGCGATCGCTACTGATACGCTATTTCCTCGGTGTCCTATGCCGATAGGGAGCGCCAGTATCCCGGCCGTCTGCGATGGTGGCTAACGGCAATAATGACAATTGCATCGGTAGTCAGCGCGAAGACAACGCTGAATGGAAAGCGCTTCAGGACGAAGTGATGGTTGCCATCCTCATCGGTCTTCCACGAGTCAGGCGCTGAGGCAAGACGGTCGATGGCGCTGAGGATCTCGGTACGAAAGGATTCTGCTGCCTTGCGGCTCCGATTCTGGTACCACTTGAAAGCTTCCGTGATGTCGATCTCGGCAGTTTCGCTGAGTCGAACGGGGAGGTGGTTCACAGTGCGAGAAGGCGATCTCGAGCTTCGGTCCACGGGACAAGACGAACCCTTCCTGCCTCAATGTCTTCCTTGCGTCGACGAATTTCGTCACGCCATGCGTCGGTAATACTTTGAGGATCGTCGTCCTCGAGGCTATCGAGGAGGGCAATCACGAGTTCGGATCGCTCGTCAGGAGGAAGCGCTAATACCGTGTCCAGCAGGGCGTCAGTTCGGGTACTCATGGTTGACGAGTCTCCGCATAGGGCTCGTGGCCAGTCTAGCATCGGTAGCGGTCGGCATGCGGCGATTGCTGGAATGGACTGATGCCGGCCGCGGCCTCAGACATGCTGCCCGCCATTGATCGGAATCTCGGCGCCGTTGATGTAGCCGGCGCCGGCCGTGCACAGGAAGTAGATCGTCGCCGCCACCTCCTCGGGCTTGCCGAGCCGATGCATCGGGATGTCGCGTTCGACGATCGTCGCGGTGCCCGGCGACAGGATCGACGTGTCGATCTCGCCCGGCGCGATCGCGTTGACGCGGATGCCGTGCGGGCCGAACTCGTGCGCCATCTCGCGCGTCAGCGCCAGCAGCGCCGCCTTGGACGCGGCATAGGCCGAGCCGGCGAACGGGTGCACGCGCGAGCCGACGATCGACGTCACGTTGACGATGATGCCCTTGGCGGCGCTCAGCTCGGGAAACAGGCCGCTCGCCAGCAGCGCGGTCGAGAACAGGTTGACGTTGAACACCTTGACCCACGTCGCGAAGTCGGTGTCCAGCACGCCCAGGCGCGAGCCGTCGCCGCGCTTGGGCGAGATGCCCGCGTTGTTGACGATCGCATCGAGCTGGCCGCGCGCCAGGCGCGAGCGGATCTCGGCGATGCCGCGCTCGATGCTGTCGATGTCGGCGAGGTCGAGCTGGATGTGATTGTCGCGGCCCTCGGGCCACGGGCAATTGTCGTCGAACGGCTGGCGGGACACCGTCAACACGCGCCAGCCGGCGGCGCCGAAGTGCTTGACGGTAGCGTGTCCGATGCCGCGGCTCGCGCCGGTCAGTAGCATGGTCTTGCGGTTGGCCATCGGGTCATCCAGTCGAAAAGGGGAGGGAGCGATCCGGACACGATACTGGAATGCCCGTCGACCTTGCCAGCGCCCGGTGATTTCGGCTTCGGGTCGGTTGCTGCGACGAGGGGGGGCGTCGTTCGGGTCGAGAGCGGACGAGGGCAAGATCGTGGATCTTGAAAAACCTATCAAGTTGGGTTTTCATGAAACACAACCACCATTCTGTTAGTCATGTTCGAGCCGCAAGCCGAGTTCTTGGAGCGCTGGAGGGCGATTCATGGTCGAGTCGAGTGATGCATGGATCGATGCCGCCGTCGAACGTGGCCGCGTCGCCCGCGCCAGTGAGCCGCGAGCCGTGGGGGCGCGTTACGACCGGGCATCGGGCCGGGTGATCGTCGATTTGGAGAATGGTTGCACGTTCGCCTTTCCGCCGCGCTTGGCTCAGGGGCTGGATACCGCGACCGACGAGCAACTGGCCGCGGTCGAGATCCTCGGGCATGGCTATGGGCTGCACTGGGAAGCGCTGGACGTGGACCTGTCCTTGCCTGGGTTGATGGCGGGCTTGTTCGGCACCCGAGCCTGGGTGGCACGGCGTGCCGGGCAGGGCACGTCCGAGGCGAAGGCGGGCGCCGCTCGGGCCAACGGCGCCAAGGGCGGACGGCCGCGAAAGACGGCTGCCAGATAGCTGACTGGGTCGTATCCGTCATCTGTGGCACGTCAGCGGTCGAAACGTCCAATGCTCAACCGAGCAGCAGGTTTCGGAACGGCTTGCGGTGCTTGAAGCGGTAGGTGCGGAAGCTCCGCTGGTCGGTGGAAAGGATGCGGCCCTCGCCGGTCTGTTCGGCCAGCAACACCAGGGAGGCGTCGGCCAGGTCCATCGGCAAGCTCGCGTACTTCTTCGTCAACGCGCGCAGGCGCGGCAGGTCGTGCTCGTTCAGCGGATGGATGCGATAGCCGCCGTGCTCGCCGAGTTCGAGGAAGCGCTGTACCGCGTCGCTGCCGTAGCGCGCACCCAGGAAATACACCGTTTCGGTCAGCACGGGCCAGGTGAGCACCAATTGCTCGCGCAGATCGCGGGACACCTCGACGGCCCGTGCGTGGTGACGGTCGTCGCGGTCGAACAGGGCGATCCAGTAGCCGCTGTCGGCCAGGATCATCGCGGGCCCTGCTTGCGTTGGAGCACGTCGGCAACGACCTGTTTGACACTTTCCGAGGCATCCGGGTCGCCACCGGCCCAAGCCCCGACCAGACCCAATGACTGCATGGTCTCGAACGGCGCAGCGCGTTCGGCGCGCAGACGCGCGTAGAACTGCGCGACCGATTCCTTGAGCGCATCGCTGACGTTCATGCCGGTGTGCTCCACGATATAGCGCAGGTGCTCCTCGGCCACGTGGTCGAAGCGAGCGTTGACGCGCAGCAGGGTTTTGGCGTCTGTCATACGGCGTATGCTAATCCGGAAGCCAGTGTGACGCAAGGAGCCGGATCCGGCAGGCGTCGTCGGA